>CAUVRI010000014.1:0-30433 GCA_963554405.1 uncultured Streptococcus sp. | reverse complement strand
CTAGGGTGGGTTCGGATACGACCTTAGCTCAGATTGTTAGATTGGTGGAGGAAGCGCAGGGGTCTAAGGCGCCGATAGCGGCTTTGGCCGATAAGATTTCGCTTTATTTTGTCCCAATAGTGCTGAGCTTGGCTACTTTATCCGCGCTTGGCTGGTATTTTCTAGCTGGTGAGAGCCTTAGCTTTTCCCTGTCAATCTTTATTGCAGTTCTGGTCATTGCCTGCCCTTGTGCGCTGGGATTAGCGACTCCGACAGCTATCATGGTTGGGACTGGTAAAGGGGCCGAAAATGGAATTCTGATTAAGTCTGGACAAGCATTGGAAGCAGCTTATCAACTGGATACTATTGTTCTTGATAAGACGGGGACGATTACGGTTGGTAAACCCAGCCTAACTGATCTGCTGCCCTTGGGTGATTTGAATCGTCCCGACTTGTTGCGACTAATAGCCAGTGCTGAGCAGCATTCTGAACATCCTTTGGCTCAGGCTATCTTAGAAGCTGCTAAAGAGGAGGGACTTGACTTGCTGCCTGTCAGTCATTTTGAGGCTATGGTTGGACGAGGTTTGTCAGCTCAGGTTGAGGACAAGCGGCTTCTAATCGGAAATGAAAGATTGATGAAAGAAAATAACATTGACAGCAGTGCCTTTCAAGAACAGTTGTTGGAGCTATCCCAGAAAGGGAAGACAGCCATGTTTGTCGCAATAGATGGACAGCTGGTAGGTATTTTAGCGGTAGCAGATGAGATGAAGTCCAGCAGTCTGAAGGCGGTGCAAGAGCTCCAGTCTATGGGGCTAGAAGTCATCATGCTGACAGGGGATCGTGAGGAAACAGCGAAAGCTATTGCCCAGAAAGCTGGCATCCAAAAAGTTATCGCAGGTGTATTGCCGGATGGTAAGGCCACTGCTATCAAGGGCTTGCAGGAAGCTGATAAAAAACTGGCCATGGTCGGAGACGGTATCAATGATGCGCCAGCTCTGGTTCAGGCAGATGTAGGAATTGCCATCGGATCAGGCGCTGATGTAGCTATCGAATCAGCAGATGTAGTGCTCATGCATAGTGATCTGCAAGATGTGGTCAAGGCCATCAAGCTTAGCCAGGCGACCATTCGTAATATCAAGGAAAATCTTTTCTGGGCCTTTGCTTATAATACACTAGGCATCCCGATTGCTATGGGTCTGCTGCATCTTTTCGGCGGCCCCTTACTCAATCCTATGTTGGCTGGTCTAGCCATGAGCTTGAGCTCAGTATCGGTTGTCGTCAATGCTCTACGTCTAGGACGCTTTAAAATGAACTAAGTATACGGAGGAATAAATCTATGAAACAAACAGTCCAATTAGAAAACTTATCTTGTCAAAACTGTGTCAAACACGTCACCCAACATTTCCTATCTATGGTGGGAGTGTCAGATGTGGTTGTGGACTTAGAAAAACAGACAGCTCAAGTGACAACGGATAAACTTTATAGTGTATCTGATTATGAAGCAGCTTTAGCTAAAACGATTTATAAGGTATTATCAGTTGATTAATGCTTAATTTAAGATAAGATCTCACTTCCTTTTGAACCTGTTTGGTCTTTCATTGTAATATTTTGTAAAACATCTTGACTTAATGTTACAATTCTATTACAATGAAATAAAGAACCAGTTAAGGGGAGGAAATTATATGAGTAAGAAGCTACTTATTGGCTTAATCACAGCATTGTTTATCGTTATAGCAGTCGTGTTTATTTATTTTAAATTTTTCACCATTTCTGAAAATAAAACTTCCTCAACAACTTCACAGTCCAGAATTAGCACAAGTCAGTCTAGCCAAAGCTCAACCAAGAAGGAATCAAGTGAGGATTCTAGTAGCGTAACGACTAATTCGACCTCAGAGAAACCTTCAAATGAAACTGGAAAACCGAGTGACCAAGCAGAAGGTAAGGAGCAAATAAGGGCTCGTTCAACTGTATTTGATTTTAATGCGATGACTCATGGGAATTTTACAAGCGTAAAAGGGACATGGAAGAATGCTGAAGGTCAGACAATTACCTTTGATGAGAAGGGTATAGTGGCTGATGAAACTAGCATTTCTTCTTTCAACTATGATGCTGCAGGCAATTTGATCGTAAATGTTCAAACGGGATTAACGGGTTATTCAATCTGGTTTGTGATGAAGGGAAATGCCATTGTACCAGAAGGAGATGCTTCTGATACAAATCGTGATAGAATTTTTGCAGGCCAAGGAATGCCAGAAGATATCGCAAGTGCAGCTTACTATCGGGTTGATCAATAAGGGCGGTTGCTAAATCAATAGAAAAAAGATACAATAAGTCCTATACTAGAAAATAGAAAAGGGCTTATTTTTTAAGCCTGACAATGAGGAAAAATATGAAAAAAAGAATATTGTTAATGACTATTTTAATAGCTTTAGGAGGAGGACTAGTCTTGTCAGGATGTTCTGGAAAAGGAGAAACAAAAGAGAGCTCAGCTTCTTCAAGTCAAATGGCATCTTCGAAGAGTTCAGCAACTTCGGCCAGCTCTGAATCCAGTAAGACTTCAGAAAGTTCTACAAGCCCTAGTCAGGAAGCGGATAAAAAAATGAACATTAGTGAATTGGCTGATGGAAATTTTGCAAGCATTCAAGGCACATGGCAAAATGATAAAGGGGAACAACTTGTATTTGATGAAAACGGTCTAGTTTCAGCTGAATATGAATTTGGTGGTGCTTCCTTAACCGACTACGGAACAGCAGCTGGCGGTGTATATGGTGGCCAAACAGGAGGTTTCTTGCTAGAATTTATTCCAAGTGGTGTCAAGCTTGCTGATACAGAAAACTTTAAAGATAGCTCTGATATTAGTCGTGACCGCCTTTGGACTGGGGTTGGTATCCAGTCCTTTGGTGAACAAGGTAGTTTTTACTATCGTATTAAATAAGAGAAGATTTTAAAAAGACAAGCATTTAAAGCTTGCCTTTTTTGCTTTTTCCAATCAGAATGGTAGCAGAAATGGTAATTTCTGTGAGATCAGACCAATCAATTTCTTCCTGTTTAATATGAAAGAGGAGGGGGGTCATGCCAATGAGAGCTTCCTTTTGGATTTCATTGATTGGATAGGTGACAGTAACCTCTTTCTGTTCAAGAATTTCAAATGAGGTCTCAAAATGGTCTAGTATATCTTGGTTGGAATAATCTTGCTTTTGCAGCTGCCCGGCAACCTTTTTGCGGATTTCCTGAACATGTTGACTGGTAGGAATGACCTTGATCAGGAGTCCTTGTTTAGTCAATACACGTTGGAATTCCTGGTAGTTTGCAGGAGAAAAAATATCTAAAATAAGATCAATACTATGATTCTTGATAGGAAGTTTTGCCAAATCTCCCACAAACCAATTGATAGAAAGGCTAGTATCAGTTTTGCTGGCTAGCTGGATGGAGTCTTTGGAAATATCAAAAGCATAGAAATCTTTGTCTGGGAATACTTTTTGCAATTTCAGACTATAGTATCCTTGGCCACAACCAACATCTAAAATAGTTTGGGTATCGGGTGATTGTTGCAAAAAAAATTCAATTTCCTGTAAAATATGTTGGTAAAAGCCGGCCTCTAAGATGATTTGGCGCTGAATAAAGTTGTCTTTATCATAGTCTTTTGATTGTCTTATCTGGGGTGCTAAGTTTACGTAACCGTATTTTGCAATGTCAAAAGAATGTCTGTTTGTGCAGACTAGGCTATGGTCCTGAAATTTGAGTGCTTCCTTACATAGAGGACAAGCAAAAGTTGAGGCTCTAACAAATCGAGCGATTTTTGGTTTCATGAGTCGTTTCTTTCTGTGAAAATAGAAGATCTTGTTGAAGAAGATATGGAAAAGGAAACCCGTATGTCTTTCGAGTTTCCTTTAGGTTTAATAAGTCAAGACAAAGTATTTTTTCTTACCACGGCGGATGACGGTCAATTCATTTTCTAATTTGTCTGCATCGCTCAGAGTATAGTCAAGGTCTTGGATGCGGTCTCCATTGACGTAGATAGCTCCGTTTTGGACATCTTCACGCGCCTGACGTTTGGAATTAACAACTCCAGCAGTAACAAGTAAATCAACAATGTTGAGATTGTCTTCTGCTTGGACTTGATAATTTGGAACACCACGGAGTCCTTGTTTCAGCTCTTTAACAGAAAGGTTCTTAATATTTCCTGCAAATAGCTGTTCTGTAATATTTAAGGCTTCTTGGTAAGCTTTTTCGCCATGAACTAGAGTGACCACTTCACGTGCTAAGATTTTCTGAGCCAAACGTTCATGTGGTGCTGCCTCAAACTGCTTGCGGATCTCCTCAATCTCATCTAAGCTTAGGAAGGTGAAAATTTTAAGGAAGCGAACAGCATCATCGTCCATGACATTCATCCAGAATTGGTACATCTCATATGGGCTAGTCTTGTCAGCGTTCAGCCAAACAGCATTTCCTTCTGATTTACCAAATTTCTTACCGCTAGCATCGGTGATAAGAGGAACAGTAATGACATGTCCAGTCTTGTCAGCTTTACGACGCAAGAGTTCTGTTCCAGCAGTCATATTTCCCCACTGATCAGAACCACCAATTTGCAGAGTAACATTGTGTTTTTGATTTAAGATGAAAAAGTCGTATCCTTGCATGATTTGGTAGGCAAATTCAGTATATGAAATCCCTGTTTCAATCCGTTTTTTAACAGATTCTTTACTCATCATGTAGTTGACTGTGAAGTATTTTCCAACGTCACGTAGGAAATCGATAAAACTGATATCTGAAAACCAGTCGTAGTTATTAACCATTTCAGCTTTGTTCTGGCCGTTTTCAAAGTCAAGCAAGCCTGCAAGCTGCCCTTGGATGCTTTTAACCCAGCCTTCTACGGTTTCTTTGGTTTGTAAACTACGTTCAGCATCCTTAAAAGATGGGTCGCCAATAAGACCAGTTGCTCCTCCAACTAAGGCGTAAGGTTTGTGTCCAGCCAACTGTAGGCGACGGCTTGTTAAGATGGCTACAAGGTGACCAAGGTGCAGGCTGTCTGCTGTTGGGTCATATCCAGTATAATAAGAGACTTGACCTTCTTCTAGTTCTTGGCGCAGGGCTTCTTCATCAGTAGTTTGAAAAATCAACCCACGTTCTTTGAGCTCATCAAAAATGTGCATGTCTGTCTCTCCTTTTCAAAGTTTTAAATTCATTCTCCCATTGTATCACAAACCAGGAAAAGAGTGTAATAAAATTGCAAAAAAACTAGTAAAAAATCTCCCCGAGCTCTTGTAAATCGCGCTGTTCTTGTCATATGGACGAAGATTTTGATATAATAGGCAATACGAGGATATAATATGTTGGAACAAAAAGTAAAAAAGTTTCTTGAAATTTTAAAACCATTTATTAAAAAAATTCAGATCCTATGGAAAAAAGTAGCTGAAAAATCCCGCCTTTTCTTTGGGAAAATCGGGAAGTGGCTGGAGTCAAAGCTGCAAACTGACGGAGAGCCTTGGTCTCCTATGGATATTGGGGCTACTGTCTTGCGAACAATCAAACTTCTTTCGAATACCCTGTTCGTCCTTTTGTTTCTGGGATTTTTATTTGGTGCAGGGATTGCGACTGGCTATGCCTTAAATTTATTTAATAATGTAGCAGTACCCGAAAAAGATACTTTGATCCAGAAAGTTCAAGATATATCAGCTATTTCAGAATTAACGTATGCTGATGGTAGCCTGATTTCGACAATAGATAGTGACCTGATAAGGGTTACGGTGGATAGCTCGGCGATTTCTGAAAATGTTAAGAAGGCTGTAATTGCAACAGAAGATGAGAACTTCATGAGCCATAAGGGAGTCGTTCCTAAGGCTGTTTTACGGGCCACTCTGGGGTCAGTAGTTGGAATTGGTTCTGCTAGTGGTGGTTCCACTATTACGCAGCAGGTTATCAAACAGCAAGTTGTTGGAGATGCTCCTACCTTTAATCGTAAAGCAACAGAAATCATTGACTCCTTAGCATTAGAGCGCTATATGAGTAAGGATGAAATACTGACAACCTATCTCAATGTATCACCTTTTGGTAGAAATAATAAAGGCCAAAATATAGCTGGTGTTGAAGAGGCTGCTAAGGGAATTTTTGGTGTTAGCGCAAGTAAATTAACAGTGCCTCAAGCAGCTTTTATTGCGGGATTGCCTCAAAGTCCAATTGTATACTCTCCCTACACGGCAAAGGGGACTTTGAAAGATTCAAAGGACATGGCCTATGGTTTGGAGAGGGCTAAGGACGTTCTTTATAATATGTACCGGACAGGTGCTTTAAGCCAAGATGAGTACAATCTTTATAAAGATTATGATTTGACCAAAGATTTTTTACCTGCTGGAAATGTTGAAACGGCATCACGTGGCTATCTATATTATCAAGCCAAGTCTGAAGCTGAGGATGCCATGTATCAGTATCTCATCAAGAGAGATAATGTTTCCCAGCAAGATCTGAAAAATACAGCCACTGTTAAGGCTTATAAGGAATTAGCAGCAAAAGAACTAAGTGAAGGTGGCTATACCGTTAAAACCACAATTAATAAGGCAGTTCATAACGCCATGCAAAATGCCGTTGCTGCATATGGTGGAATCCTAGATGATGGAACTGGACAGGTTCAAGTTGGGAATGTTCTTTTAAATAACCAGACCGGTGCTATCCTAGGGTTTATCGGTGGGAGGAATTATGCCGAGAATCAAAATAATCACGCTTTTGATACGGAGCGTTCACCTGGTTCGACCATCAAGCCGATTTTAGCCTACGGGATTGCAATTGACCAGGGGCTGATGGGAAGTGCAAGTGTCCTATCTAATTATCCGACAACCTTCTCAAGCGGAGACCCTATCATGCATGCGGACAGTCGAGGGACGGGTATGATGGATTTGCAAGAAGCCCTGAATACTTCTTGGAATATTCCTGCCTACTGGACCTATAAGCTCCTGCGTGAGAAAGGAGTCAATGTCAAAGGCTACATGGATAAAATGGGCTATTCAATTCCTGACTATACAATTGAGAGTCTGCCATTGGGAGGAGGGATTGAAGTCTCTGTTGCCCAGCATACCAATGGTTTCCAGGCGCTAGCTAATAATGGGACTTATCAGAAGCGCTATATGATTGAAAAGATCAGTGATAGATCAGGTAAAGTTATTTATGAACATAAGGCTAGTCCAGTCCAGGTCTATACACCAGCGACAGCGACTATTATGCAAAGCTTAATGCGAGGAGTCTTGGAATCTGGGTCTACAACGACTTTTAAATCACGACTAGCGCAAGTAAATGGTGGTTTGTTGAGTGCTGACTGGATTGGGAAAACAGGAACTACCAATGTCAATGGTGATATGTGGCTGATGCTTTCAACGCCAAAGGTAACTTTGGGAGGTTGGATAGGACACGATGACAATACTTCGATGGGGGCTCTAACTGGCTATAATAATAACGCAAGCTACATGGCTAATCTTGTAAATGCCATCTATCAAGCAGATCCAAACGTCTTTGGTATTAGTGATCGTTTTAACCTAGATTCTAGTGTTATCAGTTCAGAAGTTTTAAAAGCTACTGGAACAAAACCTGGTCGTACGACCGTTAATGGCCGTGATATTTCGTTGGGTGGTCAAACAGTCACTAGCTACTGGGCTAAGAATGGAGCGCCAGCTCTATCTTATCGCTTTGCTATCGGTGGTACAGATAGTGATTTACAGCAGGCCTGGGCGGCACTTGCTGGCAACCAAACTTCCGACCGTAGGGTTAGAGAAGACAAAGAAAAAGAGAGCGAGACAAGAAACGAAAAAGAGGAAAAAGAAACGAGCAGTTCGAGTAAAAAACAAGAAGATTCCTCTACAGATAAAAATTCTAGTCAAAGCCAGACAAATTAAAATAAAAAGGCTTTCATAATGCCGATAATCTTGCATTTTCAGGCAAAATAAGGTACAATATTATTAATAATTTGTCGTCTGCTTTTTTGAAATATTGTCCAAAAGAGCTTACAGCAGTTAAATCAAACTTTCATAAGTCAGATTTAGCTGCTCTTTTTGTGTCTATTTTTAGGAAAAATGAATCATGTAATCATAATTTAATTTTTCTGAAAATTAAACAAGAGGGACTGATTGTAGCTGTTTTGCAGTTTGACAAAACAGAATAGAGGAATTGCCTCTGAAAAGATTTAATTGAACTCGCCCTAAAAGAGCTGGTAAGAAGTTCCTGGTTAGAAAAGATTCATTTCTTTATCAATTCAAAATCTGGAATTTCTTTAAGCTTTGTTGATGGGCTATGTATCTTACTATAAAGGAGTAAAAACTTGGCAGGACATGACGTTCAATACGGGAAACATCGTACCCGTCGTAGTTTTTCAAGAATTAAGGAAGTTCTTGATTTACCTAACTTAATTGAGATTCAAACAGATTCTTTTAAAGACTTCTTGGATCATGGTTTGAAGGAAGTTTTTGAAGATGTACTTCCAATTTCAAACTTTACCGACACTATGGAGCTGGAATTTGTTGGTTATGAAATTAGGGAACCAAAATATACGCTGGAAGAAGCACGGATTCATGATGCTAGCTACTCAGCGCCAATTTTTGTGACTTTCCGTCTGATTAACAAGGAAACTGGTGAAATCAAGACACAAGAAGTCTTCTTTGGTGATTTCCCTATTATGACTGAAATGGGAACCTTCATCATCAATGGTGGTGAGCGGATTATCGTATCTCAGTTGGTACGTTCTCCAGGTGTTTACTTCAACGATAAAGTCGATAAAAACGGGAAAATCGGCTATGGATCAACTGTTATTCCTAACCGTGGAGCATGGTTGGAGCTAGAAACAGATTCAAAAGACATTGCCTATACTCGTATTGACCGGACGCGTAAAATTCCATTTACGACTTTGGTTCGTGCGCTTGGTTTCTCAGGTGATGATGAAATCTTTGACATTTTTGGTGATAGCGACTTAGTGCGCAATACTATCGAAAAAGATATTCACAAAAATCCTATGGATTCCCGTACAGATGAAGCTCTGAAAGAAATCTATGAGCGTCTCCGTCCAGGTGAACCTAAAACTGCTGAGAGTTCTCGTTCACTTCTTGTAGCTCGCTTCTTTGATCCACATCGTTATGACTTGGCAGCTGTTGGACGTTACAAGATTAATAAGAAGCTCAACATCAAGACTCGTTTGCTGAACCAAACAATTGCTGAGCCTCTTGTGGATGCTGAAACAGGTGAAATCCTTGTTGAAGCGGGAACTCTTATGACTCGCAGTGTGATTGACAGTATTGCAGAGCAGTTGGACAATGGTTTGAACAAAATCACATATATTCCAAATGATTCAGCTGTTTTGACAGAGCCTGTAGAGCTTCAAAAGTTCAAAGTTGTGGCACCAAATGACCCAGACCGTGTTGTGACCATTATTGGGAACGCGAATCCATCTGACAAGGTTCGGACTGTAACCCCTGCTGACATTTTGGCTGAGATGAGCTACTTCCTCAACTTGGCAGAAGGTATCGGTCGTGTGGACGATATTGACCATTTGGGGAACCGTCGTATTCGTGCGGTTGGTGAGCTTTTGGCTAACCAAGTTCGTCTGGGACTTTCTCGAATGGAGCGTAACGTTCGTGAACGGATGTCTGTTCAGGATAATGAAGTTCTCACACCGCAACAAATCATTAATATTCGTCCAGTAACTGCGGCAATTAAAGAATTCTTTGGTTCTTCACAGTTGTCACAGTTCATGGACCAACACAATCCGCTGTCTGAGCTTTCTCACAAGCGTCGTCTGTCTGCCTTAGGACCTGGTGGTTTGACACGTGACCGCGCTGGTTATGAAGTGCGGGACGTGCACTATACTCACTATGGTCGTATGTG
Organism: uncultured Streptococcus sp.; assembly: GCA_963554405.1. Lineage (GTDB taxonomy): Bacteria > Bacillota > Bacilli > Lactobacillales > Streptococcaceae > Streptococcus. Next base: position 20,596 of record CAUVRI010000014.1, on the reverse strand, counting down.
TCCGATTGAAACACCTGAAGGACCAAACATCGGTTTGATCAATAACTTGTCTTCTTATGGACACCTTAACAAATATGGATTTATTCAAACGCCATACCGCAAGGTAGATCGTGAAGCTGGTGTCGTAACCAACGAAATCGTTTGGTTGACAGCTGATGAAGAAGATGAGTTTATCGTAGCTCAGGCAAACTCTAAGCTTAATGAAGAAGGTGGTTTTGCAGAGCCTATCGTTATGGGACGCCACCAAGGTAACAACCAAGAATTCCCATCAGATCAAGTAGATTACATGGATGTATCGCCTAAGCAGGTAGTTGCCGTAGCGACAGCATGTATTCCTTTCTTGGAAAATGACGACTCCAACCGTGCCCTCATGGGTGCTAACATGCAACGTCAGGCCGTGCCTTTGATTGATCCAAAAGCGCCTTATGTTGGTACTGGTATGGAATACCAAGCGGCTCACGATTCTGGTGCTGCAGTCATTGCCCAGCATGATGGTAAGGTCACTTATGCAGATGCCGATAAGGTTGAAGTTCGTCGTGAAGATGGATCACTTGATGTTTATCATATTCAAAAATTCCGTCGTTCTAACTCAGGAACTGCATACAACCAACGTACCCTTGTTAAAGTTGGCGATGTCGTAGAAAAAGGTGACTTTATCGCCGACGGACCTTCTATGGAAAATGGAGAAATGGCCTTGGGACAAAACCCAATCGTTGCCTACATGACATGGGAAGGTTACAACTTCGAGGATGCGGTTATCATGAGCGAGCGTCTGGTGAAAGACGATGTCTACACCTCAGTTCACTTGGAAGAATACGAATCAGAAACACGTGATACAAAGCTTGGGCCTGAAGAAATTACCCGCGAAATTCCAAACGTAGGGGAAGATGCCCTACGCAATTTGGATGAAATGGGTATTATCCGTATCGGAGCGGAAGTTAAAGAAGGCGACATCCTAGTCGGAAAAGTAACTCCGAAGGGTGAAAAAGACCTTTCTGCTGAAGAGCGCCTCTTGCACGCTATCTTTGGAGACAAGTCTCGTGAAGTTCGTGATACTTCGCTTCGTGTACCTCACGGTGCTGACGGTGTCGTTCGTGATGTGAAGATCTTTACCCGTGCAAATGGTGATGAGCTACAATCTGGTGTTAATATGCTGGTTCGTGTCTACATCGCTCAAAAACGTAAGATCAAGGTCGGAGATAAGATGGCCGGTCGTCACGGAAACAAAGGGGTTGTATCCCGTATCGTTCCTGTGGAAGACATGCCATACTTGCCAGATGGAACACCAGTAGATATCATGTTGAACCCACTCGGGGTACCATCTCGTATGAACATTGGTCAGGTTATGGAGCTCCACCTTGGTATGGCGGCACGTAATTTGGGTATTCACATTGCAACTCCAGTCTTTGACGGAGCTAGCTCAGATGATCTTTGGGATACTGTTCGTGAAGCTGGTATGGATAGTGATGCTAAGACCGTTCTTTATGATGGTCGTACAGGTGAGCCATTTGACAACCGTGTATCTGTCGGTGTCATGTACATGATCAAGCTCCACCACATGGTAGATGACAAACTCCACGCCCGCTCAGTAGGACCTTACTCAATGGTTACCCAACAACCACTCGGAGGTAAAGCTCAGTTTGGTGGACAACGTTTTGGTGAGATGGAAGTTTGGGCCTTGGAAGCTTACGGTGCTTCGAACGTTCTGCAAGAAATCCTGACTTACAAGTCAGATGATGTCAACGGCCGTTTGAAAGCTTATGAAGCTATCACTAAAGGTAAACCAATTCCAAAACCAGGTGTGCCAGAATCCTTCCGTGTCCTTGTTAAAGAATTGCAATCTCTTGGTCTGGACATGCGCGTTCTCGACGAAGATGATAATGAAGTAGAACTGCGCGACCTAGACGAAGGAGAAGACGATGACGTGATTCACGTTGACGATCTTGAAAAAGCGCGCGAAAAAGCAGCTCAAGAAGCGAAAGCAGCCTTTGAAGCTGAAGGAAAAGAATAAGAATTCACACTGACTAGAAAATGAAGAAAGGTAAGAAATAGTGGTTGATGTAAATCGTTTTAAAAGTATGCAAATCACCCTAGCTTCTCCAAGCAAAGTCCGTTCATGGTCTTATGGAGAAGTCAAAAAACCTGAAACAATCAATTACCGTACGTTGAAACCAGAACGTGAAGGACTCTTTGACGAAGTCATCTTTGGTCCTACAAAAGACTGGGAATGTGCTTGTGGTAAGTACAAACGCATTCGTTACAGAGGGATTGTTTGTGACCGCTGTGGGGTTGAAGTAACGCGTACGAAAGTTCGTCGTGAGCGTATGGGGCACATCGAGTTGAAGGCTCCTGTATCTCACATCTGGTATTTCAAGGGGATTCCAAGCCGTATGGGCTTGACCCTTGATATGAGTCCTCGTGCCCTCGAGGAAGTTATCTACTTTGCGGCTTATGTGGTGATTGATCCGAAGGATACACCACTTGAGCACAAGTCTATCATGACAGAGCGCGAATACCGTGAGCGCTTGCGTGAGTATGGTTATGGTTCATTCGTTGCCAAAATGGGTGCCGAAGCCATCCAAGACCTCTTGAAACAAGTAGATCTCGAAAAAGAAATTGCTGAACTCAAAGAAGAGTTGAAAACAGCTACTGGACAAAAACGTGTAAAAGCCATCCGCCGTTTGGATGTTTTGGATGCCTTTTACAAGTCTGGAAACAAACCTGAATGGATGATTCTCAATATCCTTCCAGTTATTCCGCCAGACCTTCGTCCAATGTTGCAGTTGGATGGTGGCCGTTTTGCCTCATCTGACTTGAACGACCTTTACCGCCGTGTTATCAACCGTAACAACCGTTTGGCTCGTTTGCTTGAGTTGAACGCACCAGGTATCATCGTTCAAAATGAGAAGCGTATGCTTCAAGAAGCGGTTGACGCTTTGATTGACAACGGTCGTCGTGGTCGTCCGATTACAGGACCAGGTAGCCGTCCACTCAAATCATTGAGCCACATGCTTAAAGGGAAACAAGGGCGCTTCCGTCAAAACTTGCTCGGTAAACGTGTTGACTTCTCAGGACGTTCCGTTATCGCCGTTGGTCCAACTCTTAAGATGTACCAATGTGGTGTGCCACGTGAAATGGCGATTGAGCTCTTTAAACCATTTGTGATGCGTGAAATCGTTGCGCGTGATATCGTGCAAAACGTAAAAGCTGCAAAACGCTTGGTGGAACGTGGAGATGAGCGTATCTGGGATATCCTGGAAGAAGTAATCAAGGAACACCCAGTGCTCTTGAACCGCGCACCGACCCTTCACCGTTTGGGAATCCAGGCCTTCGAGCCAGTTCTAATTGACGGTAAAGCTTTGCGTCTGCATCCATTGGTCTGTGAAGCCTACAATGCCGACTTTGACGGTGACCAAATGGCTATCCACGTACCGCTTTCAGAAGAAGCGCAAGCAGAAGCTCGTATCCTCATGCTAGCTGCTGAACATATCTTGAACCCTAAAGATGGTAAACCAGTTGTAACGCCATCTCAGGATATGGTTTTGGGGAACTACTACTTGACCATGGAAGAAGCTGGCCGCGAAGGCGAAGGTATGGTCTTCAAAGATATGGATGAAGCTGTCATGGCTCTTCGTAATGGTTATGTTCACTTGCATACTCGTGTAGGTATTACAACCGATAGCCTGGCGAAACCGTGGACCGAGTCACAAAGACATAAAATTTTGATGACGACAGTTGGTAAAATTCTCTTTAACGCGATTATGCCGGAAGAATTGCCATATCTGCAAGAGCCAACCAATGCTAACTTGACTGAAGGTGTTCCAGATAAGTATTTCTTAGAATCAGGAAAAGATATCAAAGAAGCCATCCAAGCTCTTGAATTGAATGTACCATTTAAGAAGAAAAATCTTGGGAATATTATCGCTGAAATCTTCAAACGCTTCCGTACAACAGAAACATCTGCCCTGCTTGACCGCTTGAAGAACTTGGGTTACCACCATTCTACTCTGGCTGGTTTGACAGTGGGTATTGCTGATATTCCAGTTGTTGAAGACAAGGCTGAGATTATTGAAGAATCACACAAACGTGTAGAACAAATCACTAAACAATTCCGTCGTGGTATGATCACAGACGACGAGCGCTACAATGCTGTCACTGCTGAATGGCGTGCAGCCCGTGAAAAACTTGAAAAACGTTTGGTTGCCAATCAAGATCCGAAGAACCCTATCGTTATGATGATGGACTCTGGAGCGCGTGGTAACATCTCAAACTTCTCACAGCTTGCCGGTATGCGTGGTTTGATGGCTGCACCAAACGGACGTATCATGGAATTGCCAATCTTGTCTAACTTCCGTGAAGGTTTGTCAGTACTCGAAATGTTCTTCTCAACTCACGGAGCTCGTAAAGGTATGACGGATACGGCCCTTAAGACAGCCGACTCTGGTTACCTGACACGTCGTTTGGTTGACGTTGCTCAAGACGTTATCATCCGTGAAGACGACTGTGGAACAGATCGTGGTCTCCTTATCACTTCTATCACAGATGGTAAGGAAATGATCGAACCTCTTGAAGAACGTTTGGTTGGTCGTTATACTAAGAAATCTATTAAACATCCTGAGACAGGAGAAGTCCTAGTTCCTGCTGATGTTCTTGTAACTGAGGATATGGCACGTCAAGTTGTTAATGCTGGTGTGACGGAAGTCACAATCCGTAGCGTTCTAACATGTAACACTCGTCATGGTGTCTGCCGTCACTGTTATGGTATTAACTTGGCAACTGGTGATGCGGTTGAAGTGGGTGAAGCAGTCGGAACAATCGCTGCTCAATCTATCGGGGAACCTGGTACACAGTTGACCATGCGTACCTTCCACACGGGTGGGGTTGCCTCAAATACCGATATCACTCAGGGTCTTCCTCGTGTCCAAGAAATCTTTGAAGCCCGTAATCCAAAAGGGGAAGCGGTCATCACTGAAGTCAAGGGTGAAGTTACAGCTATCGAAGAAGATGCATCTACTCGTACTAAGAAGGTCTTTGTTAAAGGTCAAACTGGTGAAGGCGAGTATGTGGTACCATTTACAGCTCGTATGAAAGTTGAAGTAGGCGACCAAGTGTCTCGCGGTGCTGCTTTGACAGAAGGTTCTATCCAACCTAAGCACTTGCTGGCTGTTCGTGATGTCTTGTCCGTTGAAACTTACCTGCTTGCTGAGGTACAGAAAGTTTACCGTAGCCAAGGGGTAGAAATCGGTGACAAGCACATCGAAGTAATGGTTCGTCAAATGATCCGTAAAGTACGTGTCATGGATCCAGGTGATACAGATCTCCTTATGGGAACTCTTATGGATATTACAGACTTTACAGATGCTAACCGTGATGTAGTTATCTCAGGTGGTGTACCTGCGACAGCTCGTCCAGTCCTCATGGGGATCACCAAAGCTTCCCTTGAGACAAACAGCTTCCTGTCTGCAGCTTCCTTCCAGGAAACAACTCGTGTCTTGACTGATGCGGCTATCCGTGGTAAGAAAGACCATCTGCTTGGACTTAAGGAAAATGTTATCATCGGTAAGATTATCCCTGCTGGTACAGGTATGGCTCGCTACCGCAACTTGGAACCACAAGCTATCAATGAAGTTGAAATCATTGATGAAGTTGTGGTGACTCCAGAAGACGTAGAGTCTACTGAAACACTAGTCACAGAATAAGATGAAAGAAACTCGTTTTAAAAACGGGTTTCTTTTTTATCGGAGATAAGCTTGGTTGAGCCCTAAAAATCTCAGGCTTTGGTATTTGCAAGATGAGAGAAAATTCTCCATTTTAGCTGAATTGCTTGATTATAGAGTATAAAATAAAGCATCCCCATTGATTTTGTCTAAAATATAGAACTAACCATGAGCAAATTAGTTTCATTATCAAAGGATTTTGTATATAATATACGGTACAAAGGAAGAAAATATGTACCGAGTAGTAGAAATGTATGGGGACTTTGAACCCTGGTGGTTTTTAGACGGTTGGGAAAATGATATTATTCAAGAACAACGGTTTGAAAAGTACTATGATGCTTTGAAATTCTATAAAATTCAATGGCTAAAATTAGAAACAGAATTTAAAGAATATAAGAGTCGCAGTGATTTGATGACTGTCTTTTGGAATGAAAAAGATCAGAGATGGTGTGAAGAATGTGACGACTACGTTCAGCAATATAGGTCAATTATATTGTTGGAAGATGAAAAGGTTATTCCAAAAAGCAAATACCGTCCGGGTTATGCTAAACAAAACGGGCTTGAGAAGCATCGATCATGCCGAATCAAATAAAATAAAGAAGAAAACCGATAAATTTAATCGGTTTTTTTGTTGTGTTTACGAATAAATAGTTGAAGAAAGGTTTGAAAAAACTTTTCAACAAAATTTATTTGAGGGAGGTCTTATGGTTCAAAAAATTGCCCAGGCGATTGTCCGGCAGGCTAAGGAAGAGTGTGCTCAGGATATTTATTTTGTACCCAAGGATGATTGCTATGAACTTTATATGCGGATTGGTGATGAACGACGCTTCATACAGACTTATGATTTTGACCAATTAGCCGCTGTGATTAGTCATTTTAAATTTTTAGCTGGGATGAATGTAGGAGAAAAACGTCGCAGTCAGCTGGGATCCTGTGATTATCGTTATGATGATAAGGAAACATCAATTCGTCTGTCAACTGTAGGTGATTATCGTGGATATGAAAGTTTGGTTATTCGACTTTTGCACGATGAAGAGACAGAATTGAAGTTTTGGTTTACTCATTTTCCTGAGTTTAGAGAGAAGTTTAAGGATCGAGGACTGTATCTTTTTTCGGGACCAGTAGGGAGTGGCAAGACCACTCTCATGCATCAATTAGCTCAGCTAAAATTTAAGGGTCAGCAGGTTATGTCCATTGAGGATCCTGTTGAAATCAAGCAAGAGGATATGCTTCAGCTACAGCTGAATGAAACGATTGGTCTGACCTATGAAAGTCTAATTAAGCTTTCCCTGCGTCACCGTCCGGACTTGCTGATTATTGGAGAAATTCGAGATAGTGAAACTGCTAGAGCTGTGGTTCGAGCTAGCTTGACGGGAGCTACAGTTTTTTCAACGATTCATGCTAAAAGCATTCCTGGTGTTTACGAACGCTTATTGGAATTAGGTGTTAGCGAGGAGGAGTTGAAAATTGTTTTACAGGGTATTTGCTATCAACGCTTGATTGGGGGAGGAGGTGTGATAGACTTTGCCAGCAACAACTACCAAGAACACGAGCCGACCGTCTGGAATCAGCAGATTGATCAGCTTCTTGCAGCAGGACATATCCATCCTGAGCAAGCAGAAGCAGAAAAAATTAGGAACTAGCAAGCAAAAGCAGGTCATTGAACTGTTTAATAATTTATTCTCTAGCGGTTTTCACTTGGCTGAGACTGTGGACTTTTTAGGTCGAAGCGCTCTTTTGGAGAAGAACTATGTTCAGCAAATGCGTCATGGCCTAGCTAATGGGCAAGCATTTTCAGAGATTATGGCTAGTCTAGGTTTTTCTGATGCGGTAGTAACCCAGCTGTCATTGGCTGAGTTACATGGGAATTTATCGCTTGCCTTGCTAAAAATAGAGGAATATCTGGATAATCTTGCGAAGGTAAAAAAGAAGTTAATTGAAGTAGCGACCTATCCCATGATGCTTCTCGGCTTTTTGGTATTGATTATGATGGGCTTGAGAAATTATTTATTACCCCAACTCAGCAGTCAAAATTTTGCAACGCAACTCATTGGTCATTTGCCGACTATTTTTCTACTATCTGTCTTAATGTTACTTGGATTAACAGGAGCGATTTATCTGATTTTCAAAGGCCAGAAACGGATCCCTGTATACTCTTTCTTAGCTCGCCTGCCTTTTGTTGGATCCTTTGTAAAGATTTACCTAACCGCCTATTATGCGCGTGAATGGGGCAATATGATTGGACAAGGTTTGGAGCTCAGTCAGATTTTTCAGATTATGCAAGAGCAACGCTCGGTTTTATTTCAGGAAATTGGTCAGGATTTGGGTCAAGCCTTACAAAACGGTCAAGAATTTTCAGATAAAATTGCTTCGTATCCTTTTTTCAAAAAAGAATTGTCTCTAATCATCGAATACGGGGAAGTCAAATCTAAGCTGGGAAGCGAACTAGAAATCTATGCTCTTAAGACTTGGGAAGAATTTTTTGGTAGGGTCAATCGGACCATGAATCTGATTCAGCCCCTAGTCTTTGTCTTTGTAGCCTTGATGATTGTCTTATTGTATGCGGCAATGCTATTGCCCCTTTATCAAAATATGGAGGTTCATCTATGAACAAATTAAAAAATTTACGCGTAAAAGCCTTTACTTTAGTGGAAATGTTAGTCGTCCTTCTGATTATCAGTGTCCTTATGCTCTTATTCGTCCCTAATCTAACCAAGCAAAAAGAGGCTGTTTCGGATACTGGAAATGCTGCGGTGGTCAAGGTGGTTGAAAGTCAGGCTGAGCTCTATGAACTCAAAAATACAGGAGATCAAGCAACCCTTAGCAAATTAGTCGCAGCTGGGAACATCAGTCAAAAGCAAGCAGACTCTTACAAGGCTTATTATGGTAAGAACAATAGTGAGACTCAGGCAGTTGCCAATTAAGGCCTTTACAGTTTTGGAAAGCCTCTTGGTCCTGATGATTAGCAGTTTTATCTTGCTGGCTTTATCAAGCTCTGTTCAAGCTACTTTTGAGCAGATTCAGGCAAAGATCTTCTTTTTAGAATTTGAGCATTTTTATCAGGAAAGTCAGAAGCTTAGCGTATCTTCTCAGAGAAAGCTGGTGCTAGAAATCTCAAACCAAGAGATTTCAAACGGCTATGCTCGTCTTCCAATTCCTAAAGGAATCCAAGCACCTGAATCTACACAGATCTATTTTGATAAGGCTGGAGGTAATTCTTCACTCAGTAAAGTTCAGTTTCAAACCAAGGAAGGACTGGTGACCTATCAACTCTATATTGGAAATGGCAAATTTAAGAAAACGACAAATTAAAGGGACCATCTTACTGGAAGCCTTACTGGCTTTGGGAGTTTTTGCTGTAATTGCAAGCTTGTTACTAGGTCAAATCACGCAATCGCGTAAAGAAGCAGCTGCCATTTTAGAAAAAGAGGAGGTCCTGCGGGTGGCCCAGATGGCCCTCCAAACAGGGCAGGACCATCTTTCTTTAAATGGTATTGAAATTCGTATCCAGAGAACGAAGGATCAGATTCGAGTGTTCCATCAGGGAGAGGAGTTGATTGATGTTGAAAAAAGGTAAAGTAGGAGCTTTTACCCTGCTGGAAGCATTAGTGGCCCTCTTGGTTATCAGTGGTGGCCTCTTGGTTTTTCAAGCTATGACTAAGCTCCTAGCCAGTGAGATTCAGTATCAAGAGCAAACTAAGGCCAAGGAATGGCTCTTGTTTGCGGACCAGTTAGATGCAGAATTATCCCGGAGCCATTTTGAAAAAGTCGAGCAAAATAAGCTTTATGTCAAACAAGATGGCAAGTCGATTGCATTTGGTAAGTCTAAAAGCGATGATTTTCGAAAGACGGATGCGAATGGCCGTGGTTATCAACCCATGATTTATGGCTTAGAAGCTGCTCAAATACATAAAGAAGGTCAGATAGTTCATTTGCATCTGCAGTTTAAGGACGGCTTAGAAAGAGAGTACATCTATCGTGTTGAAGAAGAACATTAAGGCTGGGGTCATGCTCTATGCTCTGCTTATGGCTGCCGTTTTTAGTCTGCTGTTGCAGTTTTATCTCAACCGTCAGACTGCCCATCAGCGCAATCTTTTAGCCCAGCAAGAAAGACAGGAAGCTTACGCTATAGCCTTGCTGACAAAAGACCAGAAGCTAGCTGATAGTGGACAATTTTCTTTTAATAAAGGCCAAAGTCAATACCAGAAAGAAAAGGACCAGTTGATCGTCAATGTAGTGATCTCTGACCGGACTTACGATTTTACCTTTGCTATTAAGGAACCAAAAGCCAGATTGGATAAGGATCAGGATAAAGATAAAAAGTCTGAACTGGAAAAAGAAGAAAAGAGAGAAGCAGAGCCTGCCCGTGAAAAAGAGGAAGCCAAAGACGATAATGGCAAAAAAGATTAAATTTTGATAAGATAAGGAGCGGAGGAAACTATGAATTTTGAAAAAATTGAAGAAGCCTATACGCTCCTTTTAGAAAATGTCCAAGTCATTCAAAACAAGCTTTCAACTAATTTTTATGATGCCTTAATTGAGCAAAACGGTATCTATTTGGATGGGCAAACGGACTTAGAAATTGTCAAAAAGAATCATCAAACTTTGAAGAGCTTAAAGCTAAGCAGAGAAGAGTGGCGGAGAGCCTATCAGTTCATTCTGATGAAGGGTGCTCAGACAGAGCCTTTGCAAGCCAATCATCAGTTTACACCAGATGCCATTGGTTTTCTGTTGATTTTTATCATCGACCAGCTGATGGTAGCATCAGATATTACTCTTCTTGAGATGGGAAGTGGAACTGGAAATCTTGCAGAGACAATCCTGAACAATAGTCAGAAAGAGATTGATTATCTAGGATTAGAAATCGATGATTTACTGATTGACCTATCTGCCAGTATTGCAGAAGTGATGGGTTCAAAGGCACATTTTGCCCAGGGAGATGCTGTGCGCCCTCAAGTTCTAAAAGAGAGCGACTTGATTATCAGCGATCTGCCTGTCGGTTACTATCCGGATGATCAGATTGCCAGTCGCTATCAGGTAGCCAGTCAGACAGAGCACACCTATGCTCATCATCTGTTGATGGAGCAGGCATTAAAGTATTTAAAGGTTGATGGCTATGCGATCTTCTTAGCTCCTAATCACCTCTTAACCAGCCCGCAGAGTGACTTGCTTAAATCCTGGCTCAAAGACAATGCCAGCTTAGTAGCAATGATTGCTTTGCCAGAAAAACTCTTTGCATCAGTTTCTCAGGCTAAGACGGTGTTTGTTTTGCAAAAACAAAAAAATATAAAATCAGAACCTTTTGTCTATGCATTGGCTGATCTACAAAATCATGAAGAAATTACTCGCTTCCGCGAAAGTTTTCAAAAATGGCGCAAAGTTAGTGAAAACTGATCAAAATTCTGGTATAATGAGAACTGAAAACGCTTAAAAGAGGTAAATTATGTCTAAAACAATCGCAATAAATGCAGGAAGTTCTAGTTTAAAATGGCAGCTCTACTTGATGCCAGAAGAAAAAGTATTAGCTAAAGGTTTGATTGAGCGAATTGGACTGAAAGATTCCATTTCAACGGTAAAATTTGATGGTCGTACTGAGAAACAGGTGCTTGATATTACTGACCATACTCAAGCTGTAAAGATTTTGTTAGACGATTTGATGCGTTTTAATATCATTGCGTCTTTCGATGAGATTACAGGAGTAGGTCACCGTGTCGTTGCGGGTGGTGAGTATTTCAAAGATTCTGCTCTAGTTGATGAAGAGGTCATTCAAAAAGTTGAAGAACTCTCTCTCTTGGCACCTCTTCATAATCCAGCAAATGCCGCAGGGATTCGTGCTTTTAAGGAACTTTTGCCTGACATTACAAGTGTGGTAGTGTTTGATACTTCTTTCCATACGACTATGCCAGAAAAAGCTTATCGTTATCCCTTGCCAACGAAATATTATACGGAAAACAAGGTACGTAAATATGGCGCACATGGTACTAGTCATGAGTATGTAGCACATGAAGCAGCTAAACTTTTGGGCAAACCGCTTGAGGAGTTGAAACTTATCACCTGTCATATTGGTAATGGTGCTTCTATTACGGCTGTTGATAAAGGTTTGTCTGTTGATACTTCTATGGGCTTCACACCTCTGGGGGGTGTCATGATGGGAACGCGGACTGGTGACATTGATCCTGCAATTATTCCTTATCTCATGAAACATACAGATGATTTTAAAACTCCCGAAGATATCAGCCGAATTTTGAATCGTGAATCTGGTTTACTTGGGGTTTCCGAGAAATCAAGCGATATGCGTGATATTCATGAAGCGATGCGGGCAGGTGATGCCAAGGCTCAATTAGCTAACGACATTTTTGTAGACCGGATTCAAAAATACATTGGTCAGTATCTTGCCGTTTTGAATGGAGCGGATGCCATCATCTTTACCGCAGGAATTGGCGAAAATTCTGTGACTATTCGTAGACTGGTCATTGAAGGAATTTCTTGGTTTGGTTGTGATATTGATCCAGAAAAGAATGTCTTTGGGCAATATGGAGATATCTCGACACCAGAAGCAAAGGTCAGAGTGTTAGTTATTCCAACAGACGAAGAGCTAGTCATTGCGCGTGATGTAGAACGTTTTAAAAAATAATAGGGGGAAGGCGTTAGCCTCCCCTTTTTTATAGATTGGGGGAAGAAATGGAATTCTATTTAAAAAAACTAAAATATTGTTTAATTGTGTTGGTGATAGTGGTCTTGACACAAGTTCCTTTCATTGCAATGAGGTATTTAGAAGACAAACAATCACCAATTAGTGTAGGTGGAATAATCATCCTGTACCTATTGATTCTTCTTTTAACGCTCTTTCTTGCTAAAAGAGAAGGAATCCTCACATTTGATTTCAGCTTTTTTAGTTGGTCTTCAGTGGGACTTTTGGCCTTATATTATTTCCTATCGATTCTCATCGGTGCTTTAGGGTTTGTTGTCATGAGATTGGAAGGGGGCTCGCTTATTCCTCGTAATCAAGAGAGAATTCAAGAGGCGATGAGCGAGATCCCACAGATTGTCATGATTATCGCAACAGTGATTGGAGCTCCAGTTCTAGAGGAAGTCATTTTTCGTGGCTTTATTCCCAAGAAACTTTTTCCTAAGCATCAACTGGTGGGATTTGTGATAGGTGCGATACTTTTTGGCCTTTTCCATGGTCCGACTAATATTGGTAGTTTTATCGTTTATGGAGGAATGGGAGCAGTCTTTGCCTATGTAGCCTATACGACAGAAAGGTTAGAAATGTCTATTATGGCCCATATGCTTCGAAATGGAATTGCCATATTCCTCATGTTATTTGCAAATAATCAAGCCTGACGAGAAATTTTCTCGTCTTTTTTTCTGAGGAAAATATGATAAAATGTTAGTAATTAAGAATTAGTGAGAGAAATAAAATGGCTCAAAAAAAGATTGATGTTCGAAAACTAGTCCCAGACGGTAAGACAGGCTTGTGCGGGATTCTTAATGTAACCCCAGATTCTTTTTCGGATGGTGGCAAATACAACACTGTAGAATTTGCTTTAGAGCAAGCGAGGTATCTGATACAAGAAGGTGCCCAGATGTTGGACATTGGAGGGGAGTCCACGAGACCCGGTAGCCATTATATTGAGATTGAAGAAGAGATCGAGCGAGTAGTTCCAGTAATTGAGGCTATTCGCAAGCAAAGTGATGTCTTGATTTCGGTCGATACTTGGAAGGCGCCCGTAGCAAAAGCAGCCCTAGCAGCCGGTGCAGATATTGTTAATGATATCACTGGATTTTTAGGAGATGAAGGAATGGCGCAAGTGGTGGCTGAGTCTTCTGCTGGAGCTATTCTGATGTTCAATCCAGTTATGGCTCGACCTCACCATGCTAGCTCATTGATCTTTCCCAAGTTTGGCTTTCAAGATGTTTTTACAGACCAGGAATTATCAAGATTTGCTCATTCAGATATTGTAGATTTAATGTGGGCCTTTTTTGATAAGTCCTTGGCTAGAGCAAAAGCGGCAGGAATAGAGAAGAACAGTCTTATGTTGGATCCAGGTATCGGTTTTGGTCTTACCAAGCGGGAAAACCTAATTCTATTACAGCATCTGGAAGATATTCATCGGGCTGGTTTTCCAATCTTTCTTGGCGTTTCTCGCAAGCGCTTTGTTGTGAATATACTGGAAGATGCAGGCATTGAGGTTGATCCAAAGACAGATTTGGGTTACCAAAATCGTGATATAGCTTCCAGTCATTTGACCAGTATTGCGGCCAGTCAAGGGGTAGAAATGCTACGTGTTCACGATATTCCTTATCATAAAATGGCGGTGGAGATTGGTGATGCAATTCGTTTAGCCAATCGCGCTGAAGATTTAACCTTGGGGCAATACAAATAAGATGATAGATAGAAACGAAAAACCAGATTTGAGTTGGATTGCAAACTATCGGACGGATACTCCGAACTTTGGCTTAGAACGAATGGAAGCCATGCTGGCTCATAGAGGAAATCCTCATAAGCAACTTTCAGTCATTCATATAGCAGGAACCAATGGCAAGGGGTCAACGATTGCGACTCTTCGAGAACTTCTTCAGTTAAGAGGATTACGAGTTGGAACCTTTACCTCTCCGTATATTGTTTCTTATAATGAGCAAATTGCTATAAACGGACAGGCTATTTCCAATCAAAAATTGAACCAGCTCTTGCAGATTTATAAAGATTTATTTGTCCATCAGGGGCATCATTCGACATTCAAGGGAGTGACTGAGTTTGAAATCATCACGGCCCTGGCCTATGATTATTTTGCTCAGGAAGAAGTGGATGTGGCGATCATTGAGGTCGGTATGGGCGGGCTTCTAGACTCGACAAATGTTTGCCAGCCAGACCTTACTGCGATTAGTACGATTGGTTTGGATCATATGGCTCTTTTGGGGTCCACCCTTGGGGAAATAGCAGAGCAGAAAGCTGGAATCATCAAGACTTCAATTCCAATAGTCACTGGTAAGATTGATAGAGAAGCCCTGGAAGTTATCCAGCGCGTGGCAACAAGTAAACAGGCTCCAACATATTTGTATGGACAGTCCTATCAGGTTGACTGGCTTGGAAGTGAAGAAACTGGCGAAGTCTTTTCACTGGAAAATGAATGGCGAGACTACAGTATTTACCAAACATCACTCCTAGGATCTTATCAAACAGATAATGCGGCCTTGGCTATTGAGATTTGTGATTTATACTGCCAACAAAAGGGTTTGCCTCTTCTGACAAAAGAAGAAATCGATCGTGGACTTCTAGCAGTTGCTTGGCCAGCAAGGATGGAAAAAATTTTGGAGCAACCTCTGATTTTTTTGGATGGGGCACATAATCCGCATGCTTTGAGTCCTCTACTAGCTTCCTTCCAAGAACGCTTTGCTTCAAAAGATAAGAAGATTTTATTTACCTGTATTCGGACCAAAGCACTAGATGAGATGTTGCAGTTGTTTGCTCAAGCAGATGTATCTGTCACATTGACATCTTTTGCGGATGAGCGAGCAGTTTCTGAAGAGGAAATGAAGAGACAAGCCTTCCAAACGGGGTTAACCTATCAACCTTGGCAGCAGTATGTAGATAGCTATTTACAAGATGCGCATAAGGATCAAGAGGTGCTGCTGATTACAGGCTCCTTGTATTTTTTAGCTCAAGTTAGAGCCTATATATTGACAAAGAAAGAGGAAATAGATGGATCAGTTAAGAATTAAAGATTTGGAAGTCTATGCTTATCATGGTGTTTTTGCGGCTGAAAAAGAATTGGGCCAGCGTTTTGTGCTGGATCTGATTTTGGATTATGATATGACTCGGGCTGCTAAAACAGGTGATCTGACAGCTTCTATCCACTATGGCGAGCTAGCTCAGGAGCTGGTTAAGTGGTGTCAGGAAAGCAAGGAAGATTTGATTGAAACGCTGGCTTATCAGCTGATTGGCAAGATTTTTCAATCCTATTACCTGGTTGAGAAAGTCAGTTTAGAGGTCAAGAAACCTTGGGCTCCTGTTCCTCTACCTTTGGACACATGCTCAGTCAAGCTAGTTCGTAAAAAGCGGAAAGCTTTTATCGCTCTGGGAAGCAATCAGGGCAGCCCAGTTGCCAATCTGGATGCGGCTCTGGAAAAAATGGCTGAGCAAAATATAAGAATTTTGCAGATATCAAGTCGTATCGAAACAGAGCCTTGGGGTGGCGTTGAGCAGGATCCGTTTCTCAATCAAGTTGTTGAAGTTGAGACCTGGCTCAATCCTGAGGAATTAATGCAGACCCTGTTAGCTATCGAAGCGGATTTAGGGCGCGTGCGGGAGATCAAATGGGGACCTCGTGTGATTGATCTGGATATTCTTTACATAGGGCAAGAAGAGTTATACAGTCCAAACTTGATTGTTCCTCATCCTTATGTGGCTGAGCGAGCTTTTGTCTTGCAATCTCTGGTGGAAATCGCTCCACACTTTGTCGATCCCGTGCAGAAAAAAAGCATCCGTCAGCTCTGGGATGTAGTTGAAAAATGAGAAAAGAAGCTTGTCGTAAGGCAAGTTTTTTTCTTGTCTGATTTTCTTCTGAACTTGCCATTGTAAAATGAAGTCAAATAAAGAAAAGGAGTTCAGTATGGAACATATTGTAAAAATTGATCGTGTTTCTAAAAAATATGGAGACAAGCAAATTTTAAAGGATATTTCTTTTACAGCTAGGAGTGGTCGCATTACAGCTTTTCTAGGACATAATGGTGCAGGAAAAAGCTCGACTTTGAGGATTTTGTTGGGGTTAGATCGGGCGACAGCAGGGACTGCGACTTTTGATGGGCAAACCTATCAGTCAATGACCTATCCGCTCAGGACGGTAGGTGCAGCTTTTGACGGTATTGGGGGTCTGCCAAATCGAAAGGTCTATGACCACTTGAGGATTATTGCGGCGAGTAATGCTATTCCCAAATCTCGGATCGATGAGGTTTTGGAGATGACTGGGATCGCTCATAAGAAAAAGGATTTCTTATCAAGCCTGTCTCTAGGAGAGGGGCAGCGCCTGGGGTTGTCAGTAGCTTTACTAGGTGATCCTCAGTTTCTAATATTAGATGAGCCGACCAATGGCTTGGATCCAAGTGGAATTAAGTGGTTTAGAAAGTTCATTCGCCAGCAGGCTGATTTAGGGAAAACCGTCCTTCTATCCTCTCATATCCTGTCTGAGGTACAAATGGTAACAGATGATGTAGTCTTGATTCATCATGGGCAAATTATCGAACAGGGAACTCTAGAAGATGTATTACAAGGAACAGATAGTTTAGAAGAGCTCTTCTTCGACTTAACAGAGGAGGTTTAAGATGAAAGAGACGATGTCCTTATTGCATTCAGAGTGGTTGAAAATCCAATCAACCAAGGCTTTCAGGGTAAGTGTGGTCTTTATGCTGTTATTGGTACCTGTTGTGTCATGGCTAGAGGGACGCCAGTATCTGTCTATCGGTTTAGATGCGACCCCTGAGACGGTTCCCCGTCTGGCAGAAGCTATTGATCCGCTGGAATATCTAGGTCTTAATGGCGCTTCTATGGGTGGTATGGTTTTAGTCATCTTAGCTGGAATTTTGGGAGCAACGGAATTCCAGTCTCATAGCTTGCGAACCAGTCTATTGGCCTGTAATAACCGCCTGAAGCTACTTGTGGGGAAAATATTGACCTTTGGTTTGTTTTCACTCGTCATTAGCTTATTATCCATTTATTTGAGCTATATTGTCATGCACTTGGCTTTAGGAAAAGAAGGGCTACATCCAATTTTACTTAATCAAGCTGCCTGGAGTCATCTTTTATGGAAGGCACTAGCTACTGCATTGCTGGGTCTCCTGTCCTTTTTATTGGGATTGCTTGGGCGGACGATGTTGCTTCCCTTACTCTTTCTCGTACCCCAAATCTATAATCTAGGAAACTACCTAGCTACCCACACGAGTTGGGGAGCTTATTTGCCACAGCCCGCAGGAGAGTTATTTGTTGCAACGCCGACTTCTCAATATGCTAATAATCCCTTGCAAGGACTCTTGGTACTAAGCGTATGGTTGCTAGTCATCGGCGGCATGGCCTCTCTGCGCTTTTTGAAGACGGATTTAGGAGGACGCTACTGATGATAAAAGCTTTGCTTAGAAGTGAATGGATTAAGTTTCGTTCTTACTACCTCGCTCTTGGTGCAGGCTTGGTGGCTCTGGTAGTCGTTCCATTTTTTCTAATGAATCTTGACTACAGTCAAACAGCAGTTGGCCAGACAAAGGCTCTGAGTGAGGCTTTGCATGCCCTCTATCTGGCGCAGCCCGTCATCGTCATCTTTACTTCCCTCTATTTTGCTCAGGAGTTTGTCAAGTCAGGGATGCGAACGAATTTTCTAACCGTATCAAATAGAAAGGCTTGGTTGGCTGGGAAAATCCTTTTTCTGGTTTTGCTGCTCTTGGTTCTCTACAGTGTCATGATAGGCAGCTGTTTCCTTGTTATGCTGGCTCGTTTTGACCTAGACTTTAGCTGGTCCTTACTGGGGAAATTCCTTTATTACAGCTCTTTTGGTCTTCTCAGCAATCTTTTTCTGGCTTTTTTAACTGCCGGCCTCGCTTTGCTATTTCAATCTTGGGTTGTGCCGGTGTCGGTGCTCTTTCCTCTCTTGATTGGTCTCAGCCGTTTATTGGCAACTTTCATCAAGGAAGCAAAGTACTTGCCTGATCTGGCTACGCTCAATCTTTTTGAGTATGAAAGGCTTCAGCATTCAATAGATCTATCAGGGCTGGGAATACAGCTGTTATGGTTAGCTTTGGTTTGGAGCTCTGCTATATTCTTAACCTTGAAACGAGATGTTCGCTAGAGGTATGCTATAATGGAAATCATGAGACAGTATCGTATTTTGGTGGTTGATGACGACCAGAGCATTTTGAAGCTGGTGAAAAATGTCCTAGAGCTCGATGCTTATGATGTGACGACGCTTGATCGGATAGAAGAGCTAGAGCTGACGCATTTTGTCGGATATGACTTGATTCTGCTGGATGTGATGATGGAGCCTGTTAATGGTTTTGAGTTGTGCTCCTACATTCGTCCTCATCTTTCGTGCCCAATCATCTTTCTGACGGCCAAGGAGTTGGAGGCGGACAAGGTGGAGGGGCTCTTTCGCGGAGCAGATGACTATATTGTCAAACCTTTTGGGACCAAAGAATTGCTGGCGCGTGTCAGAGCTCATTTTCGTCGGGAGGAAAGACGTGAGGAGCGCTATTCTGAAATTGCTTCTTGTCAATTTTATCCAGAGCGCTATGAAGTTGCCTGTTTTGGTAAAGTCTTGAAATTTTCAGAGCGAGAGTTTAAGTTGCTGCATTTACTAGCTAGCAATCCCAAGCAGACCTTTTCAGCTGAACGCCTGCATACCTTGCTTTACCCAGAAAGTTCAGAAACACAGCTTCGCTCCATCTCAGAATACGTATATCAGATTCGCCAAAAATGCAAACAAGAAGGGCTGCAAGCAATCGCAACAGTGAGAGGAGTAGGCTATAGATGGCAATTAGAACCCGAAATTTCAAAAGCCTAGTCTGGACAACCAGTTTAAAAATCGTCTTTTTTCATGTTTTGATTTTTGTGCTTATAGGCTATGAATTTACGCAAGGAAGTAATCACGTTCTTTTCACCTTGTTCTTTTGGGCGGGGAGCTTGCTGCTGATTACTTTTTATCATATTTTGAAATTGCTCCGAAAAATCGACAGGGAAATAAAAATGCTAAAGAGCAAGAAGCTTTTAGAAGAAAATCAAAGTCAGTTTTTTCGGATCGAGGAAATGCTAGAAGTCTATAGCGATTTACGGAGCAGCCACCAAGAAAATGCTCGTCTTCTAGAAAGAGAGCAGCAGCATAATCAGGAGTTGATTTTACAGCTATCAGCGACATCGCACGATTTGAAGACGCCCCTAACTGTGATTAAGGGGAATGCTGAGCTCTTGGAGTTGGCGCAGTTGGGTCAGCCACAGGCAGACTATGCTACTGAGATTTTGCAGGCTAGTCACAAGATGGAAGAGTATTGTGGCTCTTTGATTGATTACGCTAAGACTTTTCAGATTGATTCTAATCAGTTCAGTCAGCTTTCCTTAGGGGACTTTTTGGCTGATCTCCAGGACGATTGGTCACTGTTCAGCAAACAGGAAAGCTATCGTTTTTATCTCCAAGAAGATTGTGATCTTAGTCTGATTTTGTCAATTCATTTGGACTATCTCAAACGAGCTTTGCTCAATATTTTACTGAATGCGCTTGAACATGCTAATCAGGACCAAAAGGAAGTGAAGCTGATGGTATCAGTGCAGCAGGACCAGTTGGTTTTTGCTATCTGGAACAATGGCCCTGCATTTTCAGAGGAGATGCTGCTGGGAGCGGAACAGCTCTTTTACCAGAGTGACCAAAGCCGCAATTCAGCTAATCCTCATCATGGTATCGGTTTAGCCTTTTCTAAGCAGGTAGCTCTCTTGCACGGTGGTCGTCTGACCCTGCTCAATCCAGACCAAGGAGGAGCCTGTGTCGAGTTGACTGTGGCTTTAAAAAGCAAATAACAAAGGAAATCAATAAAGATGATGAAAGGACTGAAATGTTTAAATTTTCAGTTCTTTTTTGCCGCTTTCTTCTTGACAAAAGATGTAAAGGAGACTATACTATTTTTGAAAAGTAAAGTTTGTTTTACATAGCAAAAGGAGGTAGCCTTGGAAAATCGAATTCAAGAATTGCGAAAAAGAAAAAAGCTCAGCCAGGAGGAGCTGGCTGAGAAGCTAGAGGTCACGAGACAAACGATTATTTCTTTGGAAAAAGGCCGCTACAATGCCTCGCTGCTTTTGGCTCATAAAATTGCATCCTTTTTCAATTTAAGGATTGAAGAAGTGTTTC
>CAUVRI010000013.1:0-32172 GCA_963554405.1 uncultured Streptococcus sp. | reverse complement strand
TACTACGCTGATTTCATCAGCTTTTACAGCCCTACTCAACTGTGCGGAGGTGGGGCGACGAAATCGAATTCTAACGAATTACCGATTTCTGTCCCACTCTCTTATGATTTTATTCCACCACTGCTTCAGCAATTTCTTCTGCAGTGATTCCTGCGAAGTAACGACCTAGGTTAATGGTTTGTAGGGCTTTAAGAACGTCTTCGCGTTCGTATTTGACACCACGAAGGACATCTTCTACTGCTGCTACGTCTTCGATACCAAAGAAGTCTCCATAAATCTTGATGTCTTGGATTTTGGATTCAATGACGTTCGCGAAGATTTCAACCTTACCGCTTGGGAATTTGGTGCCACGACGGACATTGTATTCAGGAGACTTTCCATAGTTCCAATCCCAGGTACCAAACTTGGTTTCCTTGATCCGGTTGATTTCAGCCAATTCTTCATCTGAAAAGACGTACTCCGTCATTTCAGGGTATTCTTTCTTCATGTAGTCCAAAAGTAGGTCACGGAACTCTTCAACCGTGATTTTTTCTGGCAATTCATCGATGATATTGGTCACGCGAGCACGGACTGATTTAACCCCTTTGGACTCAAACTTGTCTTTAGATACCTTGAGAGCATTGGCAAGGACTGACAAATCAACGTCAAAGAGAAGGCAACCATGGTGCATGATCCGACCATTAATATAAGCTTGGGCATTTCCACAGAATTTCTTGCCATCAATCTCTAAGTCGTTACGACCCGTGAATTCAGCCTTCACTCCAAGCTGAGCCAAGGTGTTGATCACAGGAGTTGAGAAGCTCTTGAAGTCAAAGGCCTTGTTTTCATCTTCTTTTGAAATGATGGTGTAGTTGAGGTTGTTCAAATCGTGGTAAACAGCCCCACCACCACTGATCCGACGAACTACTTCAATACCATGCTCCCGAACGTAGTCGCGGTTGATTTCTTCGATGGTATTTTGGTGGCGACCGACGATAATGGATGGTTTGTTAATCCAGAGAAGGAAGATTTGATCCTCATCTAACAGATGCTTAAAAGCATATTCTTCCAAAGCAATATTAAAAGCAGTATCATTTGAATAATTAATAATGTATTTCATAAGATTCCTTTATATACGATAGAGACTGGTCCAGCATTTGCTGTCCAGCCATTCTATCATTTCAAATACTATTTCTTCTTAGGTGAATGAACAGCCAAGCCAAGTACATCCGCAAAAGCTTCGTACATCACTTCTGAGAAGGTTGGGTGCCCGTGGATGGTCTTGAGCATTTCTTCTACAGTGATTTCCATCTCAATGATGGTTGAAGCTTCGTTGATCAATTCAGCTGCTGCTGGACCAATGATGTGAACCCCAAGAACTTCTCCATATTTCTTGTCTGCAATAACTTTAACAAATCCTTGAGCCGCATCTGATGCAATGGCACGACCGTTCGCCGCAAAGTTAAACTTACCGATTTGAACATCGTATTTCTCACGAGCTTGTTCTTCTGTCAAACCAACAGCGGCAACTTCTGGAAGGGTGTAGATGGCTGCAGGCGTCAAGTTCAATTTGGCAACAGCATGATTTCCCTTAAGGGCATTTTCAGCTGCCACTTCACCCATACGGAAGGCAGCGTGGGCCAACATCTTAGTACCGTTGATGTCACCTGGTGCATAGATGCCTGGAACAGACGTTTCCATGTATTCATTAACCTTGATCCGTCCACGATCCAATTCAAATTCAACATCTCCGATACCTTCAAGATCTGGAACACGACCGATTGAAAGAAGGGCTTTGTTGGCGATGATATCATCTTTGCCTTCAACCTTGATACGGAGTTTACCATCTTCTTCAATGATTTCTTGTAATTTAGTATCCGTCAAGATGGTCATACCCTTGCGTTCAAGGATCAAACGAAGGTTCTTAGATACTTCCGCATCCATAGCTGGAACGATACGGTCCATCATTTCGATAACAGTAACTTTTGAACCAAAGGTCATGAAGGCTTGGCCAAGTTCGATACCGACAACCCCACCACCGATGATCACGAGGCTTTCTGGAACCTCATTCATTTCAAGGATGTCGTCACTTGTCATGACTAGTGGAGATTCCATTCCTGGAACGTTAATCTTGCTGACTTTGGAACCACCGGCAAGGATGATTTTCTTCGTTTCAAGCAATTCAGAACCATTGACTAGGACGTTCTTATCCTTAGTGATAGTACCGATACCCTTATGAACATCCACTCCGTAGCTGCGAAGAAGTCCTGCAACACCACCAACCAAGGTATTTACGACCTTGTTCTTGGTTTCAAGTACCTTATCCATATCTACTGAGAAACTTGGATTTTCAATGATAATACCACGGTTGGCTGCATGTCCGATATTTTCGATAATTTCAG
Organism: uncultured Streptococcus sp.; assembly: GCA_963554405.1. Classification (GTDB taxonomy): domain Bacteria; phylum Bacillota; class Bacilli; order Lactobacillales; family Streptococcaceae; genus Streptococcus. Next base: position 29,791 of record CAUVRI010000013.1, on the reverse strand, counting down.
CGTTGTGGAGGTAAGTCTTAGTTGGGATACATCCGCGGTTCAAGCACGTTCCACCAAGTTCAGATTTCTCCACAAGAGCAACCTTACCACCTAATTGAGCTGCTTTAATAGCAGATACGTAACCAGCAGGACCACCACCAATCACTACGATATCATAGGCGTCATCGCTCTTATTGTCATCGTTTGAAGCACTTGCTGCAGCTGGTGCTGGACTCGCTTCTGGTGCTGCTCCAGCGGTTGGGATGTTTTCCCCTTCTTCACCAAGATAACCGATTACTTCTGTTACAGGAACAGTTTCTCCATCCCCTTTCAGGATAGCGATCAAGTAGCCGTCTTCTTCCGCTTCCAATTCCATGCTGACTTTGTCTGTCATGATTTCAAGGAGCACTTCTCCTTCTTTTACAAATTCGCCGACTTTTTTATTCCACTGAACGATTTGTCCTTCGGTCATATCTACGCCGGCTTTTGGCATAATTACTTCTAAGGCCATTTTATTTCCCTCTTTTTCTTGTTTCTATTCTCTCGTTGATTAGACCAACATTGAAATCGGGTCTTCAATCAAGGCTTTCAAGTCTTTCATGAATTTGGCACCAGCCATCCCATCGACTACTCGGTGGTCAATGGTCAAGCCCAAGCTCATGATTGGACGAATAACAATTTCACCATTCACAACCACTGGTTTTTCAACCGTTGCACTAACGCCAAGGATGGCAGAGTTTGGTTGGTTGATAATCGGTCCAAATGATTGAACACCAAACATTCCTAAGTTACTGATGGTAAAGGTTGAGTTTTGCAATTCACTTGGCGCAAGCTTACCATCCAAGGTACGTCCGATAACGTCCTTGAAGGCTACGACCAACTCTGACAAGGTCATCTTTTCAGCATTGTAGACAACTGGAGTCATCAAGCCATTGTCCATCCCAACCGCCATCGCTAAGTTGACATAGTTATGAGTAATGATGGTTTTGCCATCTTCTGTCAATGACGCATTGATGTATGGATGTTTCATCAAGGTCTTAACCACTGCTAGAGAAAGCAGATCCGTAACAGTGACTTTCTTTCCAGTAGATTCCATGATTGGATCCAATACTTTCTTACGAAGGGCCAACATTTGAGACATATCAACGTCATAGTTCAACGTAAAGGTTGGTGCTGTCAAGTAAGATTCCACCATCCGTTGAGCGATCACCTTCCGCATTGGTGTCATCGGAATCCGCTCGATCTCACCATAAGGTGTCACATTATCTGGAGCTTCCTCCACCTTCTCGATTTGAGCCGGTGACTTAATGGTCTCATTCTCAATATTTTCAGGAAGGAAAGCAAGGACGTCCTTCTTCATGATCTTACCACGATGACCAGTTCCTTGAATCTCTTGCCAAGCAATATTGTGTTCTAAAGCAATTCGTTTTGCAAGTGGTGAAATGCGAACCACATTTGTGTCTTTATATGTTTCCACGTCTTCTTTGTGGACACGACCGTTTGCGCCTGAACCAGAAACATCATAGAGGTTGATCCCAAGATCATCCGCTAATTTTCTAGCCGCAGGAGTCGCTCTTAGCTTATCATCAGCCATGACCTCTCCTATTCTATTATAAGATATTAAGGACGTAGAGGACAAAGAAAAAATAGGAGATTGACGCTGTGTTCGATGAACACAAGGAAATCTATCTTTTTTTCACGGTCCTCCGTCCGGATTCAACTCTACAAGCAACTTGGACACGGAACGTGTCTCAAGTTGCTACGGTTGCCGCTATCAGGCGGTCAACCTAGTAGACTTACTAATTCGTTCGTCGAATAGAATCGATTCGACTCACTCATGTCGCATTTTATCTATTTCAAAATGAAAGATAAAACTACGAATATATTACATAATTTAAATTTTGTATTATTCTTTGTTGTATGTTTTACGAATGGCATCTTTGATGCTTTCAACTGTTGGAATCATTGCATTCTCAAGGTTTTGTGCATAAGGCATTGGCACATCTTCCCCCGCACAACGGCGGATTGGTGCATCCAAGTAATCAAATGCTTCTGATTCAGAGATAATAGCTGAAATTTCACCGATATAGCCACTTGTTTTGTGGGCATCATTGACAAGCACTACTTTTCCTGTCTTCTTGACAGAGTTAATGATAATCTCTTTATCAAGTGGGACCAAGGTACGTGGGTCTACTACTTCTACTGAGATGCCTTCTTCTGCCAATTCTTCAGCGGCTTGCATCACACGACGGAGCATTTTTCCGTAGGTTACGACAGTGACGTCAGTTCCTTCGCGTTTGATTTCTCCGACACCAAGTGGAATCGTGTAGTCTGGATCAACTGGCACTTCACCTTTTTGGTTGAATTCTGATTTGTACTCAAGAATGATTACAGGGTTGTTATCGCGAATAGAAGACTTGAGAAGTCCTTTCATATCCGCAGGCGTACCAGGAGCAACAACTTTCAAACCAGGAATATGAGTAAACCATGATTCCAAAGATTGGGAGTGTTGAGCTGCAGATCCAACTCCGTTACCAGCAGCACAGCGAATGGTCATTGGTACTTGACCTTTTCCACCAAACATGTAGCGAGTTTTAGCAGCTTGGTTGACAATAGCATCCATGGCAATTACTGAGAAATCCATGAAGGTCATATCAACGATTGGGCGAAGTCCGGTCATGGCTGCACCTGCTGCTGCACCTGAAATCGCGGCCTCAGAAATCGGACAGTCACGAACACGTTCTGGACCGAATTCCTCAAGCATTCCTACTGAAGTTCCGAAGTCTCCACCGAAAACCCCGACATCTTCTCCCATCAACAATACATTTTCGTCGCGACGCATTTCCTCAGACATAGCAAGGATAATGGTATCGCGGAAAGACATTAATTTAGTTTCCATAATTCTCTACTCCCCCTTAGTCTGCGTAAATATCTTCGAAAGCTGATTCGAGTGGAGGGAATGGGCTTTCTTCCGCAAATTTCACTGAAGCTTCCACTGCTTCTTTTACTTCTTCTTGGATCTGATCCAATTCTTCTGCGCTCGCAATCTCATTTTCAAGGAGATACTTGCGAAGGTTTTCGATTGGATCTTTCTTCTTCCACTCTTCGACTTCTTCACGGGTCCGGTATTTACCAGGGTCAGATGAAGAGTGACCAAGCCAACGATAGGTGACACTTTCAATCAAGACAGGGCCTTTACCAGAGCGAACATGGTCGACTGCCTTCTTAAATCCTTCATAGACATCAATAACATTGTTCCCATCAGGAATAAACATACCAGGAATGCCATAAGCAGCACAACGCTCATGGATATGCTGGATATTGGTCATTTTCTTGATATCGGCAGAGATTCCGTAACCGTTATTGATACAGTAGAAAATTACTGGCAGATTCCAGATGGAAGCCATATTGACTGCTTCGTGGAAGACACCTTCGTTGGTTGCGCCGTCCCCAAAGAAGCAGACAACAATCTTACCAGTCTTTTTCATTTGTTGAGTAAGAGCTGCACCTACTGCAATTCCCATACCACCACCAACGATCCCGTTGGCACCAAGGTTACCAGCATCCAGATCAGCGATATGCATGGAGCCGCCTTTCCCCTTACAAGTACCGGTATACTTACCAAGGATTTCTGCCATCATGCCATTCAAATCGATTCCTTTAGCAATGGCTTGTCCGTGTCCACGGTGGTTAGATGTCAGCAAATCATCGTCGTTTAAAGCCAACATAGCGCCAACGTTTGCTGCTTCTTCCCCAACAGAAAAGTGCGTCATTCCTGGCACTTTCCCTTTTTTTACTAACTGTGCAATTTTTAAGTCCATGCGACGGATTTCTTCCATTTTACGGAACATTTCCAATAAGAGACTTTTATCTAATGTTGCCATCATTTCGCCTTTCTTAGCATTTATTCATTCTCTTTCATTCTAGCCAAAAATGAAAGCACTGTCAAAAATAATGCTCATATGATTTCACAAACTTTATTCCTTGGAAGAAGGTTTTATAAGCTTTTTAAAATCCAAATACAATATTTCACAATCTTTTCTCTTCTTCCTTTGCTATACATATAAAAAAAACCGATAGGATCCTATCCTACCGGTCGTTATCTTATGATTGGCGTTGACCAAAGTCATGAATCATTTGTTCCATTACTTCACGACTAGGTGTTGTAAGCATATAGAGGTAATCTCCCTGAAGTTCCGCAAAAGCTGCTGGCATGTCTTTCTTGACACGGAATTGATCATGGTATTTAGCCAAAACTTCTTCCTCTGACAGAGCATAGGCCGCATTGGCACGACGAGAAGTTGCCAAGCAATATAAAGGCTCAAACTCAGAAGCTGGGAAAGGTTCTCCAGCTACGATGGCAGCATAGCCACGGTACAAATCAATCGAGTGAGCATAGTTGTAGACGTCGATGGTAAAGCCACCTGCAGGGCGATTATTGTACTCGATCGCAATATAGTCATCCCCATCGCGGAAGAACTCAATGTGGAAGAAACGTTCTTTCATACCAAAGGCTTTGACAATCGCTTCCCCGTATTGACGTAATTTTGGATCCATCTCTTTAAGGACATAATAAGAGTTATCCATCTTGTAGAGCATCAAATCGAGTGGAGTATAAGCATAGTCAAAAGTCGTTGAGAAGACAATGTTGCCATCACGATCGACCAGACCATCAAAGGTACAAATCTCACTAGAAGTGACGAATTTCTCAAAGAAATACTCAGTATTGCCATCCCATTCTGCCTTGAAATGGTCCACATCTTCTGGTGTTTCAAGTTTAAAGGTCGCTGCTGCACCTACTCCATTATCAGGCTTGGCAATCAATGGCAACCCAATCTTCTTCACAGCCTTGTCGATATCTTTTTCTGCTTTTACCACAGCACCAGGAACGACAGGAACTCCAGCCTTTTTGAAGAGTTTCTTCATTTCGGATTTGAACTTAGTTTTCTTCAGATCTTTTGGCTTAGCTCCGAAGACATTGAATTGCTCCCGAAGCGCCGCATCCAATTCCAACCAATACTCATTGTGAGATTCGATACGATCGATTGGCCCGTGTTTGTAGAAGAGGAAGGCTACTGCACGCTTCACTTCATCTAAGTCTTCCATATTTTCTACACGGAAATACTCTGTCAAACTATTGCGCAATGGCTCATCTAACTGTTCATATGGCTCTTGACCAATTCCCAAGACAGTGATCCCTTTATTAGCCAGTTCGATTGTAAATTGTTGGAAGTTTTGTGGGTAATATGGTGAAATAACAATATAATTCATTGAGGTCTCCTCCCTTTTCACTTATAGATACATTTGGCCTAGGAAATAGGGCATTTGTTTGCGCCACCATTCCCAATCGTGGGCTACATCATGTCCCCATTCAGCGAACCAAGCGGGAATGTTTTTGTGATCAAAGGCTTCTTTCAGTTTGTAGAAAGATGGAAGCCCGTCTTGCTCCCAGGCTCCTAAACCAGTACAAACAACGATTTCCGCCTGACGGTAACGATCGATAAACCAGCCATCATTTTGGTTCCAAATATAATCAGATGGAGAGTTTTGGTAAATGCCTTCATCGCCTCCAAACTCACCAACAAAGAAACGAGCGTCATAGATACCACTCAAGGCAATCACTTTGTTGAAGACATCTGGATGTTGCAAGAAGAAATTGAGCGCGTGGTAAGCTCCCATAGAACAGCCAGTTGTCATCATCGGGTCAAACCAGCCTGTTTTGTGTTTGATAAAAGGAATGGCTTCTTCAATCACATAGCGTTCATAAGCGCGATGCATTTCAGCTCGATCGTGTGGGTTTTTCCAATCACAAAGCCAGCTTTCACTGTCTACACTCGAAAGGGTGAAGAATTGAACCCGTCCTTCTTCGATGAACTGAGCACAGGCATCAATCATACCGAAGTCATAGTATTCGTTATGGCTTCCCCCTGATGAAGCAAAGACCACTACAGGAATCCCTGCATTTCCATAACGGTTTAGATACATTTCGCGGTTCAGTTGGCCACTCCAGTGGCTTAGATGTTCAATATTCATAGGTTCCTTCTTTCTTTATGATAAAAATTTAAAAGCTTCTAGTCCCACTTCTCTGCTAAGAAACGAAGACATTCCGGTAAATGCTCTGCCCAGGCTTCTTCATGGTGGATAGCCCCAGATTGAATCCGAATGGCGATATTTTCTAAAGCTACTCCTTGTTGAATGACATCATGATAGTAACGAAGAGATGAGTCAATGTAGGCTTGCTTGATATTCCCTGCCATCAGGGTTTTATCGGTATCATCAGCCTCTTCCGTCCCCACATAGATGTAAATGCGTTGATCTGCATATAATTTTTTACGCTCGATATAATGATTGAAGGCATCTTGGTGCAGCCAGTTAGCGGATGAAAAGACCCCTAAACAACCGATTTGATCTTGGTACTCTAATCCCAAGAATTGGGTAATATTTCCACCCAAGGAAGAACCAATCATGGCTGTATGTTCTCGATCAGCAAGCGTTCGGTATTCTTGGTCAATGAAAGGTTTCACCACTTCCATAACGAACTCTCCGTACTCAACGCCCTTGCCACCAAATTGCATTCCGGGAATATTGGACTCCTTGTACTTCCATGCAGAATATTCGTTCATACGTTGGAAACCGTCGTTATCAATCGCAACGACAATCATGCGGCTAATATCAGGATTCCGCTTAATGGCTGGAATCACCTTCCAGGAATGACCCGCAAAAGCTTCCTTGCTATAGAGAACATTCTGGCCATCATGAAAATAGATAACAGGATAGCGTCGATCGGTATCTGTTTCATAATTCTTAGGTAATAAGACTCGCACACGACGGAGTTTTCCGGTATAAGGCACGTTCAACTCGTGTGTCTTCATATCTAAATAAAAATAGGATTTGTTCATTGTCAGAAAACTCTCTATATTCTAAATTTTATTCATTATACCATTTTTAGAAGAAAAAGTCTGGATTTCTCCAAACTTTTTCATTTCATACACTATTTTTCCATAAATTGGGCCAAATCTTCTAAAGAACGTTCGGCAATTTTTTCATAGCGCTCCTTTTTATCCCGAATGCGTGGGCCTTCTAGCTCCTTGATTATCCCGAAGTTGACATTCATCGGCTGGAAGTGCTTGCTGTCGGCATGGGTGATATAGTGGGCCAAGCTTCCGATAGCTGTTGTTTCAGGGAAGATGGCTGCTTCTTCTCCTTTGAAAAGGCGAGCTGCATTGATTCCAGCAACTAAGCCAGAAGCTGCAGATTCAACATAGCCTTCTACCCCTGTCATTTGACCTGCAAAGAAGAGGTTTGGTTGTTTCTTAGAACGGTAGGTTTGCTCGAGGAGATTTGGCGAGTCCATGTAGGAATTGCGGTGCATGACGCCGTAACGAACGAACTCCGCATTTTCTAAACCGGGGATCATTTGGAAGACCCGCTTTTGCTCACCCCATTTAAGGTGAGTTTGGAAGCCAACGATATTGTAGAGGCTAGCCGCTGCATTGTCTTGGCGAAGCTGAACGACTGCGTAAGGGGTCTTAAATTCCCCATCACGAGGTCCTTTGTAATCATCCGGATACTCGAGTCCAACTGGCTTCATAGGACCATAGAGCATGGTTTTAATGCCTCGTTTAGCCATGACTTCAATTGGCATACAACCTTCGAAATACTTTTCTTTTTCAAAAGAGTTAAGCGGGGCTTCTTCCGCGTTAACCAAGGCATCATGGAAATCCATAAACTCTTGTTTGGTCATTGGGCAGTTGAGATAAGCTGCTTCTCCCTTGTCATAGCGTGACTTGAGATAGACCTTGTTCATATCAACGGTATTGACATCGATAATCGGAGCTGCTGCATCATAGAAATAGAAACCATCGCCACCATTGAGAGCATGGATCTTTTCTGCCAAGGCATCGCTGGTTAGAGGCCCCGTTGCGACCACTGTGATGGCATCTGTCGGCAATTCCGTAATTTCATCACGAATGACTTCGATGAGCGGGTGTTTGGATACCTTCTCCGTCACTCGGCTAGCAAAGCCTTCTCGGTCCACAGCCAGCGCTCCACCGGCTGGTACACGAGTCGCTTCCGCTGCTTCAAGGATGACAGAACCCAGACGGCGCATTTCTTCTTTGAGGAGCCCGACAGCATTGGTGAGAGAATCCCCACGAAGAGAGTTGGAACACACTAACTCAGCAAAGTTGTCTGTTTTATGTTGCGGAGTGGATTTGACTCCACGCATTTCATAAAGCTTGACCGGAATTCCCTGTTGGGCAATCTGGTAAGCTGCTTCTGAGCCTGCAAGGCCCGCACCGATGACATTGATATAAGATTGAGACATGACACTAATACCTCTTTGGGTATCAAAACACCCTGATGGACTGTTTTGACACCCACAAATCTTTCTAATTTTCTACTTGCTCCATTATACCAAAAAGCCAAATAAAAAGACAGGAAGGCTTTTCCTTCCTGTCCAACGAATGTCTATTATAACAGACATTTTAAAAAATTGCCGTTATAATAGACATCTAATCATTTAAAAGATTATTTCACTTTTTCTTCTTCGTAGTCCCCATTGCTACATACGACTTGTTTGCCACCGCCACGGACTTTCTTCTCAACTAAGTAATGACCACATTTTGGACAGTCACGGCCAATTGGCTTGTCCCAAGAAGTAAATTCACAGTCTGGGTAGCGATTGCATCCATAGAAGATACGATTTCGTTTGGTTTTACGCTCAATGATTTGTCCCTGATGACAGTTTGGACATTCCACCCCAATTTCTTTGACAATCGCTTGAGTATGACGACAATCTGGGAAATTACTACAAGCATAGAACTTACCAAAACGTCCTAATTTAATCACCATCGGGCTGCCACAGACTTCACAATCAAAACCAGCTGGTTCGTCTTTGATTTGGATTTTTTCCATCTCTTCTTCAGCCTTGGCGACTTCTTTAGAGAATGGTTTGTAGAAGGCATCAATGACTTTTTGCCACTCTTCTTTACCGAGTTCGACATCATCGAGTTTCCCTTCCATCTCCGCTGTGAAGGTCACATTAACGATATCTGGGAAAAATTCAACAATCAGTTTATTAACGATCTCCCCTAATTCCGTTGGTTCAAAGCGTTTAGCTACCAGCTTCACATAATAGCGTTTTTGAATGGTCTCAATCGTCGGAGCATAGGTTGAAGGTCGTCCAACACCGTTCTCTTCCAAAGTCTTAATCAAGGTTGCTTCAGAATATCGAGCAGGTGGTTGGGTAAAGTGTTGCTCAGGCTTGCTATTGACCTGCTTGACGATATCGCCTTCTACCATGTCAGGCAACATCTTGTTTTTGTCTGAATCATTATAAATCGCCAAATAACCGTCAAACTTTACCTGACTCCCATTCGCTGTATATTGAACCCCATTTTGACCTAAACGGACATTCATAGTATCAAAGACAGCTGCTGTCATTTGACTAGCGACAAAACGGTTCCAAATCAAGGTGTAGAGTTTCAATTGGTCTTTGTCCAAGTATTTAGCAATGCTCTCAGGAGTATTGAAGACGCTAGACGGACGAATCGCTTCGTGGGCATCTTGGGCACCAGAAGCATTCTTCACACGGCTTCCATGCTTAGAATATTTCTCACCGAAGCGATCCACGATAAAGTTAGCTGCCTCATTTTGCGCAACCGGACTGATCCGTGTGGAGTCGGTACGCATATAGGTAATCAAACCTTGAACACCAGAGCCAATATTGATTCCTTCGTACAATTGTTGAGCGACCATCATGGTCTTGCGGGTACGGAAGTTGATCTTATTGGCTGCATCCATCTGCATAGAAGAGGTGGTGTATGGAAGTGGAGCATTCCGACGACGTTCTTTCTTTTCAACTTTTTCAACGGCAAAATCTTTGCCATCTAAGCGTTCAAGAACTGCTTTCACCTCTTCATTGGTGTTGAGCTTCATCTTCTTGCCATCAATCCCATAGAAGCTAGCTTGGAATTGCTTGGTCCCTTTTTTGAAGACACCATCAATGGTCCAGTATTCTTCCGGCTTGAAATCATTAATTTCGTTTTCACGATCAATGATTAATTTGAGGGCAACTGATTGCACGCGTCCTGCAGAAAGTCCTTTTTTGACCTTTTTCCAAAGAATAGGCGAGATGGAATACCCTACAATCCGGTCCAAGACCCGACGGGCTTGTTGGGCATCGACCAAGTCCATATCGATTTGGCGCGGTTCTTTAAAGGCATTTTTGACTGCATCCTTGGTGATTTCGTTAAAGACCACGCGGTTCTTTTCCTTGGCATCCAAGTTCAAAATATGCGCTAAATGCCAAGAAATAGCTTCTCCTTCTCGGTCCGGGTCACTTGCGAGAAAGACTTGTTTGGCTTTTTTAGCTTCTTTTTTCAAATCATTGATCAAGGGACCTTTTCCGCGAATATTGATATACTCCGGTTCATAGTTATTGTCGAAATCGATCGACATGGTTGATTTTTTCAGGTCCCGAATATGGCCAACACTAGCCATGACTTTGTAGTTACGACCAAGGTATTTCTCGATTGTTTTGGCCTTAGCAGGAGACTCCACAATCACCAAATTTTTCTTGGTTGTACTGCTTTTCTTTTTTGTTACCACGTTTTATCCCTCTGTATTGTATAAATCTCATTGAGTTTAATACATTTTAAGAAAGATGTCAACTAGGAACTTCTCCTATAGGAAAATCACAATTCGTATTTCAATTCATCAAGAATGTCCTGGCCTGAGGTGACAAGCTTTGCGCCTTCTTGAATCAGGTGATGGCAGCCTGCAGATTTTCCATCTAAAATATTTCCAGGAATAGCAAAAACGTCTCGTCCTTCTTCCATAGCACGCTCACAAGTAATCAAACTCCCTGAACGGAGTCGCGCCTCTGCCACAATCACTGCCTGACAGAGACCTGCAATGATGCGATTTCTCTCAGGAAAATGAAACTTAAGTGGGGCCTGCCCTGGACCATACTCGCTCAAGATCAGATGGTTTTCCCCCATATGTGCCTGCAGTCTTTGATTGCTTTTAGGATAAAAGACATCCAGTCCCGTTCCTATCACTCCGATGGTCTTGCCACCATTTCGTATACTGGCATAATGAGCTGTCGCATCAATTCCCTTAGCAAGTCCACTAACGATAACCAACTCATTCCCAAGTTCCTTAATAATCTTCTCTACAGAACGAACCCCTTCTCGCGTCGTTTCTCGAGCTCCAACAACTGCAATCTTCGGTCTGGTTAACAATTCCAAATCTCCCTGGTAAAAAAGGAGTACAGGAGGGTTGTAGATCTGTAGCAATTCCTCAGGGTATTCAGGATCAAAAATGGATAGAGATGGGAACCGTTCAAACTCCTTGTGTAAATGCTCTTCATCCAGTTGCCGGTATTTGTCTACAAAATGAATAATACTGCGACAGCGAGCGATCCTTGCTATCTCTTCTAAGCTTGGTAAGACTTGCTCTTTCCTACAGTAGTCCAAGACTCTCAAGACTTGCTCATTTGATAAACCGGCTTCTTTTAATTTAAAGATTTCAAATTTCTCCATAGTCACCTTCTACTTCCTCTCACTTATTTATTCGAAAAAGAAAAGAAAAAAGCTCTATTTCTAGAACTTTTTTTGATATGTCGAAGAATAAAAGTAAGATGCGGCACCAATCAAGTTGCTTTCATTGTGGAAGCGAGCAGCTTGGATGGGCAAGGCCTCAAATTGTTTATGCCCTTTTTGAGAGAGTAGCTCATGGTATTGTCGACTGATCTCATCGATCAGTAGTGGTTGACTACTAATGCCCCCTCCAATCGTCACCTTCTCAAGCAAGAGCAAAGATTGAAGATTAAAAATCAGAATAGCAATATCATGACAATACTCCTTAAACAAGGATGTCAGCTCCTCATGGCCTCCTTGATCAAGAGCTTTGAAAACAGCTATACCATCTGCCTTTTCTAGGTTTAAGATGTGACTAGCCTTCTCAACAAATTGAACAGCTGAACCGGTGTTTTCCAAAAGATTGGAAATACCTTGCAAAAAGAGTTCGCGATGAAAGCGGTAATTTTCTGGTGTTCTTTCTGCCTTATCAATAGACCGAATGTATTCTGTCAGTTGCCATCCTCTCAATAGGTCACGATTAGAAAGAAGAGCAAGGCCAACTCCTGTCCCCAAGACCAAGGTCGCACCGCAAGGACAATCTTTTAGATTACCAAGCCTTGCTTCCGCTAGACCAGCGGCTTCTCCATCATTGAGAACGGTGACAGGTACTTGAAATGTTTGTTCTAGTCTACTTGCTAGAGGAATGCCTCGTAAATATGGAATGAGACCACCTCGAAAGACAAAGCCAAGGCTCTTTTGGATCTCACCAGGGCATGAAATGGCGATTCCCTCGATTTCTTCCCTTACGGGTGTAACGATTTCTTCTAATCCTTGCCAAAACTCCTCAATCGTAGGTGGTGTTGGGATCTTGTCTGTATGAACCAATTGATAGTCTGCGTCCATCAGACCGTACTTTATAAAGGTCCCTCCGATATCGATAGTAAATAGCATAACCTAATCCTCACACATTGATTTGACGGGTTCAAACGAACGCCGATGGATAGGGGTCACTCCCAGTTGGTCGAGGCCAGCCAGATGGTTCGACGTCCCATAGCCAGCGTTCTGAGCAAAATCATAACCCGGATATTCTCGATCAAACTCTTCCATCATCTGATCCCGAGTCACCTTGGCTACGATGGATGCTGCAGCAATGGATAAGGAGTTGGCATCCCCTTTGATGATACTAGTTTGGGAAATAGGAAGATCTAGCCTCATGGCATCAATCAAAAGATGTTGGGGTTGAGGCTCTAGCTGACCAATGGCCTCCATCATGGCTAGCTTCGTAGCTTCATAGATATTAACCTGGTCTATCACTTGATTATCCTTGATGCCGATTCCGATCGCAACGGCGTTTTGGAGCACAGCTTCATAGATTTCCTTGTGTTTGGATTTTGGAATCTTTTTACTATCGTTGAGTCCTGGAATCTTACAAGCTTTCGGTAAGATCACAGCAGCTGCAACAACTGGACCCGCTAACGGGCCACGTCCCACTTCGTCTACTCCTGCAATGAGATCAATCCCTTGAGCATAAAGTTCTTTCTCATAGGCTAGCATTTTTTCCAAACGCAAGTCTTCATCCACTTGTTTTTGGAGTTCGCGTTTTCGTTTGCTGATAGCCGCTTGAACGCCTGCTCGACCATCAAGGATCAACTCTTCAAATAAGGGATGATCTAGCTCATCAATCATTGCTAAACGCTCTTTAACTTCTTTAATCGTTGGCATCTATTTCACCTACTCGATCCAGCGTATACCGTCCCAATTTTCCATCGCGAACATCTTTGACAAAGAGTTGGTAAAAACGGTCGTAATCCTCACGAAATCCTAATTTCTGGGTCATTTCCATAATGATTTCAGGAGCTTCTTGTTCCAGATCCATTTGTTTAAAACGCCCTTGCAAAACTGCTGGGTAGTGCTCTTTAAAATAGTTAAGACCAAAGATAGTCACTTCATCCATCGGAAGCAACTGGTCCTTGATGGCGCCTGTTAAAGCGAGCTTTAAGGCCACTTCTTCATCTTCAAACTTGGGCCAGAGAATCCCTGGAGTATCCAAGATTTCAAGATCCTTATTGGTTTTCAACCATTGTTGCCCCTTGGTCACCCCTGGTTTATTTCCTACAACAGCAATCTTTTTCCCTGCTAAGCGGTTCATCAAAGTTGATTTCCCAGCATTAGGAATGCCGATGATCATGGTCCGAAGGGTTTCAATCTGAATTCCCCGTTCCTTTTGACGAGCAATTTTATCAGCCATCAAGCTCTTAGCAGCATCTGTGACCTTCTTAACTGTAGATTGCTCTTTGGAGTTGATAGCCAAGGTTTTGATCCCTTGAGACTCAAAATAGTCCTGCCATTCTTTTGTTGCCACAGGATCTGCCAAGTCTACCTTGTTTAAAATCATTAATTTGGGCTTATAACCAACTATTTTTGTTAACATAGGATTTTGGCTTGATAGGGGCAAACGAGCATCTACCAAAACCGTCACAAAATCCACGAATTTTAAATTTTCTTGTACTTGTCTTCTAGCTTTGGACATGTGTCCAGGAAACCATTGTATAGTTGCCATGTTCTCCATTCCTTTCCAGTTCAATCTCTTCTATTATACCATGTTTTCTTCAATTCTCAGTTATTAATAAATATACTAAAAAGAAGCTACCGAAGTAACTTCTTAGTTTATAATCTAGCGAATTTGCTCAAAATGCAAATGCACAGCGATGTGGTCTCCATAGCCACTCCGTTCCAAATCACGTTGCAAGCGATAAGAAATATAGTGTTCAGCAATGGTAATATAACCAGCACCAAGTAAGCGGTGCTCAACCATTGACTGGATCATGCTGATCGTCGCACGTTCCACTTTAGCTTCTTCCAAATCCATGGCAACTTTCTTGGTCACTTGCGCCAAGTTTTGGCGAAGATCATCCGTCAAGACATAAACTGTTTGTGCTGCCTTCAAAACAGCTTGATAGATTTTATCTGGGTCAAATTCTACAACTTCACCACTACGTTTAATGACTTCCATCTTATTCTCCTTGATTATCAATATACTTCTATTATCTTAATAAATAGGGGATTTGTCAAGAATCTAAGACATCAATAATCCGGACGAAGGACCCCCGTAATGATCTCTTTAGATGCATGGTAATCCCCATCTACTACAACCTTGATGATGCGCTTCGCTTCTTCTGCTGGTGCTGGCACCAATGGCAAACGAGTTGGTCCTGCTTCAAAGCCCATATAGTTTAAGACAGCTTTGACAGGAGCTGGACTCGGATATGAGAAGAGAGCATTGACTTTAGGGATAAACTGACGTTGGATAGCCGCAGCCTTTTTAATATCGTTGTGCTCAATGGCTTGGAACATCTCATGCATTTCATCTCCATTTGTATGAGAGGCCACTGAGATCACCCCATCAGCCCCAAGGTTCATCGCATGGAAAGCATCTCCATCTTCCCCTGTATAGACGAGAAATTCTTCTGGCTTGTGTTCAATCAAATAGGCCATATTAGCTAGGGTTGTACACTCTTTGACCCCAATGATATTTGGGTGTTCTGCCAAACGAAGCATGGTTTCAGGTGTCATTTCTACTACCACGCGTCCAGGAATATTGTAGATAATAATCGGAAGATTAGATGCATCCGCAATCGCTTTAAAGTGTTGATACATGCCTTCTTGAGATGGTTTGTTGTAGTATGGGACGATAGCCAATCCTGCCGCAAAGCCACCAAAAGCATCCACTTCTTTAACGAACTCAATCGAGTCACGGGTTTCATTGGTTCCGACACCAGCGATCAAAGGAACTCGACCATTGACAATCTTTTGAACAGCCGCAAAGAGTTGCAATTCCTCATCGTGGGTCAGAGTTGGACTTTCCGCAGTCGTTCCAGCTAAGAGAATCCCGTCTGTATGATGAGCCAAGAGGTGCTCGATCAAGTCAGGAAGAGCGTCAAAATTAATGGTTCCATCTTCATGGAAGGGGGTGATAAATGCAGTGATGATTTTACAATCTTTTAAATCATTATAAGACATAGAAAAACCTTTCTCTATATAAGAAAGAGGCTGGGGCTTGCTTGCCTTTGCCTCATGATCTGTTCATAAAACAAGTTGATTCGTTAGAAAGCTGAGGAAGAAATCAAACTCTTCGAGTTGCAGATTTCTGAATCGTGACGCAGTGGTTGATTGGAACTACTCATGTTTGCAACATTCGTACTTCCTAATCAACTGTGCGGGGGCGAAACTACGAAATCAAACTCTTCGAGTTACTGATTTCTGTTTCGCTCCCTATTTCAATTCAAATTTTAATTCTGAAGTTGGGCGAACCAAACCACGTTCGTGAAGTGTTTCTGCGATTTGGACTGAGTTCCAAGCGGCACCTTTAAGAAGGTTATCTGAAACAACCCACATGTGGATCCCTTTTTCAGCATCCAAGTCTTTACGAATCCGTCCAACGAAAGTATCGCGTGAACCGACCGCATTAACCGCTTGTGGGTAGATTTGGTGAGCAACGTCATCTTCAAGGACTGCACCTGGGAATTCTGCAATAGCAGCTTTCACTTCGTCAATTGGTGCCACTTCTTTTGTTTCAATATAGACTGACTCTGAGTGAGCTGACAAAACTGGAATACGTACACATGTTGCTGATACAGCAATGCTGTCGTCTTCCATGATTTTCTTAGTTTCGTTTGTCATCTTCATTTCTTCGTAAGTATAGTCATTTTCAGTGAAGACGTCGATTTGGGCCAAGGCGTTGAAGGCGATTGGGAAGTGTTTCTTATCACCACCACATGGCAAGATTTCAGCTTTAACATCACGTGGGTTAACGCCGTCATTCAAAACTTCTTTCAACTCACGTTGTGTTTCAAGGATTGCTCCCATACCAGCACCTGATACAGCTTGGTAAGTTGACACGATGATACGGTCCAAGCCCCATTTCTGACGAACTGGCTCAAGGGCAACCATCATTTGGATAGTTGAACAGTTAGGACAAGCGATAATACCGTTGTGAGCATCAAGCGCATGTGCATTGACCTCAGGTACAACCAATGGCACATCTGGATTTTGACGGAAGTAAGATGTGTTATCAACGACTACTGCACCGGCTTTAACAGCGTATGGTGCATATTTAGCAGAGGTAGATCCACCAGCTGAGAAAAGTGCAATGTCTACACCTTCAAATGCGTCTTCAGTCGTTTCTTCGATGGTCACGTCTTGACCTTTAAACTGCAAGACTTTTCCTGCAGAACGAGCAGACGCAAGGTAGCGAATTTTATCGATTGGAAGTGTTGATTCTTCCAACATTTTGATCATTTGAGCACCAACGGCACCTGTAGCACCGACAACAGCAACTGTGTATCCCATAGTAAATCCTCTTTCAAAATTTTCTAAAAATTGAGTATTTGTACTATTATACAATTTTTTGGCATAAATGAAAAGTACCAACAGTAGGAAAAAATCCTGATTCTAAGACCAGGATTCTTGATGGTTATTTATCATAAATAGCTCTTTAGTTCAGGTCATAGTTCAAGTCACTTAAATCTTTCTTACCTTGTGTTTCTTCAGCAAGAAATGGAACTTGATGGATCCCCTTTACACCTGCTACGATAGACGCCGGAAATGAAACAATTTCTTGATTAATGTGGCTGACATTACTGTTGACAATTCGCTTCGCTGCAGCAAGATCTTCATTTTCGTCAACAATTTCCTTTTGCAAGGCCAAGAATTGGTTAGAAGACAAGAGCTCTGGATAGTTTTCACCGACTGCACGAATTTGTGCCAAGACATCATTTTGATTGGTAATGACTTGGTTAGATTCTTGGATAGATGCTCCTTGACGTAAAGCAACTAAATCAGTGAAAATCTGTTGTTCATGTTTGGCATAGGCTTTGGCTACTTTTAGCATTTCCGAAATGGTATCATAGCGTTTTACGAGAACGATATCGACCGTTCTCTTTGATTCTTCAATGGTCACTAGATAGCGATTGAGACGATTTCCTACACTAATAAACCAAATAGCCAATAGGGCAACAAATATGATTAAGCCGATAATGAGATTCATGATGCTTCTCCTTCAAAAATTGCTGTTATTTCTTTAATTAAAGCTAGTTCTCTGCATAATTTATGATATTCAGATACCAAAGATAGTTGATCAATATCTTCTGGTTTTTGGGGCGTCGGAAAGATATAGCGATCGGTATACAAAGAAATAAATAGTTTCTTGTCTTTCAAAAATACACACATGGCATTTTGAGAAATTTGTCGATCAAACCATTCCAACATCTTAGGGGTGAGAAATTTACGGGCAGACAGTTCATCCGTGCAGTAGATATTGTAATTTTCGTTATTGCGAATATCCTCGGTTTCAATCTGAACTTCATCTCCTCTGGCTCCAGGATAAACCCCATTCACCTCCCTCTTAAAAAGAAATGATTTCTTGGTCGGAACCACCCGAAGATGACCCGAGAAATTGATCGGTAGACATAAAGAGAACACTTGTCCAAGGAAATCTGTAACTTCCACATGTTCCGTCCTCGTATGACCATTAGATGTCCGGTAACGAGTCTCTGTATGATGGGCATAGAGATTTGACACCGTCAGCTCTTTGTCATCATGAAATGATAGCTCTTTGAAACACAGAAAATCAGTCGACCGAGGACATAAATGCGAGAGAGCTTCAGAAGGGATGGAACCGTCCTCTTTGATCGAAGCCTTAGGAAAAACTTCCTTTAATACAGGCGACAAGATATCATCAAGATAGATTTCATCGTTCGAACGAATTCGATCCCCAAACAAGGCTTTTCTTTTTTTATATTGTGGCCAATAATACAAACCAACCACTAAAAGGATCAAAGGAATAGCTGCAAAACGCAATAAAATGAGAGACAGTATGGCACAAATAATACCAAAAGATCGCAAAACATTCCATTGAAGATTGTTCTTCATCTGTTCTCGGATCAATCCGATTGCATCCTGAAATTGTTTGGAGTTTTCAAGATCCTCAATTTTCTGCGAATAGTCTGTAGATGCTGAATCATTAGAATGATAGAAATCTCCCAATCAACTCCACTCCTTTCTGACACGAGGCACTTTACTATATTATAACACCAACATAACTTTGTAGCAACTGTATTATAATAGTTTCGGTCCTTTGAAGGTACAAAAAAATCCTGATCCGAAGACCAGGATTTGAGGCACCTTTCGGTGAGAACCGCCGGTTCACACAACTGTTCAAGGTCCGCTCCTGCGTTACAATTGAATGTAGACCTCCTCAGCGCAAAAGGCTCCTAAGAGCCAATCGACTCATCGCATAAATCTAGTTTACCATGAACATCCACAAACTGTCAAGAAGGTAGGTACTTGCTTCCTTCTCGAATACTCAAAGGAGATAACTGCTCTCGATAGCGGTCGATAAAGGCCCCTACCCAATCCGGATTAACCTTGGAATAATTGCGTAAACTCCAGCCGATTGCCTTATTTATAAAGAACTCGCTTTGACCTAGATTATTGAGGATCACTTTTTCTAACAAATCCGTATCTGTTTTTTCTTTCCTCATAAGCTGGTGATCAATGGCAATCCGCCTCAACCAAAAGTCCTGATCCCTACTCCAATCCAGCATAACCTGCTTGGTTTCTGGATAGTGAAAAGTAATCTCTCCGATGATAAGGTCCAATTGATCTATACTGTCCCACCATGATTTGGTTTGAGCCAATTCCTTTAGCTTTGGAAAATCTTCAGGTATAAGCTCCTTCTTCTTTTTATCCAGATAATCCATAGCAATATATTGGAACTCACGGTAGGGTTGCTGCCAACACTCTTCCACAAAAGCCCAATCAATTGGATCCTTTATGAAAAGCTTAAAAAAATCTCTTTCAATCTTTTTGAGAATTGGTTTTTGAACCCCAAGAAAGCTGAATTTATTTTTCATATAAGCTTCCATTGCTGGGAGTTTCGCTGGATCAGCTTGGTCTTCTAACAATTTCAAAAGAATTTTTGTATCCATATGATTCCTCCTTTTTTACATCAAAGGTCCAATCAAAGAAAAGAGATAGCCAGCTAGACGATGAGCCATAGGCATTTTAGATAAACTTTCTAGAGTGACTTCCTCTGATAGAGCCTGGGTTTTCTCAAAATCTTCTTCAATCTTTAGCACTTCCAGAGTTTTGTAGAGATAGACCCCATCTTCAAAATTTTGATAGAGACTTCGGTAGTCTGTATTAATGGTTCCTACAACAGCTTGTTGGCTATCAGAAACATAAACTTTAGCATGGACAAAGCCTGGGGTATAACGGAAAATACGGACGCCAGCATCCAAGAGCACTTTAAAATAGGTAGTCGCAATATCAAAGGCATACTGCTTATCTGGAATCCCTGGCATAATGATACGAACATCAACACCTCGTCTGGCCGCAAAGGTCATGGCTCGAACCAATTCGTCATCCAAAATCAGATAAGGCGTCATGATATAGACATAATTAGTTGATGTATTTAGAAGATGTAAATAAACATTTTCGGCAACCTTGTGGTAGGTCAGCGGTGAATTGCCATAAGGAAGAACCAATCCCTGACCCTCCCTTTTTTGAGGTCGTTCTTGTAGATAGTGCTCCATATCTGTTTTATCCTCTATTCCTGTCACTGTCCACATGGTCAAAAAGAGAGCTTTTAGCGTTTGAACTGCTGAACCATCTAAGCGAAGGGCCGTGTCCTTCCAATGACCAAAGCGTTCTCGTTTATTGACATACTCATCAGCGATATTAACGCCACCAGTATAAGCAACTTGACCATCAATCACTGTAATCTTTCGATGGTCTCGGTAATTGTAATAGGTTGATAGAATGGGCTTGACTGGTGAGAAGGCCTGAGCTTTGATCCCAACCTTGTGCAATCGCTCGATATAATCGTAGGACAAGGTAGTCATCTCATTCATCCCATCAAACATGACACGAACATCCAGACCTGCCTTGGCCTTCTCCTCTAAAATGGTTAAAATCTCGCCCCACATGATTCCTTCGTCAATAATGAAATATTCCATGAAGATATAACGCTCCGCCTTTTTCAAATCCTCCAACAAGGCTGGAAGCATGTCATCTCCAAGTGGAAAATAGGTGACCTCTGTGTTGCTGTAGATAGGAAACTGGGCAGGACTATGCTCCAAAAAATAAGCTAATTTCTGTAATTGGCGATCACTTTGGGATAAATAATCAGCAACTCCTGGATCGGTGCTTAAATGGTCGGATGCCTGCACTGTAGCATCCTCAAGCCGTTTCTTCAAGCGTCTTACACCCAAATCAGCTAACGAAAAATAGAGCAGAGCCGTCCCAAAAATTGGAAAGAGGGCAATGATAATCACCCAGGACAGTTTGGAACGAGAATCCATGGAACGATTGAGCAAGTAAAAGAAGGTAAAGACACTCAATAAGTGTTCCCATAAGATAATGGATGGGAAATGCTCTTGTAGGCTGAGATATGAAAAGACAAGAAAGGCCAATTCCAGTAAGAAGAACAGGAGAATGGGAACCTTTCGGTTAAGTAGAATTTTGGCCCATCTTGAGGCCTTTTGAGGTAACAGTCTAGCACTTTGTTCTTGAGTCATAAAAACCTCTTTCTTATAAAAACATCTTCTATGCTGAATAATTTATGGATTGTTTCAAGTGATATGGAGCTTTCATTTCATTTAGCTACTACTCCTTAACAGCTCTTACTTGATTTTTCTCACCGGCCCTTCGATCGTCTTTTGCATCCAGACGATATCATGCCATTTGTTAAACTTATAGCCAATTTTTGGAAAATGAGCCACTTGGACATACCCTCGCTTTTCATGCATGGAAATGCTCGCTTCGTTCGGAACTGAGATACAAGCCAGAAAGCGTAAGTAGCCTCGTGCTTGCAACTCTTCTTCTAAGGCAGTATAGAGGGCCGATCCAATCCCTTGTCCACGCACTTCTTTTGCTACATAAATAGACAATTCAGTGGTCCAATCATAGGCAGCGCGTGCATAATAGGTCGAGGCATAGGCATACCCCACAACTTTCCCATCCACTTCTGCAACCAAATAAGGAAATTTGGTCAGCGTTTTTGTGATGCGGCCTTCAAACTCCTGGACAGTCGGTACATCAACCTCAAAGGTAATGGCTGTCTCTGTCACATAAGGTTGGTAAATCGCTCGGATAGTTTCTGCATCACTAAGTTGAACAGGTCGAATAATCATGGTGTCCTCCTCATTAGATTATACCTAGTATACCGATATGCCTTCTCACTGTCAATGAAGGACTAGCAGCAAGCAAAAAAATCCTGGAATTGTATCCAGGATTTCCATCCTTCTTAAACCGTTTGACTTAATCACAACATCCGGTAAAGGAATAAAGCGCTCGGAGCCTTCAAAAAGCTCTTTTGCTTAGAATTTGTTGCTTTTAGCACATAGTTAGGTTTGACTGTTTTAGTGACTGTCTTTGCTTGTTTAAGATTCAGACCGGTTTGTTTTTTAGACGGTTGAACTTTCGATGGTTGAAGGGAAGCTTTCACTGCGCTTACTTGAAGGGATTTTTCTTTCACTTTCAAGGCTTGTCCAACTGGTTTTGAAGTAGGAGCAGATAGTCCTCCTTGAGCTGGATGAGAGAGTTGACCCATGGTTTGATTGTTTCTAATTTCTACATGGTTTAGGATGCCACCGTTTGGATTGAGGTGATCGGTCACACCTGTATCAAATGGCGCTACAAATACATTGTCCTCAATGGTGACATTTTTAATATCTCCATAGCGCGTTTCAACATCAATCGATCCACGATGCTTGTTGTAGATATCACTCTTCGTCCCTGTACGCTCCAAGAGATTGTGGTGAACCCGAATTCCTTCTTCATTTAGATCAAAGTTATGGCCCTTAAAGACAGTCGTCAAGCGAATTCCGGCATCACCGATATTGTCTTCAATCCGATTGTAGGCAATTTCATGGCCTTTTCCACCAAAGATTCCCACACCTCCAGCGCGCCAACCGAGTTCAATCGTATTGTGCAAGAATTTATTATTTTCTGCTACTGCTGATTCTGTTCCATCCGCAATACTTGACCAGCTGGCAAGTCCATCATCTCCATTCCCACGGATACTAGAATTGCGGACAATCGAATTCTTAGTTCCTTGGGCAAAGTTGACTCCGTCAGCCAGGTTGTTTCGCAAACGAACATTTTCTACTACTAGACCATCTGTGTACTTCATATCATTTTTTCCAGCATAATCGCCAATCCACATGCCGACTTCAAAATGTTCGGCCCAAATATCGTGAATATGAGAGTTTTTCCCTGGCGTTCCAGAAATGGCCTTGTACTGAGCATTTTCACCATAGCGTGAACGAAGGTTGGAGGACAGATAGACATCGCTAAATTCAACATGGTTGTCTTGGTGAAGGAAGTCAAATCCACCGCCACCAGCTTGGTCACTAGTAAAATGCAGTTGGGTATGCCAGATACCAGCCCCTGAAATCTTCATATCAGAAGCATCGATACCGACTTTTCGATTGAGATTAAATCGCCCAGCTGGGATATAGACATTCTTTCCGGTTTGTTTAGCTTCATAAATCGCATCATAGAGGGCCTGGCTGTCATCGGTATCATCATTTGGCGTAGCTCCTTTAGAAATGATATTGATGGCATTGTCTCCCTGAGCAATCGGGTCCGGAGCTTGCTCAAATTCCACAAAGTCAAGGCCGTAACGGACGTCGTCTGCTTTGTTTTTTACGAGTGAAACCACATCTCCTTTTTGAAGTTGAATGCCTGGAAGCAGGCTATGCACTTCGTCAAATTGGAAGCGGGCACGTGTATCAGCCTGTGCACTATCGTGTACACCTTTGTCATTCAAATACTGCCAGTTAGATGAGGACGAAAGATCCAATTGTTGAACACTATGACCATTCACCTGTACATCGAGTTGTCCACTTGCGCCATCTGGTACCGTGTAGCGTACGGTTAAAGCATTGGCTGGTTCATTGACCTTAAAGGAAACACCATCTCCCTTTTCTTTTAAAGCGACATAAGTCTGATCAGAAGCTTCAATAGCTGTTGAGTGACTGTCTTGAGACTGCTCTACCTCTGCCTTTCCAAGGAGGTTTCCTTTGTCTGCTTCATAACGGGTGTAAGGCATAGATGCTCCATATTGGCTGGTATCTACTTGAGAGCTTGCGGGATCCGAAGTTGTCGCTTCTTGCCCTTGTGTTTGGACTTGTGCTTGCTCTCCAACTTGATCAGCTGCCACAGATTGTCCAGTCAAAAAACAAGCCCCCATGATCGCAATCACGACAGAAAAGACTCCAAGCTTAGACTTGCGAATGCCAAAAACGATATCTTTGTTTAAATGATTCATCACACATTTCTCCTTTTATTTTTTACAACGATTCTATCCTAATAAAAATTATCATGACAAACAAGGTAAATTGTGTGAATATTCTGTATCAATTTGTTGCAGAAATGTTAACCTTTTTATGTAGTAATAAAAGTGAGTAAGAAAAAAGAGGCTGAGAATGCTTTCTCAAACCTCTTATGATGACACGAGCTTATTCCGCTTTTTTATTTGAAAATTGGCTATTGTAGAGCTCATAGTAGAATCCTTTATCTGCTAACAAGGATTGGTGATTTCCTTGCTCGATGATTTGGCCATCTTTGAGGACAAGGATTTTATCTGCTTCTTGAATGGTAGACAGGCGGTGAGCAATGACAAAGCTAGTCCGGCCTTTCATCAAATTCTTCATCGCTTTTTGAATCAAGAGCTCTAAACGCGTATCGACAGAAGACGTCGCTTCATCCAAAATCAAGATTTTAGGATCGGCCAGGAGCGCACGCGCAATGGTTAGGAGTTGCTTTTGTCCTAGAGAAATATTGCTAGACTCCTGGTTCATTTCCATATTGTAACCACCAGGAAGCGTCCGGATAAAGTGATCGACATTGGCTGCTTTTGCGGCTTCCACAATTTCTTCATCCGTTGCTTCTAGGTTACCAAAGCGAAGGTTTTCTTTGATGGTTCCCTCGTACAACCAGGCATCCTGAAGTACCATCCCAAATTGCTTGCGGTAATCTTGGCGTGACAGATGGCGAATATCGTGGCCATCCACCGTAATCGATCCCGCAGTCACATCGTAAAAACGCATGAGCAAATTAATCAGAGTTGTTTTCCCTGCTCCGGTCGGTCCGACAATAGCCACCATTTCACCTGGTTTGACTTCTAGATTGAAATCGCGAATCAAGGGTTTGTCCGCTACGTATTGGAAATCAACGTTTTTAAAGCTTACTTGCCCTGTCAAATCTCCAGAGAGGGTTTCTGTCACATCTGCTACTTCATCTGGCTCATCCATGACTTGGAAAATCCGGTCTAGAGACGACTTAGCACTTTGTAGCTGACCTGCCAATTGGGTCAAGTTTTGAATCGGTTGGTTGATCTGCCAAACATATTGAACGAAGGCCTGCATATTCCCGACAGTCAAACGACCTGCTATCACTTGCAAGCCACCAAACAAAGCGATAATGAGATAAGTCAAATCTGAAATCCCATTTAAAATCGGCATCATTAAGCCAGAAATGAAATTAGCCTTGAACCCTACTTTTTGAAGGTGATGGGTAATATCATGAAATTCTTCCTGAGAAGATTTTTCCCGAACGTAGAGCTTAAGGACGTTAAAGCCTGTTAAATTTTCTTGCACAAAGCCGTTCATTGCCCCCAAAACATCTGCCTGCTCTTTAAAGTAAGGCTGAGATTTTTTCATGATAAATCGAGCACTGAAATAAGTGATCGGAATGGACAAAATGACCACTAGCCCCAGTTGGATGTTTAAGTATAATACCATGCTGATGACAAAAAGCAAGGTAAAGATAGCATTAACGATTTGTAAGAAGGACTGTTGCAAGGCATTCGAGACGGTTTCGACATCGCTAGTAAAACGTCCCAGTAAATCTCCGAACTGATGCCGGTCAAAATAGGAAACCGGAATGTGATTGATTTTATGAGACAAATCATTTCGCATGTCCTGAACGGTTTTTTGAACAGCATTGGTCATGAAATAGTTGGAATAATAAGATCCCAACTCATAGAGGACCCCACGGAATAGATAGAGCGTCATAATGATCGCAATATAGGAGGTATTAAGACCAGCTCCCGCAAGGCCTTTTGCCATATCCATGAGATTTTTTGTCAACTCCGTAATGGCAAGTCCCAAAACAAAGGGTTCGACAACACTCATGATGACACTTAGGATTTTTAAGAAAATGGACAAGCAAACTTCCAAGCGATAGGCTCTCAAATAAGTCCATAGTCTACTAAAACTGTTTTGTTCTTGTTTCATCTGCTTCTCCTTTCTATTCTTCTGTCAATGATGGACTATCGAGCTGCGAATTAGCAATTTCGCGATAGATCTCATTGCTTTCCATCAATTCATCGTGGGTTCCTCGACCAACGATTTCCCCTTGGTCCAAGACAATAATTTGATCCGCATCCATAATGGTTCCCACACGTTGCGCTACGATCAAGACGGTCGCATCTCCTGTAACTTCTTTGAGACGCTTCCGCAAAGTGGCATCCGTCTTGTAGTCCAAGGCAGAGAAGGAATCATCAAAAATAAAGACATCTGGATCTTTGACAACAGCACGTGCGATGGACAAGCGTTGTTTTTGACCACCTGAAAGATTGCTACCACCTTCTGCTAAATGCGTGTCGAAGCGTTCCTCACGGCTGTCGATAAATTCCTTGGCTTGGGAAATTTCAGCTGCTTGTTCTAGCTCTTGTACAGAGGCGTCTTCTTTCCCATAACGAAGGTTCTCAGCAATGGTTCCCGTAAAGAGCAAGGCCTTTTGTGGAATAAAACCAATCTTTTGGCGAAGGGCTTTCAGATTGTAGTCACGGACATCCACACCATCCACCAAAATCTTCCCTAGGGTGACATCATAGAATCGAGGAATCAACTGCACAAGTGAAGATTTCCCAGAACCGGTCGAGCCGATAAAGGCAATGGTTTCGCCAGGTTTGGCTTGAAAGGAAATGTTGTGAAGAACTGGACTCTCTGTCTCACCCGGATAAGCAAAGGTGACATTGTCAAATTCCAAATAGCCACGAGATGCTGTTTCTGTTACACCATTCTCATTTGGATCGATCGAAATGGGCATGTCCATGATTTCCTTGAGACGACGGCTAGAAACCGCAGTCCGAGGATACATGGTAAAGAGATTGGCTAAAAAGAGGAAAGATAAGAGCGCGTGGAAGCTATACTCAATAAAAGCAACCAGATCCCCAATTTTCAAACTACCGTCATGAAGAGGATCCAAAGCAAACCAGACAATCGCCACAATCATAGCAATGATGATCTGCACAAATAAGGGCTCTGTCAAACCAGTTAGTTTGAACAATTTATTCGAGTTTTCTGCGTAGACTGCATTTTCAGCCGCAAATTTCTCTTCCTGGAATTCTTCGCGGGCAAAGGCACGAATCACACGAAGTCCAGTCAAATTTTCACGGGCAAATTGATTAAGATGGTCGAGGGTCTTTTGTTGCTTCTCAGAAAGAGGACGTGTCTTAACTGCTACATACCAGACGACGACAGCAAGAAATGGTACTGATACCGCTACAATCCACGCTAGAGAAGGACTGGTCGTGAGAATCAAGAGAACACTGGAAACCATCATCAAGGGTGTGATGACCCCCATCTTTAACATAGAATCCGCAAACTGCATCAAAACAAAGGCATCTGAAGTCAAGCGAGTGACCAATGACGATACCCCGATTTGCTCATACTCGTGATGTGAGTACTCCTGTAACTTAGCATAGAGGTCATTGCGCATATCACGGACCATGGTGGTCGTTAGCTGACCAACCGCGTAAGACAAGATAATCCGTCCCACAATCCCAAGCAAAATGATCGCAAACATAACCCAGCCCCAGAAATACAGCCGATCCACATCACGCGGGTTAATCCCTTCATCAATCATGCGAGCCAGAATCGTTGGCAAACCTAAATTGACAATGACAAAAAGGACGGCCGAAAATAGATTCAGGGCTAGCCACTTGGGATACTTTTTCAAGTAAGACCAAATATATTGCATAGATGATTCTCCTTTTCCATAAATAATTTCCTAGATCACACAGAAAAGAGGGAGCGAGACGAAATCATTTTCAAAGAAAATCATTCCTGCCCCAGTCCCATCTGTAGTCTCATTCATTATACCAAACTAGTCATAAAAGTAAAGCAAAAGAGCAGGTTTCCCCACTCTTCAGTCGCTTTATTTTGTGCGTTTGAGTTTAGCATTTTTAAGAATCATAAGATCCCCTTGGTTGCTATTACTTAACTTAGAAAGATCAAATGTCAAATAGTCACCATCGACCTTGTATGTAATCTTTTCTCCACTACCATCATTTGACGAGATTGTTTTCTCTTTTTGATTGATTTTGACATCATAAGATCGCTCATTCTTTTGACCAGCGACTTCACCCGCGATGCTGAGGGTTCCTTTAGAATCTTTGATCTTAATAGAAACTTCAAAATTAATAACGTCTCCAATAGACTCTAATTGACTACCTGATAAGCCTTGCTCCTCAAGAATTTTCTTGAGTTCAGTTTTTGATGGTTTGTAGACATAAGTCCCATTATCACTATTGGCACCACATGCCACCAATAGGACGGCTGCAAAAACTGCAACGAAAGCTAAAAGAATACGTTTAATATTTTTCATAATCAATCTCCTAATGTATTTTATAATCAGATTTTACCACTATTTTCATACTGATTCAAGATGTTTTAAAGAAGAAAAAGAGCAGATACTCTCTGCCCTTCTTTTGTATTATTTTGTACGTTTGAATTTAGCGTTTTTGAACATTTCCAAAGCGGCTTCATGACCTGAACTCTTCTCACCAGATAAATCAAAAGTGAACACATCGCCTGAAACTTTGTATTTAACCTTCTCACCTTCACCTGTTTTAGATTGAAGAGTTTTCTTTTGTTGGTCAACTTTCATATCAAATGATTGGTCAGTCTTTTGTCCCATCATTTCACCTTTAATTTTAAGGCTACCTGTTTTATCTTTAATGGTCACTGAAACTTCCAATTTAACATTGTCGATCAATGCATCTACACTTGAACTTGGAGCACCTTGTTCTTCAAGGATTTCCTTCACTTCAGTTTTTGATGGTTTGTAGACATAAGTCCCGTTATCACTTTTGGCACCGCATGCCACCAAGAGGACTGCTGCAAAAACAGCTACTACAGCCAAAAGAATACGTTTAAAGTTTTTCATAACTTCTCCTTTTTAGTTAGATTAACACTATTATATCAACAATTCAGGTACACGGCAATGAAAGTTTATAAATGTCATATTCTTGTAATATTTCTTGTATCAACAAAGAAATAGAATAAGGCGGAATTTAAATCCCGCCATGATTGCTTATTTAACTTTTTTGAACTTAGCAATTTTCATGTAGTTATTAAACATGTCTGTGTCACCCATCAAAGAATTCTTCACATCCTTAATCGTTAACACATTTCCTGAAACTTGATAAGTAATTTCCGCTTTCCCATACTCATTTTTTGAGACAAGAGTTTTAGCTTTTTGGTCTACTTCCAAATCAATCACTTGATTTACATTTTGACCACCTGCATTGGTGTCTACTTTCATCTCACCTTTCTTATCATTGATTGTAATCGAAATAGTGAATGAGTAATTATCACCTATCAAAGATTGAAATTCACTTGGCATAATATCTTTGATCTCATCCTTAGTAGGCTCAAACACGTAAGTCCCATTATCGCTTTTAGCGCCACAAGCTACCAAAAGGACGGCTGCAAAGACAGCTACAACAGCTAACAAAAGACGTTTAAAATTTTTCATCATCTTCTCCTTTATGATATGATTTATAGCCATTATAGCAACAAATTAGCAACATCTCAAGGGAATATAGCAAATGTAAAATCATTGTAACATCATTAAAACTGCACTATTTAGTAGGTTTAGAGAAAATAAAGAGAGCTACACATGTTAGCTTTATAAAAGCCCTCTATTCACATTCTATCATCATTATTTTCAACGACAAAAAAACCGAGGTCTAAACCTCGGTTTTCATTTTGATTGGAAACTCTATTATTTAAGAGTAACTGAAGCTCCAGCTTCTTCCAATTTACCTTTGATTTCTTCAGCTTCAGCTGCAGCAACACCTTCTTTGATAACGCCAGGTGCACCATCAACAAGTTCTTTAGCTTCTTTAAGACCAAGACCAGTGATTTCAC
>CAUVRI010000012.1:0-33328 GCA_963554405.1 uncultured Streptococcus sp. | reverse complement strand
AGCGTAGTAGAGCCCACTCAACCACTGCGTATTGCTCGACAATCCAAAGATAATTGAGAGGCTAGGACTTTTGTCCCAGCCTCTCTAGGGAGTTTTGGAACTCCATAGAAGTTCGCTGACGTTCTTACTCACCTAAGGGAAGGGTTTTTAGATTGTTTTATCCTCAATCTTTTTATTTTTTCATTATTTCTCAACACGTGGTTTGTTGGCGATATCTGCTAGGATTGCTGCTACAAACTCATACTGTTTAAACATTAAAACGGTATCTACTTTCAGAGGAGATATCGTTTTTCTTCTTCGGATAAGGATACAAAAATTTCTTCCTTTCTCTATCTTTTAAATGAATTGATTTCTTCAGAGAAAGAATGTAAAATTTTTGATATAATATGCAGGATGGACTGATGGATATTTAAAAGATAATGTTCAAAAGAATCACAGGTAAGAATTAAAAACATGTCAGTTTGGACAGAAGTCTCTCTACCATCATCCATGCAGAAACAAGATTATATGAAATAAAAGGAGTAACCAATGTCCGGAAACTATTCAACACGTGAATTCCGCGAGAAACTATATGATGACCTTCATGTTCGATTAAGAGATACAGTGATTTTGATGTGTTCGATTTTTATTGCCTCTATAGGTCTAAATATGAATTCAACAGCTGTCATTATTGGAGCCATGCTGATTTCCCCTCTTATGACATCGATTGTTGGACTCGGATTTGGTTTAGCTATTTTTGATACGCGTTTAATCAAGCAATCTCTAGAGGTCTTATTTACTCAGGTATCGGTTAGCTTGCTTGTCTCGGCTCTGTATTTCTGGATTTCTCCCTTATCTTATGAAAGTAGCGAATTGATTGCACGAACCTCTCCAACCATTTGGGATGTTCTCATTGCTATTGCTGGTGGGATAGCAGGTGTAATTGGGTCAAGGAAAAAAGAAGCAAACAATATCGTGCCAGGAGTAGCCATTGCAACAGCTCTGATGCCACCTATCTGTACTGCAGGCTATGGTTTAGCTAATGGAAATGTACGATTTTTATTTGGGGCTCTCTATCTTTTCTTGATCAACTGTGTCTTTATCATGCTAATCAATATTGTTGGAACAAGAATTATGATGAGACAATCTCCCTTAAGTTCATTTAAAGAGCTAAACATGAAAATGAGAATTGGGTTGATCTCCTTGATTGTATTATTGGTTCTTCCAGCCAGCTATTCAGCAGTCACTCTGACGATGGATCAAGCACGAAAAGAAGGGATCAAACAGTTTGTAGGAAAAGAGTTTGCCAATCATACGATCATTAATCAAGTCTACAAGTCAAGTAGCAATGAATTGGTCTTGACAGTTGTTGGAGATCCGATTTCAGAAGAAGAATTAGAAACCATTCGCCAAAAACAAGACTCTTACGGTATTCAATCTGTTCAATTGAAAGTCAATCAAGTCCATAATTCGACAAAATTAGATAGTGAGACGACCAAGGAATTTTACGAAAACATTGACAAGTATATCGATCAAAAACTCTCTGAAAAAGATTCACAAAACGATCTCGTAAAAGAAAATGAAGCAGACAAGGATTGAGGATAGTCAACTTATCTAACTCATGGGAGCAAATCTTGGGAGGATATCCTATATCCAAAAGTTCATGGATAGAAAGGATTGTTGATGAGGATACTATTTGTGGCGATTTGACCGATCACTACTAGCTCAGGTTAAACAAAATAGAAAAAGCAACAACTGAAATAGTTGTTGCTTTTTCTTACTAAAAAATATTTATCAGACTGTGATCGTTTTATTTCTCAACACGAGATTTATTTGCAATATCTGCAAGAATCAATTCTACAAATGTATCTACCGGCATGGCTTCTGTTTCTTTTTGACCATAACGGCGAACGTTTACAGCCTGCTCTTCCATTTCCTTGTCACCAACGATTAATTGGTAAGGAATTTTTTGAGTTTGAGACGCACGAATTTTGAACTGCATTTTTTCATTGCGTTCATCCACATCGGCACGGACACCACGGTCACGGAGTTTCTTAGCCACTTCCCAAGCGTAGTCCACGTGTTTTTCGTTAGAAACGGGGATGAGGGTTACTTGATGTGGTGCAAGCCATGTTGGGAAGGCACCCTTGTAGTTCTCAATCAAGATAGCTGTGAAGCGTTCCATAGTTGAGATAACCCCACGGTGGATCATAACTGGACGGTGCTCTTCACCATCAGCTCCGATGTATTTGAGGTCGAAACGTTCTGGAAGCAAGAAGTCAAGCTGGATAGTAGAAAGGGTTTCTTCTTTTCCGAGAGCAGTCTTAACTTGGATATCCAATTTTGGTCCGTAGAAGGCTGCTTCACCCTCAGCTTCAAAGTAGTCAACACCCATTTCATCAAGAGCTGCACGAAGCATGGTTTGGGCATTTTCCCACATCTCATCGTTGTCAAAGTACTTGTGAGTATCTTGAGGGTCACGAAGAGAGAGACGGAAGCGGTATTCAGTCAAGTTGAAGTCTTCATAAACATCGATAATCAACTGAAGGGCACGTTGGAATTCTTCTTGGATTTGTTCAGGAGTTACAAAGAGGTGACCGTCGTTGAGGGACATCTCACGCACACGTTGAAGACCAGTGAGGGCACCAGATTTCTCGTAGCGGTGCATCATACCGATTTCAGCGATACGGATTGGCAATTCGCGGTAAGAGTGAACATGGTGTTTGAAGACTTGGATGTGGTGTGGGCAGTTCATTGGACGAAGGACAAATTCTTCCCCGTCACCCATATCCATGGTTGGGAACATGTCTTCTTGGTAATGATCCCAGTGGCCAGAAGTCTTATAAAGCTCTACAGAAGCAAGTGGTGGAGTGTAAACGTGTTGGTAGCCAGAAGCCAACTCCTTATCCACGATATAGCGTTCCAATTCACGACGGATAGTCGCACCATTTGGCAACCAGAATGGCAAACCTTGACCAACTTCTTGAGAAATCATGAAGAGGTCAAGCTCTTTACCAAGTTTACGGTGGTCACGTTCCTTAGCTTCTTCACGCATTTGAAGGTAGTTCTTCAAGTCTTTCTTGTCAAACCATGCTGTACCGTAGATACGTTGCATCATCGCATTGTCGCTATTCCCACGCCAGTAAGCACCAGCAACGTTAAGAAGGTGGAAGATTTGGATGCGACCAGTTGATGGGACGTGTGGGCCACGGCAAAGGTCAACGTATTCACCTTGACGGTAGATGGTCAACCCACCTTCGTCTTCTGAATGTTCTTCGATCAATTCCAATTTGTACGGATCATTTTTGAAGATTTCACGCGCTTCATCTTTGGTCACTTCTTCACGAACAGATGGGAAGTTTTCTTTCACGATTTTCTTCATTTCTTCTTCGATACGAGGAAGGTCTTCGTTAGAGATTTGACCAGCTTGGTTGTCTGTATCGTAGTAGAAACCATCTTCAATCGCTGGACCAACACCCAAGTGGATATCTGGGAAGAGGCGACGAGCTGCTTGGGCAAACAAGTGAGCTGCTGAGTGACGCAAGATGGGAAGAGCGTCTTCGTGATCAGGTGTCACGATTTCAATGCTTCCATCTTCGGTGATGGCACGAGTTGTGTCAATCAATTTGCCGTTGAATTTACCAGCAAGAGCTTTTTTAGCCAAAGAATTGCTGATAGATTGGGCAATTTCAAAAGTAGTAACGCCAGATTCGAATTCACGAACAGCGCCATCTGGGAAAGTAATCTTAATCATGATTTTCTCCTTATAAAGTTTTTAGTAGCTAAATGGGTGGGAGGTGTCTTTGAACATTGGAATCGTCACTCCTTTTGATGTCTTCATGAAGAAATCAAAAAAGCGACCTCCTCGAAAGGACGTCGCAACGTGGTTCCACCTTCATTTATGTTCCTCAAAAAAGAGGGACACCTCTGATTGGCTCTAACGTAGCCACCGTTTTATGTTTGCATAAAAGAATCACGAGTAGTCCCAAACCTATCCTCTACGCGATTTCCAGCCCCACGCGCTCTCTATCAGATTTCCTAGATTTGATATGTCTCTGTCAGTTATTATAGCACGATTGAAAAATTTTGCAAGAAAAAGTTTCATTTTCAATCAAAGAAATGCGTGATTTTACGGATTTTCTTCACTTGTTTGACCGAAGCCTTCATCATCTTCACAGATCCATTGACCGGAAGAGCAATCACCTTGGTCGGGATTTTCACGATGGTCTTAGACATCCGCTTGACCCGACTTTGCTCAGGATTCAAATCATTTGAAAAGTCTTTAGAGATGATTTTATCCAGGTAAAATTCGTAGACCCGACGGCCAAAGGTTGCTGCAGAAATATCATCAATCTTTTCTGCCCACTTGGTCTCATCGATTGGAGGCATCTCGTCAATTGCTTCAAGAATCGCTTGTGCCAGTTCGCTCTCTTCATAAAAGAGCTTTCCAAACATAGGATCATCAATTACATGATCGAGATAAGGATTGCCATGAGCGATGATTGGGGTACCACTTGCAATACTCTCTAAATAGGTCAACCCTTGCGTCTCACTCGTTGAAGCTGAAATAAAGAAGTCAGCTGCTTTATAGTAGAGAGCGGTCTCATTTGGTGGGATCATCCCTGTAAAGACAACCGCATCTGAAATCCCCAGTTTCGCCGCTTGTTTTTTCAAATCATCCAAATAAGGACCATCTCCAGCGACGATCAACTTAACTTTTGGATTGACCTTGAGGACATCCGGAAGGGCCGCAATAACAGCTTGAATATTCTTTTCATAAGAAACCCGCGACAGGCTCAGTAAAAGCGTTTCATCTTCTGCGACTTCATATTTTTCACGAAGGGCTGCTGTCTCTGTCGGAGTGATTTCCGGTCGGTCAAACTTAGCCAAATCAATCCCTGTAGGAATAATGCGTTTTTCTGCCTTGACCTTGTACTTTTGGAGCAAGTCATAGACGATCTCACTTGGACAGATCACGCCATCCAGATCATTCATATAACTTCTCACAATGTATTTGACCATACTTGGGCGAATAACCATGCCTCTTGCAATATAGCGGACATAGTCCTCATACTGGGTATGGTAGGTATGAATGACTGGAATCCGCAACTCGCGTCCAATCCACACTCCCAAAAGGCCCAGTGAAAACTCAGTCTGGGTATGGATAATATCCAGCTGGTATTGCTTGGCAATGGCAAACGCCTTTGAGAAGCCACGATAAGCAACGCGGCGGTCCTTAAAGGCGAAGAAAGGCACACTTGGAATCCGAATGATCTTCCAATCTTCATAGCGGTTGACATCTTTATCCGTTGTCGTAAAGATAAAGACTGTGTGACCCAATTTTTCTAATTCTGTTTTGAGCGTCCGAATACTGGTCGCCACTCCCGAAACTTGCGGGAAATAGGTATCTGTAAATAACCCTACACGCATCTTACATCTCCAAAACTGTTTGATAGGCTTCGACCAATTGATAAGCCACTAAGTCAATCGAACGACTTTCAGCGACCTTGTAACCGGCCTCCCGCTTGTCTACTTGTCCGTTCAAGACCTTGTTCAAGGAATCCACAAATTCGTCTACATTATGGCACAATTCAGAGGACGTCTCGTCAATCCAGCCATTGTATACTGGAATATCCCGCAAGACCGTGTGCTGATGACTGGCCAAGGCTTCCAAAACAACGATTCCTTCTGTTTCTTCATAAGATGGGAAGAAGAAAGCGTCTGAACCCGTCATTGCCCCTTGGAAGACCGCTCCCTTGAAGTAGCCAGGGAATTCCACATTACTCGGATGATCCTTTTCCACGATACGACGAATCTTACGCGGAATGATCCATTTGTTGATAGAACCTAGCCAAATAAAGCGCACATCCGGCATGCGACGGGCCACTTCTACGAAATCTTCAATCCCTTTGCGTTTAAAATAAAGCCCTGCACAGATGACAACCTTTTGACCTTCTTGGATATTAAAATGCTTGCGAAAGACTTCTTCTTTTTTCGGATCCTTCTTGTATTTTTCCAAATCAATCCCATTGGAGACCGCGATAATCGGTGTAGTCACCCCATAAGACTGAATCAGGTGTTTGGAATACTCAGATGGCGTGATCACATAGTCTGCCTTTTGGTACATGTGAGCCAAATACTTCCCAAACAAGGGCGCAAAAAAGTTAGACCCGATAAAGGAATTTTCAAAATCCTCACGGGTTGAATGGCCATGCATGATGACTTTCTTTCCACGACGCTTTGCTGCATGGAGCAAAAGGAAACTCCGTGGGCCATAGGTATTGATATGCACCACATCATAATCTCCTAAAATATCTGTCGTATACGGAATCCCAGCCAAATCAAGCGCATGCATTTGATGCTGCAAGGCTCGACCAATTCCTGATTTTTGTAATACGGATTTTCCTTCTAAATACAGTAAAACTTTCATACCTTCTATTATACCGAAATAAAGAGTGCCCAGCAAGTCTCTACCTGTTTGCAGTATAAAAAAGAGGCTAGAACAGTTCTGTTCGAAATTTAAAATTCTATTTTATTTATATACGATATACAAAATCCAATTGCGATTCTGTTTTTCCTCAATTTTTGAAAAACCAATACTTGTTAGTAACTGACTAAATTCATGACTTGTACGATAATCTGTCATATGATAATGTATTTTTTCTTTTTCAGAAGCAATTATCAAAGTAGAATTGCTGGACAGGACTCTATAAACTTCTTGAAAACTCTTTTTTATATCCTTCCAAAAAATATGGGTCTGAATAGCAAATATTCTATCAAAATAGTTATTTTGATAAGGCATATTCTCCACATTTCCAATCTTAAGTTGGACACTACCTTTTCTTATGGAATCTGAATGAACACGTTGGGCAGTTCTATATGATTCCTTAGAAATATCAATACCATGAATCTCAAGATTTTTATTTAAAGCAAGAAGGTTCTTGATAGTACTCCCGCCACCGTAACCAATTTCTAAAATTCTATAATTATCTGAAATAGTAGTCTGTTTAATCGCCCAAAGACTAAGTTTTTTAAAATAGAATGACCATATTTTTGTGATGACTCTACCAATAAGACCACTAGGTTTTTGAGACTGCTTAATAAGAAATTCAGTTAACATTAAATATCTTCCCTCAATTATTATAAGTTTGAAATATCATTAATTATATTTCAAACTTAATTGTATTGTAAATATCAGATATCGTCAAGAATTAATGAAATAATCTGAGATAAATTTCAAAGTTGTGCTATAATTGATATCAAATGGAGTGTTCAAATGAATCAATATCAAAAAACAACAGAAAAAAAGAAGCAAGCTATTATTCAGTCTGCTCTTTCTTTATTTAAAGAAAAAGGGTTTAAAGAAACAAGTATACAATCAATTGCAAAAGTCGCAGAAGTTTCTCCTGTGTCAATCTACAATTACTTTGATAAGAAAGATAATTTAGTAGCTTTATGTATTAATGAATTGTTTAAAGACATCATACAAGAAGCTGAAAACATTCTACTCAGTAATATAGATTATAAATCAAAATTAAATCAAGCCTTAGCTTTATGTCAGAAAAAAATAAGCCAACAGATTTCTAACTACTTTCAAGAAAAAACGTTAGAGGATCCTACTTTTACGAAACTTATGACAAAAGCGATAGATGAGAAAAAGCGTGAAATATATCGTGCATATATTGAGCTAGGTAAAAATGAAAATATAATTGCTAAAGATTTGTCAACAGAGGTTATTTTAAACGTCATGAGTGCTCTCAATAGCACAGGAAATCATCTATCTCCAAATAAAAACATAGAAGACGAAACAAAACAAATTCATCATATTTTGTTGTATGGTATTTTAACAAACTCTAGAACGATTTAATTGTAACTTACACATCAATATTTGAACCAACACTCATTCAATTTCACTTCATCATTACTTATGATTAATGACACATATAAAAAGAGGCTAGAACAGTTCTGTTCTAGCCTCTTAGACTAGTAGACACGTCTTCCCATGTCGAGACTCTAGTCTACTAATCCTTATTTTTTGGTCGTTCCACGTTGGTTGATCGTATGAGACAACAGTACTTCGCGTTCTTCCAACTCTTCTTTGTGCATGATCTTGGTCAACATGCGCATACTGATCGCACCAAGGTCATACAAAGGTTGGCCAATCGTTGATAGATTTGGACGCGTATAACGAGTTACTTGTGAATCATCACTGGTGATAATTTCAAAGTCTTCTGGTACCTTGATCCCCTTATCAGACAAGCCGTTCAAGAGACCTGCAGCCAATTCATCCCCTGTTACAAAGGCAGCTGTTGCTTTGGATGCAATGATGCGTTCTGCCAAGTTATAACCTTCATCGTACCGGTACTTGGATTCAAACACAAGTCCTTCGCTATAGCTCAATTTTTTCACTTTCAAAGCTTCTTTGTAGCCTGTCAAACGAATTTTTCCATTGATATCATCCACCAATGGGCCACTTACAAAAGCAATTTTCTTGTTGTGTTTTGCCAACTGTGTAACAGCATCAACGGTTGCTTGCTTGTAGTCGATATTGACACTTGGTAATTGGTGTTCAACATCCACTGTCCCAGCAAGGACAACTGGCGTCCGAGAGCGTGAAAATTCTGAGCGAATCTTTTCAGTCAAGTGATAACCCATGAAAATGATCCCATCCACTTGTTTTGAAAAGAGGTTGTTTACCACTGAAACTTCTTTGTCATCGTCTTCATCACTATTTGCAAGAACAATATTGTACTTGTACATTTCAGCAATGTCATCGATCCCCTTAGCCAATGTAGAGAAATAGCTATTCGTGATGTTTGGAATCACAACACCGACTGTTGTTGTTTTCTTGCTAGCAAGACCACGCGCAACAGCATTTGGACGGTAATCCAAGCGTTCGATCACTTCTAATACTTTTTTACGTGTATTTTCTTTAACGTTCTTATTTCCATTCACTACACGACTAACGGTTGCCATTGAAACCCCTGCTTCACGGGCGACATCATAAATCGTTACTGTATCGTCTGTATTCATAAGATTTCCTTTCATTATTGAAAATTTCGTTTTCACTCTCTAATTAATCCTATTTTATCATGGATTGTAAACACTTTCAAGTATTTTGGTAAAATTTTGTAAACTCTTGCTTTTTTGGGGAAAATTTGACAAAATAGATCCATAGAAAGAAGGTAGCATTATGTCTAAATTAGATCAAATCGTCGATTTTCTTGAAACTGAAAAAACAGATGTCGCTGTTGTATCCGATCCTGTCACCATCAATTACTTGACTGGATTTTACAGTGATCCCCACGAACGTCAACTCTTCTTGTTCGTCTACACTGACCACGAACCCCTTCTCTTCGTTCCTGCACTTGAAGTGGAACGGGCGACTGCAGTTGTCGATTTCCAAGTGGTTGGCTATGTGGATTCTGAAAACCCATGGGAAAAGATTAAAGGAGCTATCGCAAAACCCGATGCCAAAACCGTTGCACTTGAATATGATAACTTGATCCTTACCAAATACAATGGCTTGCGCACAGTCTTTGAACAAGCTCAATTCACCAACTTGACACCACGGATTAACCGGATGCGCTTGATCAAATCTGCTGATGAGATCCAAAAAATGTTGGTGGCCGGTCAATACGCAGATAAGGCTGTCAATATGGGATTCGACGCCATCTCACTGGATAAAACAGAAACTGATATCGTAGCAGAAATCGACTTTGGTATCAAACGCTTGGGTTATGAAATGAGCTTTGAAACCATGGTCTTGACTGGAAATAATGCAGCCAACCCACACGGAATTCCTGGAAGCAACAAAGTCGAAAACGATGCTCTCTTACTCTTTGACCTTGGCTGTATGGTGAATGGTTATGCGTCAGATATGACTCGTACTGTTGCTGTTGGGAAACCAGATGATTTCAAAAAAGAAATCTACCACTTGACTTTAGAAGCTCAACAAGCAGCCATTGACATGATCAAACCAGGTGTAACAGCACATGACGTAGACCGTGCTGCACGGAGCGTCATCGAAAAAGCTGGCTATGGTGAATACTTCAACCACCGCCTCGGACACGGGATCGGAATGGACGTGCATGAATTCCCTTCTATTATGGAAGGAAATGACATGGTGCTTGAAGAAGGCATGTGCTTCTCAGTTGAACCAGGAATCTATATTCCAGGTAAAGTCGGTGTCCGTATCGAAGATTGTGGGTACGTCACAAAAGACGGATTTGGACTCTTCACTGAAACCAGCAAAGACTTACTTTACTTTGACTAATCCTTTAGTCGTTTCAATATATAACAAACATCTTGTTTCGTTAATAACTATAAAAAATGAGGCTGGGACAAAAGTCCTAGCCTCTTAATTATCTTTGGATTGTCGAGCAATACGCAGTGGTTGAGTGGGCTCTACTACGCTGATTTCATCAGCTTTTACAGCCCTACTCAACTGTGCGGAGGTGGGACGACGAAATCGAATTCTAACGAATTACCGATTTCTGTCCCACTCTCTTTTTTCTTATGAAACCGATTCGAGTTTCATTCTTTTCTGCGTATCTTCTACGACGTCTTTTAAAGTGGTTTGAGACATTTCTTTTTCCATAGCAGTCTGAATGTCCTCAAGCTTCCCATCTAAAACATTGTGGATATTGTGGCCAATTGGGCAGGCTGGATTTGGATTGTCATGAAAACCAAATAATTGACCTGTCGAACCTAAACATTCTACTGCTTGATAGATATCCAGCAAACTGATCTCATCGGCTGCTTTTGCGAGCTCAGCTCCGCCTGTCCCACGCGCTACATGGATCAATCCAGCTTTCTTCAACTGAGACAAGGTCTTTCGAATAATAACAGGGTTCACGCCGACACTTCCTGCCAAAAAATCACTGGTTACTTTTGTTTTTTCTCCTTGTAGAGCAATCATGATCAAGACATGAGTCCCAATGGTAAAGCGACTCGAAATTTGCATAACTTCACTCCTTTCTACCCGTTTTTGAAGGTAGAGTCTATTGAACAACCGTCAAGGGACGACTTTCGTTATTCCTATTATACTCTTTTCAGTTGTAATGTCAACAGTTACACTATTGGAAGAAGTCCTCTAGCCAAGCATCGATTTCTCGATCATGACCTTCTCTCTGCTCAATTTCATGAAGGAGCTCATGATTGTGGGTATGATGAATGCCATTGACCAAACTTTCATAATACACTTGGTAATAAGGAAGATGGAGGTCTTTTGCCAGTTGCAGTTCTTTTTGGACATCATAGTCCACCCGTCTAAAATCGACATCTTTTAGCCCCATTTGATCAAATTCGAGAATGGCATACATGGCCCGAAGGTCCTTGCGAAGATTCTTTTCCAAAAAGAAAGGTTGACCGATCGATCCAGGATTGATAATCAGTTCTCCTCCTGTCCCGTAGCGGAAAAACTGCTGGTGAATGTGTCCGTAGACTGCAATATCACAAGACGGGTTTGTCACCAAGCGATCAAAATCCTTCTGCTCACCAATGTGGATCAATTCGCGACCCCAATTCTTATCAGGTAAGTGGTGGGTAATGCCGATCTTTAAACCTGCGATTTCTCTATGGACCTGCATGGGCGTTTTCTGCATGTCTTCAATTTCCTGGGGCGTGATTTCTTCAAGAATATATTGACACTGGCGCATGAGGTAGCGATGACTGGGTCTGGTCTCATCCAACATCCCCCTCATAGCCCGCCAAAGACTATCCTCCCAGTTCCCAAGGACTTTGACCGTAATCGGTAACTCCTCTAACAGCTCCAAGAGGTCCCGTCTCCCTGTCCCTGGCATCAAACTATCTCCCAAGAGCCAATATTCATCCACCTTGGCTTTTCGACTATCCTCTAGGACAGCTTCTAATGCTGTCGTATTTCCATGAATATCTGAAAGTAAAGCAATTTTAGTCATGATCTTCTCCTTCTCTCCATTATAACAAAGAGAAGAAAAACTTCCACCCAAAGGTGAAAGTTTTATGAACATTCCATGCTACCAGAAATGAAAACACAGGCTAGAAGCGGACGCTTCGTCGTTGGATTTATCTTTTTCCAAAGAGTTGCTTAACGGCTTTGTATCTTAGTCTACTGATTTGAGGGCTTCGAGCATGTCTACTTTTCGAAGATAATGGTCAACATAAATTTCTAACAGGATCAAGAGAAGGATCATTCCTCCGACAGGAAATAGGAAAACGCCAAGTCCTACTTTAGGGTAAAAGAGAATGGCATCTGGTGCAATCATGGCAATGAGGAATTGATGAAGATAATAACCACCCACTAATCCCATGAGGATCCCTATGATAGACAATAAGATGGTTTCGCGGTAAATATAGAGCGTCACTTCCTTATTATGGAATCCTAAGACCTTAATGGTTGATAATTCACGGATCCGCTCTGCCACATTGATATTGGTTAAATTATACAAGATCACGATGGCTAGCAAGATCGATACGACTACTAGAATCATCATAGTAGTGTCCAAGGATTTGGCAACTGAATTAAAGAGGGAAATCATCGAAGCGTTCTGACTAACCGCCTTCACAGCTGCATGATTCATCATATCCCGACTGACAGCCTGTACTTGTCGTGTAGAAGGATTTTTCAACTGCACCAAATAGCTATTTGCTGAAGTCCGCTTTCCGTAGATTTTTTGGTAACTTGCCTGACCCATATAGATAAAATGGCCGACATAATTTTCAGTGATTCCCGCCACCTTAAAAGTGTGACCATCTAAGATCAGTCGATCCCCGACTGTAACCTGGGCTAGTTGTGCTAGCTTACTACTGATGATGACCCCTTTCTTGAGAGACAAGGACTCTCCTTGCTTGAGAGAACGCAAGCTGACAAAGGGAGAAAAATCTGTACGATCCGTTACCATCATCGTAATGGTCTGCTTGTCGCGTCCACCCTTTAAAGAAGCTTCGATGACCTTACTATAAATCGGTCGATAATCTTTGATATCTGATTTTTCCAGACGATTGGTTAGTTCCTTGCTTTCTTGGCTTGATGCATTGGTTTTTTGGGTTACAATCAACTCATAAGATAGGATCTCTTGAAATTGGCGTTTGGAAACCCCTCCTACAGAAGATTGAATCCCTAGCCCTGCAAAGAGGAGAGCAACAGAACCTGCCACTCCAAAAATGGTCATCAGCATCCGTTGTTTGTAACGAAAGAGATTACGAGCAGTGACCTTGTGGGTGAAACTCAGACGCTCCCAAATAAAATGGAGACGCTCCAGGAAAATCTTCGAACCAGATACCGGTGGTTTAGGAAGCAATAAAAGATTAGCTTCTTCTTTTAATTCCTTACGCGAAACCCAGTAAGCCGGAAGCACACTCGCGACGAAAGACAGTCCGAGCGCAATCAGAGTCATATCCCCATAAAAATACTCTCTGCTCTCTCCAATCACCATCCCTTGCGTGATAATGTTGGAAATGATCCCCGATAGGAAATAATGGCCCAGCAAGGTTCCTAGAAGGGTACCGATCGTCCCTGCAAAGAATCCATAGAGGACAAATTTGAGAATGATGTCCCTGGTACGATAGCCCAGCGCCTTAAATATCCCTGCATTGGTTCGCTCTTCATCGACAAAGCGGGTCATCGTGGTAAAGGTCACCATGGCTGCTACCAGATAAAGAACAACCGGAAAAATATTTCCGACAGCGGAAATACTACTACTAGCATTGCTATACATCAAGTAACCTTGTCCACCTGGCATGGTCTTGCGGTCATAGACATGATAAGTTGGAATTTCCAGCTGATCTCGCTCGGTTTGGGCTTTTTTCAGCTCCTCCTCTTTTT
Source organism: uncultured Streptococcus sp. (assembly GCA_963554405.1). Taxonomy (GTDB): domain Bacteria; phylum Bacillota; class Bacilli; order Lactobacillales; family Streptococcaceae; genus Streptococcus. The sequence goes on along the minus strand of CAUVRI010000012.1, from coordinate 19,542 downwards.
TTGCAAGCTCCGATTCACCTGTAGCCCAGTCTTTCATTTTCTGATCCAGTTGTTCTTTGGCTTGATGGATCTTTTCTTGACTGGCTACTTGCTCTTTAGCTGGCAGAAATGGGTTTAGTTTTTTGAACTGGGCCTCCTGCAACTCTAATTGTTTTTGAGCCTGATCGATCTGACTCTTGGCTGACTGGAGTGTTTCCTTGGCACGACTGAGTTCTTTCTGGCCTTTTTGAATCTGTCCATCCGCCTCCTGCTTGAGTCTTTGATAGCGGGCCTTTCCATTGTCTTTCAGAAGTTTTTCTAACTCTTCTTGATGGGCTTCGAGCCCTTTTTGGTAGACTTGCGAAAAAGAATCTAAAGACTTCAGATCATCAAACTGAATCCGTGCCATCGCGGGAAGTTTCGTCGTAAAGACCTCTTTTGAAACTAGTGCATAGGCATCTAGATTTCCACTGCCACTCATGGCAGTGCCTAAGTTTTTTTGAGACCACATCTCAGAGGATTGAACAAAGCCAACAATGGTGAATTGCTTTCGCTTTAAACTAGAGCGCGTTCCAGCCTTTTCTTCAAGTGTGAGGGTATCCCTTATCTGATAGCGATCCTCCCAAAAACTTGCTAGGGCCAGTTCCCCTTCTTTTTGGGGCAGGCGCCCCTTGGTCACACGAAAAGAAGAAAGGCTCTTTGGAACAGAAAAAAGTCGAATTGCCTCTCCTGTTCCTTTCACTGTCAAATCCAGCAGTGAACCAAATTCGACACGCGCCCCTTTGACTCCTAAAAACTCCTCTTGGTCTACCTGGTCTAATCCCAAGTCCCCCATGACAGCAAGATCTAGCATCTTTTGTTGCTGAATAAACTGGTTAGCCGTTCGGTGCATATTTGGAGTGGTCACCTTTAAGCCAACCAAGGCCAAGCTTCCCAACAACATCAAGGTTAAGATGGAGAGAAAACGTCCTTTTGAATGTGTAAAGGAAGCAAACAAATCCTTCCAATAGACTTTTCGTTTCATGCTACCACCTCTTCTAATACTCTAGTGTAGCAATATCTTGAGGAAGCTCATTGATTTCTACCGACTTGACCTTGGCGTCATGCATGCGAATCACACGGTCTGCAATCGGAGCTAGGGCACCATTATGGGTTACGATGATGACCGTCGCTCCCTTTTTTCGAGACATATCCTGTAAAATCCCCAATACTTGCTTACCCGTCTGGTAATCCAAGGCTCCCGTTGGCTCATCACAAAGGAGAATTTTAGGGTTCTTCGCCACTGCCCGAGCGATCGCCACCCGTTGTTGCTCGCCGCCTGACAATTGGGCAGGAAAATTATCAAGACGATTGCCAAGTCCTACTTCTCTTAAAACAGCTTCCGGATCCAGAGCATCAGAAACAATTTCTGAAGCCAACTCAACATTCTCCTTAGCTGTCAAATTGGGGACCAGATTATAAAATTGAAAGACAAAACCAACATCATCTCGTCGATAATTGGTTCGTTGATGAGCATTGAGCTTTGCAATATCCACCCCATCAATCAGAACCTGACCCTCGTCATTGGTGTCCATCCCTCCTAAGATATTGAGAACCGTTGATTTTCCAGCTCCTGATGCTCCCAAAATAATGACCAACTCGCCTTTTTCAATCTCAAAGGAAACATCCCGGTTAGCGAAAATTTCTGTTTCTCCACTCGTATAGCGCTTGTAACAATGCTGCATTTCGATGTAGGCCATTTCCTCTCCCACCTCCTACTTCCTATCTATATTATAGTCCTTTTCTGATAGATTACAAAGAAATCGAGGTAGTAGAAAACAAGGTTATCCTAAATTATCATGAACTATTATAAATTTTATGCTATAATTAGAGACAAATTTGATTTATTCTTAGAAAGAAGGCTCATTGTGAGTTTACAACAGTTTGAAAGGAAATCACTTCAAGAAATCAACCAATCTATTGACGTGCCAAAAGGGATCCCTTTTTGGAAGACCCTTCTGCTCTTTTCAGGACCAGGAAGTCTAGTAGCTGTCGGCTATATGGATCCGGGAAACTGGATTACGAGTGTCGTCGGAGGGGCCCAATACCGCTACCTCCTCCTATCAGTGGTTCTTCTCTCGTCTTTAATCGCCATGCAGTTGCAACAAATGGCTGGTAAACTAGGGATTGTCCATCGTAAGGATCTGGCCCAAACAACCGCCCATCATTTGCCAAAATGGCTTCGCTATACCCTTTGGATTGTGATTGAGCTTGCCTTGATGGCGACAGATTTAGCAGAAGTCATCGGATCAGGGATTGCCCTCCACCTTCTTTTTGGCTGGCCCTTGCTCTTTTCTATCCTGATCACTATCTTTGATGTCTTCCTATTACTAGGACTCATGCATCTAGGATTTCGAAAGATCGAGGCCATCGTATCAACCTTGATCCTCACGATCCTTGCAATTTTTGGTTATCTGGTATTCCTATCGAAACCAGATATCGGAGGAATCTTCGCTGGCTTTCTCCCTCAAAAAGAGGTGCTAGGAATTGGACTTCCAAAAGGAAATGAAGCCTTGACCTTGGCGCTTGGAATCATCGGGGCAACCGTAATGCCCCACAACCTCTATCTCCACTCTTCCATTTCGCAAACGCGAAAGGTGGACTACAAAGATCCAGCAGATATCAAACGGGCAGTGCGCTTTATGACCTGGGATTCAAATATTGAATTGAGTTTGGCCTTCGTCGTCAACTCCCTCCTCTTGATTCTTGGAGCGGCCCTCTTCTTCGGTCACGGGGATAAGATCGGTGCTTTTTCTAGCATGTACAATGCCCTCAAGGATAACCACATTGCCGGTGCTATCGCTAGTCCCTTCTTGTCCACCCTCTTTGCCATCGCTTTGTTAGCCAGTGGTCAAAATTCAACCATAACTGGGACCCTAACTGGTCAAATCGTTATGGAAGGTTTCTTGAGATTCCGCCTGCCACAATGGGTCGTTCGTCTCATGACTCGGATCATTGCCCTTCTTCCTGTCATCATCGTTGCGATCTTATTTGGAGATCAGGAACATGTCCTTGATGACCTTCTGGTTTATTCTCAAGTCTTCCTATCAGCGGCTCTTCCATTCTCCATCTTCCCTCTGGTTTATTTCACCTCCAACAAGGAAATCATGGGAGAACATGTTAATGCGAAATGGAATACTTTCTTAGGCTATCTCGTTGCGATTGTCTTAACTATCTTAAATTTCAATTTGATCGTGACAACTTTTATCAAATAAAGAGAGAGTGGGACAGAAATCGGTAATTCGTTAGAATTCGATTTCGTCGTCCCACCTCCGCACAGTTGAGTAGGGCTGTAAAAGCTGATGAAATCAGTGTAGTAGAGCCCACTCAACCACTGCGTCTTACTCGACAATCCAAAAATAATTGAGAGGCTAGGACTTGTGTCCCAGCCTCTTTTGGTTTATTACACTCCCTTTTCCATCTTGCTCCTCCATTTCCTAAAAATTTCCTGACCATTTTTTTAGGAGGGAATTATTTTAAATCACTAATTGTTGTGAGGTTTTCACAAAATCTTGCCAGTGCCCGTCATTCATAAACTTATAAAATTTTTGTACACTTTTCGTTATCTGTACAAAAATGAGAATTGTTGTCTAATTTATTCTTTTGGAGTATAATGCTCTTTGTTAGTGTCGTGAAATTATTTAACATATAAATTATTTTAACGTCAAATAAATAAGAATAAATTTATACAACTACAGAAAGGAACATATGGTACGCCAAAGACAAACAACAACCAAGTCAGACTTACGAAATGCGCTCTCAAAACTCCTCTTGCAACAACCTTTTGACAGCATCACTATTCGACAATTAACCGAAACCGCTGGAATTAACCGCGGGACCTTCTATCTGCATTATGTCGATAAATACGACATGTTTGAGCAAATGAAAATGGACATGATGCAAGAATTGGATAGCCTCTTCGTTGAAGGAAGTCCTGTCAAGGTAAACTTTCTCAATGTGTTGACCGCTATTAAAGAGAATTATGATTTTATATATGCATTGTCACAATCCTGTTGCTCGGACTTTCGTAAATTGGTAAGAAGTTTTACCCTTCATGCACTGGACGATACTCCCCACGCTAAAGAACACATCATTTCAGACTTTCAAGTTCCATACAAGTATGGTCTAGAAATTTTCATCGCTACGATCGAATCTGTAATTGTTACCTGGTTAGAATCGGGTGCAAAAGAGGACCCCATTGAAATTGGAACGATCATTCTCAGTGTCTGCGACTTTGCTAGCTGGAACTAAATCCCCCAACCTTTTCCTATCCTTCTGGAGAAGGTTTTTCTTTTGGCAAATGAAAAAAGATCTGATCACCTTGTTCAACTTGTTTGTAAGGAAGTAAAAAGGCAGGATCCTAACATCCTGCTTTTAGAATGTAGACAAACTACTTTAAAGTAAAATAAGTTAAGCGATTTTGTAAAAAAAATAAAAATGAGTTCCATTTTTTAAATCGATTCAAGAAAATACCGAAACTTTCCGCTGTGAGAAAAGTGCCTGAAACAATAAGGTTTCAGGCACTCGGGAGTTTTGAGGCCCTAGGCTCAAAACTAAGTCTTGGAACTTCGAAGAAGTTCGCTGACGTCCGTACTCACCTAAGGAAAGTTTTTTATATGACTTTGTCTTCAATCTGAAGGCAGGATCTTAACATCCTGCTTTTTCTCTATTTTTTCTTTGCCAACATGGTTGCAAATCGAAGTTGAATTCGATTTCCATTCTCATCTCGACGATGGAGGTGGCCAGGATTTTCATTGTATTTGACCAATTCCCAATCCTTGTAATATTCCGCCAATTCTCCTTCTTTAAAGGTAAATGAGAAGGGAATCTGACAAGGATAATCTTCTGTATCCATGGCACAGACAATGAGATTGTAGCCACCTCGGTTGGTATGCTCTTGCATATTGCGAATGATCGCTGGGATCCGCTCTGCCTCTAAAAACATGAGGACCACAGTTGACACGATGAAATCATAGTTTTGGGTGAGTGTAGCAGCATTGATATCATAAAGTCCTACTGGCATGTCCATATCTTCCTCAGCGACAATACTTTGTAAAATCTCAAGAGCCAGTTCATTTTGATCTACAGCTGTCACGTCAAAGCCATGTTGGGCCAAAAAGAGGGCGTTGCGGCCTTGCCCGCATCCTAGATCCAGCGCCTTTCCAGCGGGGACAATTTCCACTGCTTCTAGTACTTCTGAATGGACAGGATTGGTGTTGTATTTTTTTGGGAAATAGTCTTTTGGCTCACAGTAAAATTCTAGGTACCACTCCACATCGTCAGTCGCTGCTTCCACACGGTGCCAGGCCTGGGGTTCGGCCATGGGGTTTTCTGCTCCTGCTTCAAAGAGGTGGCTCGCGATTTCTTCCCCCTCTTCGGTCAATTCAATAAATCGTAACTGACCTTTTAAAACTGTAATCTTCCCCCAGGTTCCCACCTTGGTATTGTGCTTTCTTTGAAGAGCTTCTGGCATGCTATCCTTGGTCCAGATAGGCATGCGCTTGTAGGCGATCAATTTTTGTGTCATGCTGCTTCTCCTTTTTCTTTCACTATCCTTATCATACAGAAAAAAGCCCCTTTTTACAAGTTGAAAAAGGAGAGCCCATCTCTAAGAAAAAAGACAGTTCTGAAACAAGTTTCAAAACTGCCTTTTTCTTTAACGTGTATTGTATTGTTTCATGACCCGTGCGATGTCCCGGTTCTGTTCCCGACGTTTGATGGATTCACGCTTGTCATAATCATGTTTCCCTTTAGCGAGCCCCAAAAGCAATTTGGCATAGCCATCCTTGAGATAGACCTTCAAAGGTACCAAGGTCATTCCGGTCCCTTTGGTGTCTTGGTCCAGCTTTTGGATTTGCTTTTTATGAAGCAGGAGCTTGCGACGACGGTCTGGATCTTGGTTCCAGATATTGCCTTCTTCGTAAGGAGCAATGTGGACATTGCTAAGCCAAACTTCGCCATTTTTTACTTGTGCAAAACCATCTTTCAAGTTAATGCGTGCTGCACGGACACTTTTGATCTCTGTACCTGTCAGCACCATCCCTGCTTCTATTGTATCCACGATGGTGTAGTCATGTCTCGCCTTTTTATTTTGAGCGACTACCTTTCCTTCGCCCTTTGCCATGTTTGACTCCTTTCTTTGCTACTTCCTTGTAAAATGGTTTCTTCCCTTTTTTCTTTTTGGATTTAGAGGAAGAATCTTTCCGCTTGTCATCTTTTCTAGCAGTTGATCCCTTAGAAACTTTTTTGTCCTTGCGTCTGCGATCCCGGCGATTGCCATCTCGGTCACGTCCTTTAGACTTGAGGCCTTTTTCAACGACATCCCATTCACTTGGAATATAAGAGAAATCAATCTCTCCGGTCATCTTGTCGGCTCTTTCTACCTTGATTCGGATTTGCTGACCGACACGGAAGGTCACTCCGGATTTTTCCCCGCGAAGGGTTAGATCTCGTTCGTTAAAATGGTAGAATTCAGGGAGATTGGTAATATGGATCAAGCCTTCAACCGTATTTGGCAACTCCACAAAGAGGCCAAATTTTACCACACTGGAAACCACGGCATCGTACTCTTCCCCAACATAGTCTTCCATGTATTCTGCCTTCTTCATGGCTTCTACTTCGCGCTCCGCATCAATAGCTCGACGTTCCCGACTAGAGGATTGGCTGGCAATGTCCGGAAGGACTTGTTCAAAGTGTTCAGCTACTTCTTGGGATTTTCCATATTCGCGCACCATTCGATGAACCATCAGGTCCGGATACCGACGGATGGGACTGGTAAAGTGGGTATAATACTCAGCAGCAAGCCCATAGTGGCCATGGTTATGCTCTGAGTAGCGAGCCTGCTGCATCGAGCGCAACAACATCATCGAAAGGACATCTGCATAGGGTTCCCCTTCGACCTTGCGCATAATTTCTTGCAGGGCTTCTTGGCTCATCTCACTAGCCGTTCCGTAGATTTGGATCCCGAAGCTAGAAGCATAATCGATAAACATCTGTACTTTTTCTGCCTTTGGATCTTCGTGGATCCGGTAGATGAACGGCAGTTCTAGTCGTGTAAAGTGCTCCGCCACTGTTTCATTGGCAATCAGCATAAAGGACTCGATCATCCGCTCAGCAATTCCTCTTTGACGAAGGACGATATCGACCGGTTTTCCTTCTTTATTGACCAGGATTTTAGCCTCATTGGTATCAAAATTAAGGGCGCCGCGACGAATCCGCATGCTTTCTAGAATGCCATGCAAGGTGGCCATTTGATGAATACTTGGGACAATTTTCTTAAAGGTTTGAGCCTTTTCTTCGTCGCCCGCTAAGATATCATTGACGTCGCTATATGTCATTCGGAAGGTTGTATTGATCACTGTTTGGGTAATGGTATGCTTGACGACCTTGCCATGAGGATCAATCTCCATGATAGCAGACTGGGTCAGACGGTCCACATTCGGATTTAAAGAACAGATCCCATTGGAGAGACGCTCTGGCAACATGGGTACTACTCGGTCGGTCACATAGACAGAAGTCGCCCGATTTAGAGCTTCCTTGTCGAGTGCTGAACCTTCTGTAACATAATAAGAAACATCTGCGATGTGAACACCCAGCTCAAAGTTGCCGTTCTTGAGTAGCTTGATATGGACCGCATCGTCCAAGTCTTTGGCATCTGCCCCGTCGATCGTAAAGGTGATCTCCTCTCGCAGATCCAAGCGTCCCTCTAAATCCTTTTTAGACGGTGCATCTGGAACATTCTCAGCCTCTTTCAGCACTTCTTCTGGAAATTCTGAGACAATGTCCATGGATTCTAACACTTCCAAGACATCGATTCCTGGATCTGTTACATGACCGACCACATCCCGCACAGTCGCCACAAAATAATTGTGCTTGCGGCTCGGGTATTGATCAATTTCGACCTTGAGGATTTCGGTCCCTTCCAATTGGATGGCTGGCTTCTTCACATAGATCAGCTGGCTGATCTTTTGATTTTTCGAACGAATGTAGCCGGCATATTTAGGCTTTTCCTCATCCAGAACGATTTGTCCAACTACCGTTTTGATGCTATGCTCCAAGATATCAATAATCTTAGCTTCTGCTGCCGTTCCCTTGTTTCGGTCTGCTACCTTGGTAATGACGATCTCAACGGTGTCCCCATCGATGGCGTGGTTGACATCATTTCGGCCAACAAAGAGGTCCTCTTCTTCGCCTTCTAAACTGACAAAACCAAAGCCATTCTTATGGGCATGAAAGATCCCCTTGAGCGTAATGGCTGGGGCCTTCTTTTGAGCCAAACGAAGAGAGCCATCATCCTCGAATTTCAACTCATGACGGCGTTCCATCAGAGAGATGGTTTTTACCAAGTCACGGAAATCCTTAGACCCTTCTTTTCCTAGAGCTGCTGCCAGATCATTGATCTGGACTTTGTCATGCTCTTGTAAATATTCTTTAATACTTGTTTTCATTGATTTATTTGCTGGTTATCCAGCCTCCTTTTTTCTATCTACTTGTGTCTTTGTTTTGCAAAATAAAAATAGGCAAAGACATTGTCTGAGCCTATCTTATCTACTAGAAAGTACCATTAAGATCATCGCGATCAATAACCAAAAGAAGATCATAATAGCTGTTAAACGCTGCATCACGGCTTCAAACCCGCGCGCTTTTGAACGTTCAAACAAGTCATTTGAGCTTGCGTCAAAGACGTTGCTCGATTGGTTTTTTGTTGGTTGCATAAAAATTGCGATAATAATCAATACTGATAATACTAGTAAAATAGTTGTTAATGCTCCGCTCATATTCAAAACTCCTTAAAATCTTCACTATTATACCATGAAAATCATTTTGATTCAATATGTAAGGTTACTTTTCTTTCCTTGGGACAATACTTCAAGACCTCGATCTTTTCAGGATGGGTTTTGGTATTCTTACTGGTCAAATAATTCTGACTCCCACAGCTGGTGCAGGTCAATTGAACTTTAATTCGCACGTACGTCTCTCACTTTCAAATACTTTCTAAATAAGAATAAGAGGAACATCAAATCGGTAAAGGCCAAAAGGGCTGTACCGTAAAATACCCAATGATAGCCAAAATGCATGAAAATACTCGATCCCATCATTGGCCCTAATACACCACCTAAGTAATAAAAGAGCTGGTTGTAGCTAAAGATCCGAGAAATCCCTTCAGGAGGGGTTAAACGATTCAATAATGCAGAAACTCCAGGTAGTAGGGCTCCTGTCCCGATTCCAAAGAGGAAGCGTAAAATCCCTAATTGCAGGGGTGTTTGCGCTTGGGCACAAAGGATATAGAGACAGCCACTATAGAGAAGGGCGATTAATAAGAGCCGGTGATTTCCGATTCGGTCTCCGAGTTTTCCCATCCAACCTGAAAAGAGCATACTGGAGACTCCCATAGCCGAAACAATCATCCCTGATACGAAGATCAGGTTATCTCTTTGTCCCAAAGCTCGCACATAAAGAGGCAGGATCGGAGAAATAGATTGGGCGATCATTTGGATGGTCATGCTGGTCAAAAAGAGGCCCAAGAGGATATCTTTTTGCTGAATGGACATGAGCAACTCCCAGCTGGATTTTTGTTCTTCTTTTGGAAGGGGCTCATACTCTTCTTCAATGCACCAGAAGGTTAAGAGGGAAACCAAAAATAAGAAGAAGCCGACCAAGAGAAAGACATTGCGCATTCCCAGATTTTCAGCAATGAGTCCCCCAATCAAAGGGCCCATCAAGGTTCCAGCTACGACACCAGTCGATAAAGTCCCTAGAGCATAGCCAGATTGGTCCTTGGGAACTTGACTGGCAATCAGGGCTGTACTATTGGGGACAAAGCCTGAAAAGACCCCATTGAGCAAGCGCAGGACCAAAAGCCAAAAGACGGATGGAACAAAGGCAATACCTCCCATGGTCAGCGTCATGGCAACGGAAGCTCTAAGCATCATGGGTTTTCGACCATAGCGGTCGGCTAAGCTCCCCCAGATGGGAGACATGATCGCAGAGGTTACAGAAGAACTTGCGACGGCTATCCCAGCATAAAAGGGAACAGCCTTGCCCGTAACACCCAACTCTTCCACAAATAGGGCCATAAAAGGAACGACTAAAGAAAGGCTGGCTCCGATGAAAAAGCACCCGATCCAGGCAATATATAGATTTTTACGCCAATTGATTTCTCTTGTGATAAAATCATCTTCTTTCTAATTGTTGTAGGGCTGCATCTAATTGGGCATAGAGGGCAGTTAGATCATCATTATTGTCTAAGACCAGATCTGCATGGGCTCTTTTTTCATCTAGCGTCATTTGAGACGTGATGCGTTCTTGGGCCTGCAGTTCCGATAAGTGGTTGCGTTCCATCAGGCGCTTGAGCTGGGTTTCTTTTGACACAGCTACCAACCAGACAGATTCAAACCACTCTTCATAGCCTTGCTCGATTAAGAGAGGAATATCCATAAAAAAGAGACCGGATTGTGCAGCTTGTCTATCTCTTACCTCAGCTAGAGCCTCACGAATAAGCCTGCCTTGGACGCGATTGGACCAGTTTCTTTCACTAGGATTTGAAAAGATCCGCTGACCCAAAGCAACGCGGTCCAGCTCTCCTTCTTTGGTAAGGATCTCTTTCCCAAAATGATCCACTAGGACACGGTAGAGGGCTCCTCCTGGTGCTTGCAAGTCATGGACCACTCGATCAGCATCAATAACCGGATAGCCTTTTTCTCTCAAATAGGAGGTGACAGTGGACTTTCCTGAAGCAATCCCTCCTGTTAATCCGATGATTCTTGCCATCTAGTTCTCCTTTTGGCAGTGAGGGCAAAAATGGGTTCCACGTCCCCCCAGCTGAATTTTCTCAATCGGCGTCCCGCAGCGCAAACACGGCTGGCCTGTTTTTCCATAGACCTGGTGTTCTTCCTGCATGGTGCCGTCTTCTCCAAAAGCATTGCTGTAGGAGCGAATGGTGGAGCCACCCTTTTCAACAGCTTGAGCAAGCACAGCAATCGTTTCTTTGCGAACGGCTTTGGCTTCTCTAGCAGTCAAGCTTTGACCCAAACGAGCTGGATGAACCTTGGCTCGATAAAGGACCTCATCCACATAGATATTGCCCAGACCGGCCACTAATTTTTGGTCTAAAAGAGCTGATTTAATGGGTTTCTTTGATTTTTTAAGAGCTGCTTGGAAGGCTGGTTCTTTAAAATCCGCTTCCGTCGGCTCTGGACCAATTTTTTTCGCCAAAAAATAGCTGTCGACAAGCTCAGGTACTAGGACTTCCATGGTCCCAAACTTGCGGACATCTTCATAGACCAGAGTACCACCATCTGTGAAATGAAAGAAGACATGGGCATGCTTGCGAAGAGGAACCTCGTCTGGATAAAAGAAATACTTGCCTTCCATCCGCAAATGTGAGATGAGGACCAGATCCGTCAGATAAAATAAAAGGTATTTCCCACGGCGCCCCATGGCCCGAATTTCTTGACCTGGAAGATCTTGACAAAAAGCATCTAGATCCGTCTGAACCATCTTAAGATACTTTACTTCCACTGACTGGATGGTTTTTCCAAGAATTAATTTCTCAAGACCTCGTCGAACGGTCTCTACTTCTGGTAATTCAGGCATAGAACTCCTTTCAAAAACAAGAAGCAGGCCTTCTGCCCACCTCTTCTTAATATTCTTTTTCGTTGTATCCGAAATCGGCAAGATCCAATTTCTTATCCCGCCAATTTTTCTTGACTTTCACCCAGGTTTCTAGGAAGACCTTGTCCCCTAGCATGAGCTCAATATCCTTACGCGCAAGGGTTCCGATCTTCTTGAGCATGGCCCCGCCCTTTCCGATGACAATGCCTTTTTGGCTATCGCGCTCAACCATGATGGTTGCACGAATATGGACCTTATCGGTTTCTTCATCCCGCTTCATAGAATCCACGACCACGGCAACAGAGTGGGGAATTTCTTCCCGCGTCAAGTGCAAGACCTTTTCACGGATCATTTCAGAGACCAAGAAACGCTCTGGGTGGTCAGTGATTTGGTCAGCAGGGAAATATTGGAAACCTTCTTCCAAGTTTTCACTCAAAATATCAATCAAACGCGAAACATTGTTTCCTTGGAGGGCTGAAATCGGCACGATTTCCTTGAAATCCATCTGACTACGGAAGTCATCGATTTGCGCCAAGAGTTGGTCTGGGTGCACCTTGTCGATCTTATTGACCACAAGAATAACCGGCACCTTAGCAGCCTTGAGGCGTTCGATGATCATGTCATCGCCCTTCCCACGCGGTTCATCTGCTGGCACCATAAAGAGAACCGTATCCACTTCTCGAAGGGTGCTATAGGCCGACTCCACCATGAAGTCTCCAAGAGCTGTCTTGGGTTTGTGAATCCCTGGGGTATCGATAAAGACGATCTGTTCCTTATCCGTCGTATAAATCCCCATAATCTTATTGCGCGTTGTCTGCGCCTTGTCACTCATGATGGCAATCTTTTGCCCCATGACGTGGTTCAAAAAAGTTGACTTCCCAACATTGGGACGTCCTAAAATGGCTACAAAGCCTGATTTAAATGTCATATTATCCTTTCACGAGGGCATACTCCCTCTTATCCAAATACCAAGGCCCAGAATTTGGGCACAAAAATCACCAGTCCTGTGAGTAAGGCAAAGCCTGATACGACAAGGACTGCTCCAGCCGCCATGTCTTTGGCATTCTTTGCCAACATGGAGAAATGGTAGTTACTAGCTAAATCCACCACATTTTCAATGGCTGAATTCATAATTTCAAAAGCAATCACCAAGGTAATACTGAGCAACAAAAAGAGCCACTCTGTCGCAGAAATCCTAAATACCAAACCAGCAAGAATTGCTACAAGGGCTGATAAGGCATGCTTGCGCATATTGCGCTCTTCCTTGATCGAAGTAAAAATCCCTGTTATCGCAAACTCCAGGCTTGAAGTGAAGTCCCGATTTTTCCATTTTCGCTTATTGTCTTGTGAGTCCATAGGCTGTCAAAATCTCTTCCTGTAAGCCAAACATTTCCTTTTCTTCTTCCGGCGTATAGTGATCATAGCCATTGATGTGAAGAAAACCATGCACTGCTAAAAATCCCATTTCGCGCTCAAAGCTGTGGCCATATTCTTCGGCTTGCTCGCGCGCCTTGTCAATTGAAATAAAGAGCTCACCAATATAGGTATCGAATTCAGCCATCATCTCTGCCAATTCTGGATTTTCTGCAAGGTCTTCCTCGTCAAAAGAAATCTCCATCTCTGGCTTGTATTCTAAACTAATGACATCCGTCGGACGATCCGTATCACGGTATTCAAGATTTAGTTCATGACTGCGTTCATTGGTTACAAAAGTCACAGCCATTTCCTTGTCTTCTTTCCCAATTTTTTGAGCAGCAAATTCTAAAATTTCTTGCGTTTGTTTTAAGATTTCGTCAGAGACTTGACCAGTCTCATCTACCATTTCAATATACATCTGGATCACCTCACTATTATCACTTCATTATAGCATAAAACCAGCCTATATACTAGATACAGGCTGGTTTTCAATCTTTTTCTTTGCAGGACAATCTTACACCACTGTTTGCTGGATGGCATTCATCTGGGCATAGATCCCGCCTTGTGCGACTAATTCCTCGTGTCTACCACGCTCCACAATACGTCCTTCGGATAAGACTAAGATCTGATCCGCGTCTTGAATAGTGGACAAGCGATGGGCAATGATAAAGGTGGTCCGGCCCTTTTGCAGGACTGCCATGGCCTTCTGGATGATTTCTTCTGTTTCCGTATCGATGTGAGAGGTTGCCTCATCCAAAATCAGAATTTGCGGATTCATATAGAGCGTCCGCGCAAAGGAAATCAATTGGCGTTCGCCACTTGAAAAGGCGGATCCTTTTTCTACGACTGGATGGTCGATTCCCTTTTCAAGGCGCTCTACAAAGGGCCAAGCCCCGACTTTTTTCAAGGCTTCTTGGACTGCCTCCCGATCAATGTGATCCTGACTCATGGCCACATTACTAGCAATGGTCCCTGTAAATAGATAAGGATCCTGCAGAACAATCCCCATGTGGCTTCGCAGGCTCTCACGAGAAACTTGGCGAATATCTTGACCATCGATCAAAATCGCTCCTTCTTGAGGATCATAAAAACGATAGAGCAGGTTCATAATCGAAGACTTACCCGATCCAGTATGGCCCACCAGAGCGATGGTTTGACCTGGACTAGCCTGAAAGGCAATATCCCGCAGAACTGGCTTGCCTTCTTCATAGGCAAATTGAACGTCATCAAACACGACTTTAGCCTTTTCTATCTTCAGTTCCGATGCACCATCGGCCTCCAAAGGTTGGTCTAAGAAAGCAATGACGCGGCTCCCCGTTTCTAAAGATCGCCGAATATTTGGGAATTGACGACTGAGATTGGCCATGAGATCAAATAGATTAATCACATAGTTAATATTGATAAATAAGAAACCGGCCGTCACACCGATATTGCCTTGTAGGAAAGAAATCCCAGCAATAGTCAAAATGCCCGCAATCACTAAAAACTTGAGCAATTCCGTCAAGGTCCAAGAAGCGATAGAATCAGCCAAGAGGATTCGATCATTGGCTCCTAACATCTTCTGGGTAGTGGCTTCAAACTCCTCCACCACACCAAGTTCTTGATGATAGAGCTGGATCATACTAGCACCATGCAAGAGTTCATTGACCTGGGTATTGACCTCGCTTCTCGCATCAAAGAAATCCTTCATAGGCTGGTCCGTCATGACCTTGTAGAGATACTGGATCCCATAGAAAATCGGAAAGACCAAACACAAGAGAAGGCCCATCATAGGACTCAGGTAAAAGAGAATCCCTAGGATAAAGAGAAAGCGTACCAAGTAGATGACTAAAATCATACAAGAGTTATAAAACTGGGTCCGCAAGGTCTCCGTATCATTGACAATTCTTGTCGCGATCTTCCCAGCCGGCTTATCATCAAAATAAGAAATAGGCAGCCCTTGCATGACTTGAAATGCCTGGTCCCTCAGACTAGCGGTTACTTGATTACTTCCATGCAGCAAGATCCGATTGCCCACGTAGCTAATCAGCTGTCCTAGGCTCAAGACCAAGAGATAGAATCCTCCCATCTGAAGCAAGTCCCCTTGCCCGCCACCGTGGGTCAGTGCGGTCAAAGGCCCATCGATCATCTTTTGGAGAAGAAAGGGTGACAATTCAGAAAAAATGGTGGCTAGTAAGAGGCAAATAAAGCCAGCAAGAAAGACAGTTGGATAAAGCGTGATCCTCGATAATAATCGTTTCAATACTTTCATCTTATTCTCCTTCCTGTTTTTGTTGCCGTTGGTATTGTTCATAATACCAGCCCTCTTGAGCTAATAAATCACTAGCCCTGCCTTCTTCTACAATCTGCCCTTGATCCAAAACGATGATCCAATCCGCCTGATGAACAGCAGACAAGCGATGAGAAACAATAATGGTCGTCTTGTCTTTTCGTTCCTTTTGAATCGTATCAATAATGGCCTGTTCGGTCTTCGCATCCACCGCTGAAAGGGAATCATCTAACAGCAAGAGCTCTGCATCTCTTAAGAAGGCACGCGCCAAAGAGATCCGTTGTTTTTGACCTCCTGATACAGAGACCCCTTTCTCACCGATCAGGGTGTCCATTCCATGAGACATCCGCTTGAGATCATCCGCAAAAGCAGCTTGGGCTACTGCTTCCACCAAGTCTTCTTGGCTGGCACCTTTTTTACCAAGCGCTATATTCTCACGGATAGACTTAGAAAATAAAATATGTTCTTGGGAAACATAACCAATTTTTTCTTCAATCGAGTGTCGGTTGTAATCCACGATCGGTTGCTGGTTGATCAAAAACTCTCCCTCACCAACTGGGTACTGTCGCAAGAATTGTCGAACCAAGCTTGTCTTTCCTGCTCCGGTACGACCAACAATTCCAACCGTCTGTCCTTTCTGGATGGTCCAATCAATGCCTGACAGGCTCTTTCGCTCAGCACCAGGATAGCTGAAAGAATAGTCCTTAAACTGCACCAAATCAATCTGCTCTAAGTAGTGAGGACCATCTGGCTCCAGATCATCCGTTTCATCAATCACTTCTTTTAATTTTTTATAGGACATTTGACCTGTCTGGTAGACCAAGATCAAGTCCGCCATCATCCACATAGGCTCAATTAAAAAGACCAAATACAGCTGTAAAGCCAATAACTTGCCAAGGCTCAACTGCCCGCTTGCCAGGGACTGGCCTCCAAATAGCAGGAGCAAGACTGTCGAGAATCCAATAAACAAAAGGGCTAAAGGTCCAAAAGAATACTGGATAGAGGCAATTTTATCCCCTGTTTTGGATAGACTGGCTGTTTTTTTCTGAAACTGTTTGACCTGCTGGTCCCGTCTACTATAGGCCCGCATGACACGAATCCCTTCGATGGACTCCAAGACTTCATCGTTCAACTGAGCGACTGCTTCCCGGTTTTGCTCAACATACTCCTCCTGCTTTCTACTTAAAAAATAGGTAGAGACGACCAGGAAGATCATGGGAATAAAGGAAATCAAGGTTAATTGCCAAGAAATGAAAAACATGGTCGGAATAATAAAGGCAAACAAGCCACCGCCAAACAGGAGCACCATCATCCCGTAACCAGCCAAATCAGCCATCCCATCCACATCAGTCGTGAACCGCGTCAAGAGATCCCCTGAACGGAATTTCTCAAAAAAGGGACGCCGCATAGCTACTAGCTTACGAAACGCTTGTCCCTGAAGGGTCGCCTTGAAATGGACTGACGACTGAAAGAGTCGCAACTGCCAATAAAAAGCCGTCAAATAATTGAGGATGGCTGACCCTACCAAGAGGACCATATCCCATACAAAGTTCGATTGCGTCAGCGTCTGCTGACTCAAATGATCCACTAAACGCTGGATAACTTGCGTCGGGATCAATAAGGTGTAATCATAAAGAATCAGGAACATAGCGATCTTCACATATCGCCACTTGCGCTCCCTGATATACTCCCAAATAGCTCTGATCATATATTCTCCTTTTCAAAATGGCACAGAAAAAACCCAAGCAAGGAGCTGAGAGCAGTCTCAGTCCACACTTGGGCCTTCTGATGCCTATCACCAATTCAGTTAAGGCAGGTAAAAATGCATACAAAAAACCCAAGACAGACTCCTCCATCTTGGGTTCCATTTATAGTTTACATCGAACTCAACTGAGATTGGAGAAGCTGTGTATTCAATTGTGTCATCAAAACATCTACTTTGTTCATGATGGTTTTCTCCTTTCTCTTTGTTGTTCTAACTTTACCACGTATTTCCTTGCTTGTCAACGTTTTTTTGAAAATTGTTGAAAAAACCGGACTTTTGAAGATGGACTCGCAAAAAAAGAAGCCTAGATCCTCTCTAAGCTTCTCTCTTCTACTATGCTAGTTGCCGGGATTGAACCGGCGACCTCATCCTTACCATGGATGCGCTCTACCGACTGAGCTAAACCAGCAGTACCTATCTACTATATCATGGAGATAGGCCTTTTGTCAATATCCTGACTCATTTTTCTGACAAATATTCTTCCTTAGTGAGGACATAATGAACTCTCGTCACCATTCTCCCTTCTTCATGCAGGTCTAGCATCGCGTAGGGCTCCTCGTGAGAATATTTCATCCCTGATTTGGCCATCACCCGTCCAGAAGCTGGGTTGTCCTGATCATGAACAGCAATGAGCTTGTTCATCCCTAATTGTTCAAAAGCCAGGGCAATGACTGCCTTGGTAGCCTCTGTCGCAAGACCCTGGTTCCAATAGTCTTTATTCAGAACATAGCCGATACTCCCCTTCTTCAGACAAAGATCCAAATCCAGTAAATCAATCGTCCCGATAAATTTTCCATTTTCTTTGAGCTCGATCCCCCATTTTCCAAGTGGGCTCGCTAGGTAAAAGAGGGCAATATTATTACGCGTCTCTTCAAGACTATGATTGGTTGCAAAGGTATAGCGCGTAACTGTCTCATCAGAAGCATACTCAAACATAGCTGGTGCATCATCAAGAGTGACCGGACGCAAGTGCAAACGCTCTGTCTCCACTTCACGATAAGCCGCTAACTTCACATATAAATTTTCCATTTGACACTCCTTCTTTAGGAATTAGTTTAGCAAATAACATAAAGTAAGGCAAGCTCAAATTTTTCTTGCTTTTTAACCCACTTTTCTATACAATAAAATCAATCAAAACAATCGGATAAGGAGTGAAAAGGTCATTGAGTCAAGAGAGCAATCTTACACCAATGGCCTTTTTACACCTAAATCTGAGCAAGGAGGCAAGAATGCTTATTGGTATTCCTAAAGAAATTAAAAACAACGAAAATCGGGTCGGTTTGACACCTGCAGGAGTACAAAGCTTGGTCAAGAAAGGGCATCAAGTTTTAGTAGAAACAAATGCCGGACTTGGTTCTGGCTTTGCGGATGAAGATTACACGAAGCAAGGGGCAACCATCGTTGCAACTGCTGCAGAAGCTTGGGCCGCTGAGATGGTGGTCAAAGTCAAAGAACCTCTTACTGAAGAATACGGCTTCCTTCGCGAAGACCTCTTGCTCTTCACTTACTTGCATATGGCTGCCGCACCTGAATTAGCGGACGCTATGGTCTCAGCTAAAACAACTGGGGTGGCCTACGAAACGGTGCGTGACCTTGATGGACAATTGCCTCTCTTGGTGCCAATGAGTGAGGTGGCTGGACGGATGGCCGTGCAAATCGGTGCTCACTTCCTGACCAAACAAGAAGGTGGATCAGGAGTCCTCCTAGGTGGGGTACCAGGTGTTCCCAAAGGGAAAGTCACCATCATCGGAGGCGGGGTCGTTGGAACCCACGCAGCTCGTATCGCCCTTGGACTCGGCGCCCAAGTGACCATCTTAGATATCAGCGCTAAACGTTTGGCTGTTCTGGAAGATGTCTTTGGCCACCAAATCCAAACCCTCATGTCCAACCCATTTAACATTGAAGCCAGCGTCCGTGATGCTGATGTTGTCATCGGTGCTGTCTTGATTCCTGGTGCTAAAGCTCCTAAATTAGTGACAGACGATATGGTTAAACAAATGCGTCCCGGTTCAGTCATCGTCGATGTGGCCGTTGACCAAGGTGGGGTTATTGAAACAGCAGACCGTGTCACAACGCATACGGAGCCAGTTTACGAAAAACATGGCGTGCTCCACTATGCCGTTGCCAATATCCCAGGGGCTGTCGCTCGTACCTCTACTATCGCCCTTACCAATGTGACCCTTCCTTATGTCGAATCCCTAGCTGACAATGGCTTCCACAAGGCCATTGCCCTCGACGAAGGCCTGCGCCAAGGGGTCACCACTTACCAAGGTCACATTACTAGCCAGCCTGTTGCGGAAGGTCTAGAACGTAACTTCACACCAATTGATGAATTAGTATAATTACTGATATTTAAAGGCTGGGCACAAAGTGTCCAGCCTTCGTTGTATGATACAAATAACTACATGACGCAGTGGTTGAGTGGGCTCTACTACGCTGATTTCATCAGCTTTTACAGCCC
>CAUVRI010000011.1:0-33379 GCA_963554405.1 uncultured Streptococcus sp. | reverse complement strand
AGAAAAACCAGTCCTAGGATCGGTAACAAAATAATCAAAAATAGTTCCAGTTGTCTCTTCATCTATTCTTCTCCAATCCTTCCTTTCATGACTGGATGGGCCAGTCACTTTCCTTACTATTATAGCATCTTTCATTTGAATCTCAATCTAACTCACTAGTTAGAGACTATATGCAGCAATCATAAAAGAACTTTCGGGGTTCTTCTAGAATATAGGTAATCCTTTTTTACAAATAACAACCTAAGTGATGCTAAGAATTCAAATGTTGCATTTATGTAGAGTATCTAAATATATAATGAAACTTTCCGCTGTGAGAAAAGTGCTAGAAACACCATTGTTTCTAGCACTCGGGAGTTTTGGGAGTAAAACAGTTTGGGAAACTGTTTTAGCCTGAGCCTAAAAATTAAAAAGCGAAGGGGTTCAAAACTAAGTCATGGAACTTCGTGGATTGCTGAAATCATCCACTGGATAATTTCACCTAACGTCCGTACTCACTTAAGGAAAGTTTCTAAGAGGAGTTTATCTTCAATCAAAAAGGAACCCGAAGGTTCCTTTTTGTTATTTTCGATACATCTTGACCTGAAGGTAAAGATCGTTATAGACTCCAAGCAACTTCTTGCCTAATTGTTGATAGACTTCCAAATGGTCCAGTGTTTCATCGCTTGGATAGAAGGATTGGTCATTTTGGATTTCTTTTGGCAACATGGCTTTGGCTTTTTTATTTGGCGTTGAGTAGCCGACATAAAGAGCATTTTTTAAAGCATTTTTAGGACGAAGCATGAAGTTAATGAAGGCATATGCTGCTTCTTTATTTTTCACGGTTTTTGGAATGACAATGTTATCAAACCAAAGGTTGCTGGCTTCAGTTGGGACGACATAGCGAAGATCCTTATTGGCTTCGAGCATTTGGCTGGCTTCTCCTGAAAAGGTAACCCCAATAGCCGCATTGTTTTGGATCATATAGCCTTTCATCTCATCAGCAACCAAAGCTTTGATGTTTGGCGTCAAGGTGTAGAGTTTATCTACTGCCTCTTGCAATTTCTTTGGATCCTTTTCATTGAGGCTATAGCCCAAGGTATTGAGACCAATTCCCATGACCTCACGCGCACCATCGTACATCATGATGTCATTTCTGTACTCTTCACGCCAGAGATCTGACCAATGTTCAGGAGCATTTTTGACCATCTTGGTATTGTAGATAATCCCCAAGGTACCCCAGAAATAAGGGACTGAATATTGGTTACCCGGATCAAACGATTGGTTCAAGAGTTTTGGATCGATATTTTCCATCCCTTTGATCTTTGATTGGTCCAACTTTTCAACCAGATGCTCATCCATCATCTTAGCAATCATGTATTCACTAGGAATCGCAATATCGTAAGTGGTTCCACCTTGCTTGATCTTAGTGTACATGGCTTCGTTGGAATCAAAGGTATCATATTGCACCTGAATCCCTGTTTCTTTGGTAAATTCCTTGAGCAAGTCTGGATCGATATAATCTCCCCAGTTGTAAATGACCAGCTTGTCACTATTCTTGGTATTCATGCTCGCTTCGATCTGGTGGCTAATTCCCCAGAGGACCAGAATGACAAGGACAATCCCAGTTAGGAATGAATAAAGTTTTTTCATGCTGTTTCCTCCTTTTCACGGGTAATAAAGTAATAACCGATGACCAAGAGCACACTAAAGAGAAAGACAAGGGCGGACAAGGCATTGATACTGAGGGAAATCCCTTGTCGCGCACGGGAGTAGATCTCTACAGATAAGGTTGTAAAGCCATTTCCGGTTACAAAGAAAGTCACGGCAAAGTCATCAAGCGAATAGGTAAAAGCCATAAAGTAGCCCGCAATAATGGCTGGTGTCAGATACGGCAACATGATCTCTTTGAGCATTTGCACTTGGGTAGCTCCCAAGTCATAGGCAGCATTGACCATATCCCGGTTCATTTCCTTGAGACGTGGCAAGACCATCAAGACCACAATGGGAATCGAGAAGGCTACGTGGCTAGCCAGAACAGATAGGAAACCTAGCTGGTACTTGACCGTCGTAAAGAGAATCAAGAAGCTGGCCCCGATCATAACGTCTGGCGCTACCATGAGAATGTTGTTGATGGAGAGCAATGGTCCTTCTAACTTTTTCTTGGATTGGTAAATATAAATGGCTCCAAAGGTTCCAATCACTGTCGCAATCAAGGCTGACAAGAAGGCCAAGAGGAAGGTCTCTGATAAGATCAGCATCAGGCGACTATCTGCGAACAATTCATTGAAATGCTCAAGCGTGAAGCCCGTGAAGGCATTCATATCTCCCCCTTTATTGAAGGCATAAAAGATCAAATAGAAGATGGGAAGATAGAGGATCAGAAAGACGAAGCCTAGATAGAAATGGGATACTTTTTTCATCGTTCTCTCCTTTCTCTAGTTGCCCACATGGTAAGGAGCATAGCAAGGATCAGAACAACTCCGATGGTAGAACCCATTCCCCAGTTTTGTGTTGTCAGGAAGTGCTGTTCAATCGCTGTCCCTAAGGTAATGACGCGGTTTCCACCGATCATCCGTGTCAACATGAAGAGACTCAGACTAGGAATAAAGACAGACTGCACACCTGAGCGGACTCCATTCATGGACAAGGGGAAGACCACATGACGGAAGGTATCCCAACGATTGGCTCCCAAATCATAGCTGGCATTGATCAAGTTTGGATCCAAGTCATCTAAGACATTAAAGATCGGCAAAATCATAAACGGCAACTCGATGTAGCTGGCTACAAAGATAAAGGAGAAATCGGTAAAGAGGATCTGCTGGGGAGCGACTCCGAGAAAGCTTAAAAAGCTATTGATGGAGCCGTTTTGCCCAAAGATTCCGATAAAGGCATAGGCCTTGAGCAAGAGATTGACCCAGGTTGGCAAGACGATCAACATCAACCACAACTGCCGGTGTTTGAGCAGCGTCAAAAAGTAAGCAGTCGGATAGGAGATCAAGAGCGTCACCAGGGTGACAATTCCGGCATAAAGGACCGAATTAAAACTCATCTTTAAATAGGTCAGATTTTGCGAAGTAAAGAACTCTTTGTAGTTTTCAAGTGAAAACTGCCCTTCAACGTTGAAAAACGATTGAAAGATGATCATGACTACAGGAGCCAAGACAAAGAGAAAAATCCACAAGAAATAGGGGAGGATAAATAGATTAGAGGTTGTTTTCTTCATCTCTTTCCTCCTCAATGGCATTAATCAAACCAGCTTCTTGCTCTTCCACTTCAACGTACTCTTCGATCCGCGCATCGAATTCTTCCTCGGTTTCATTGAGACGCATAACGTGGATATCTTCTGGTTCAAAGTCTAGCCCGATGACTTCTCCCACAATGGCCTTACGAGTGGAGTGAATCATCCACTCATTACCCAAATCATCATAGGCGATGATCTCGTAATGCACACCACGGAAGAGCTGGGTGTCCACCTTCACTTGGAGCTTGCCTTCTTCAGGAAGGGTGATTTGCAAGTCTTCAGGACGAATGACGACTTCAACTGGTTCGTTTGGACGCATTCCCCCATCGACGGCTTCAAAGCGTTTGCCATTGAACTCAACCAAGTAGTCCTCGATCATGCGACCATCTAGAATGTTGGACTCCCCGATAAAGGTAGCTACAAAGTGGTTGATCGGTTCATCATAGATATCTACTGGTGTACCAGATTGAACGATCTCTCCTTCATTCATGACAAAGATCCAGTCACTCATGGCGAGAGCTTCTTCTTGGTCATGGGTAACAAAGACAAAGGTAATCCCCAAGCGTTGTTGCAATTCCCGCAACTCATACTGCATGTCTGTCCGAAGTTTCAAGTCAAGTGCAGACAAGGGCTCATCTAAAAGGACCACTCGTGGTTCATTGATAATAGCCCGTGCAATGGCTACCCGCTGGCGTTGACCACCGGATAATTTTTGGATCGAACGTTTTTCAAATCCCGCTAACTGGACCATTTTCAAGACTTCTGAAACCCGACGTTCGATCTCAGCCTTGTCCACCTTTTTCAAACGAAGGGGAAAAGCCACATTTTCAAAGACCGTCATATGTGGAAATAGGGCATAGGACTGAAAGACGGTGTGGACGTCTCGTTTGTTGGTAGGGACATCATTGATCCGTTCCCCATCAAGGTAGACATCTCCAGTTGTCGCATCCAAAAGACCGGCAATGATATTAAGGATGGTCGATTTTCCTGATCCAGATGCACCGAGCAGGGTATAGAACTTCCCTTCTTCCAATTCAAAATTGATATCCTTTAGGACAACGGTACCGCTATCTTCAAAGACCTTTGAAACATTTTTAAACTCAATAATTGGTTTTTTCAATTCACATAAATTCCTTCTTTACTGCGATTAGCAAACTGCTTTTCAAACGAAAATGCAGCGGCTGACAGGAAGACCTGTCAGACCACCAATACCTCTCGGGGACTTACTAGACTGCCCCACCTATTTACGGTATCGATAGGCACTCACCCCCTCTCCGACTGATGCTATCGATGGTTCACAATCAATTGTTCTTCAATACTAAAGTTCTTAGGCTTGGCCGATAATGCGAACTTCTGGTTCTAAACGGACGCCTGAGTGAGCTTCTACTGCCTCAATGACATGGGCGATCAGGTCTTCGTAGTCCTTAGCTGTTCCATTATCGACATTGACCATAAAGCCGGCATGTTTTTCAGAAACTTCAACACCACCGATTCGATAGCCTTTCAGACCTGCTTCGCTGATCAATTGACCTGCAAAATGACCGACAGGACGCTTAAAGACGGATCCACAAGAAGGGTATTCAAGGGGTTGTTTCAACTGACGAAGATGGGTCAACCGATCCATCTCCTGCTTGATCGCCTCGTGATTGCCAGGAGACAAAGCAAATTTGGCAGAAATGACGACTGCGCCTGTCTCTTGAATCTTAGAATGACGGTAGCCAAAAGCTAGTTCACTCGCTGACAGAGTTTCGATCTCTCCGTCTTTGGTCAAGACCTTACAGGATACTAGGACATGAGCGATCTCTCCCCCATAGGCTCCCGCATTCATAAAGACAGCACCACCGACACTGCCTGGAATGCCACTAGCAAACTCGAAGCCTTTCAAACTATGGTGCAAGGCCACATGAGTGGTGTCGATGAGTTTAGCTCCTGCCTCTGCTTCGATCACATACCCATCCACACTGATGTCACGCAAGCGATCAAACATAATGACAAATCCCGGAATGCCCCCATCGCGGACAATGATATTGGATGCATTGCCCAGGACCATCCATGGAATTTGCTCTTGGTTGGCAAATTGAACGATGCGTTTTAATTCGTATTGGTTGCGGGGAAAGGCTAAAAATTCAGCATTCCCACCTACCTTTGTGAAGGTATAATGTTTTAAAGGTTCTTGAAAACGGATATCAATCCCTTCAAGAATTTGATTTATTTTTTCATTCATCTTTCTGTCTGTTCTCTCTCTATAAAAATACAAACTATTATACCAAATTTTTGACTATTTTTCGACCCTAAAAAACAAAAGAAGACCTATAATATTCAGGCCTTCCTTTTATCATTCATTATGCAATTTTACGAGCAATGGCACGATTCTTTTGTCCATCCAGAGCTGATTTGACCGAAATCCAAGCACCACCAAGAGTAAAGACAGCTAAGAGTGCTAGATTCAAGTAAAATTTATCAGGGACATCCCCTGAGAATGTCGCTTCATTGAGAAGCGTCCAGGACATATCAAATGGCAAATCCAGTTCACTCATAAGCGCCAAAGTATAATCTAATTGGTTGACCAAAAAGACGGTCAAGACCATCAAAATAGCTGAAACTACCACACCTTTTTTAGTCAATTTCTTACCAAGAATCTCATAACCTTTGATGGTACAATAACCGAGGGCAGCCCCTGCTAAAACAGATACATAGCCAAGACGCGCTACCAAGAGGGCAACTGCTCCACCGATGATTACACCGATCACAGCCCCTACAATCCCCAAAAGGAAGTTTTCTTCCCGCGCTTCATAAGCCTCAACTGTATCTTGCACTTCGGCTTGGTAGGCTCTAAAGGTTGCATCGTCGATTAAAAAGATCGCATCTCCAATTTGATACAGACCGATTGGTCCTTCCTCACCCGTTTCCGCATTCACTTGCACAAATTGGTGGTTGAGTAAGAAATCAACAATATCTTGGATAGCTGTCCATAAGGTTTCGACAGCCTTCCCTTTGGTCATTCCACCTTTGACAACGATCGAGGTCAAGTAACCATCAGAAGAGATAGCATTAATGGCTTTTGATTGTTCTTTTAATTCATTCCAAAGAATTTCACTATCTTCGATCAAGTCTCCTTCGGAACCTTGTTTCACACTGAGTGAAATGGTAAATACATTCTTGGTTTGAGCGCCTTCAATGACCAACAAGAAGCCTTCACGCTCTCCATACATCACACGAGCTTCGCCATCAAATTGCAGACCAAGATCGGTAGCAATACTATATAAATATTCTGGTTTCATGTTTCCCCCTAGATTTTCAGGAAAGCTTGAGCTTTTCCCCATACTGTTCCCATTCTACCATAGGAGAAGCAAAAAGGACATATACATTCGTATACATCCTTCTTTCATTTGTGTTACATTCGGGTTTAATTCTCAACACGAACGCCAAATGTGTCAATTTTAAGTTGGAAAATCTGACCATCTAGCCCGAGTTTTTCGAGAGCTGCAACAAAGGCTGCTGTATGCTCTGGCGCTAAGAGGTTCATGATCGTTGGGCCTGCTCCCGACAGATAGGTGGCGTAAGCCCCATGCGCATGGGCGACTTCTTTGACCTGAGGAAACTCTTTGACAAGAGATTGACGGTAGCGTTCGTGGAAATGATCAGACTCGATGGAGCGACCAGCCGTCAGCAAATCTCCCTTGAGGAGAGCTGCGATAGCGACATTGGCTACGCTACTAGCTGCAACAGCTTCCTTATAAGACCATTCTTTCGGTAGGACATTCCGACTATCACTGGTCTTCAATTGGTAGCTCGGTACAAAAGCGACAAGGTCACAGCTTGGGAAGTCAGCCGTGACATATTGGACATCTTCACCGATGTAGCTCGCAATGACCATATTCCCAAAGATAGCTGGAGCTACATTATCCGGATGACCTTCGATCTCGGTCGCGATGCGTAATTTCTCAGCGTCTGATAGCTGGAGGTTGGCTAATTGGTTGGCCAATTCAATCCCTGCGACAATGACCGAGCTAGAAGATCCAAGACCACGCGCCAAAGGCACTTGACTGGTCATCTTGATTCGATGGGGCTGCATATCCGTTGAGATAGAAAGAGCTGTTGAGAGCAAGAGGTTTTTCTCATCTGTCGGAATCCCTGCTCCTAGATCATGCTCAATAAACCAAGCATCAGCTGATTCAAGGACTTCAATAGTCAAATAGCGAGTCACGGCAATCCCAACAGAATCAAACCCTGGCCCTACATTGGCACTGGTTGCTGGAACAATAATTTTCATGCTTATTCTCCCAAGACTTTAAAGGTATTCAAAAGTTCGAAATTCGCCTCTGAATCCAATTTTTCAACCAAGTTCTTGAATTGTGTTTGGTTGACTTGGTGGGTAATGATGACGACACTTGCAAATTGACCATCTGAGTCTTCTTGGAGGATTTGCTTGAAGGAAGCTCCTTCTGCATTAAAGATTTCCGCAAGACGCAAGATTTGACCAGTCGCATCTGGTGCCTTGATTGAGAAATAATAGTTATTTTTCACGTCTTCTGGCTTAGCCAATTGAAGAGGGCGGCTGTATTCATTGAAGGCTTTACCGATCGTTCCTTCTTTTAGACGACGGACAATGCGCACAATATCAGCTACGACACTTGTCGCTGTTGGTTTTTGGCCAGCACCTGGTCCGTAGTACATAGACTCACCAATACCGATGGATTCCACATAGACCGCATTCATAACGTCGTTCACGCCAGCAAGTGGGTGTTGTTTTGGAAGGAAGGTTGGTGTCACTTCTGCTGCAATCCCTGACTCTGTTTCAACAATGGATCCGACAAGCTTGATGACATATCCAAGGCTTTGAGCGACTGAGACATCTTGAGGAGTGATCTGGCTGATCCCTTTGTGACCCACTTGATCAAATTGGATGTTCATCCCAAAGGCAAATTGGCTCAAGATCACCATCTTGTAGGCAGCATCGATCCCTTCGACGTCATTGGTTGGATCACTTTCAGCGTAACCTAAGCGTTGCGCTTCTGCTAAAGCATCTTCATAAGTCCAGCCTTCTTCGACCATTTTGGTCATCATGAAGTTAGATGTTCCATTGACCACACCAAGAACCTTAGTCACCTTGTCGGAAGCAAGGGAATTCACCAAGGTCCGAAGGATTGGGATCCCACCAGCTACGGCAGCTTCATAATAAAGGGCCACTTGGTGTTTTTGAGCAATCTCTAGCAACTCGCTTCCATGAACGGCAAGAAGGTCTTTGTTAGCAGAGACCACATGCTTACCCGCTTCAAGCGCACGGGTGATAAAGGTCTTAGCTGGCTCGATACGGCCCATCAATTCCACAACGATGGCAATGTCTTTGTCTTCAATGATTTCATCGACATTGGTCACAAAGTTGTAGTCGTGACCAGCAGCTTGTAATTTTTCCTTTTCCTCATCATCTCGAACCAAGACCTTAGCGATCTCGATTTCATCTTGAGCTGCCTGGGTGATTTTTTCATGGTTTTCTTTTAATAAAAATGGTACGCCACTAGCAACAGTACCAAATCCTAGTAAGGCAATCTTAACAGACATCCTATTGACTCCTTGAATTTTCTATAGTAGCTCCATTATAACAAAAACTTGAGCGTTTGACAGCCAATTGCCTTAAAAATTCTGAATTTTCATGACAGGATCTTCCTGTAGCAAGTTCTGGAAAAGAACATAGAATTTGTGGTACAATAAAGAAAATAATGAAAACGGTGACACTATGAGTAAACGAAGAGTACCTAAAAAAATCAAAGCCCTACTTGGAATCAATGCCCTCCTCCTAGTCTGTATCTTTATTTGTAGCTTTCTTCTGATCAAACGGATCACTCAGCCGAGTGACGGGAATACCAGTGGCACTGCCGTAACGCGTTCTCTCGAGGAAGGTAGCTCCTCTATCGAGTGGACCCGAGTGAAAAAGCCGGTCAAACTGCCCATCCTCATGTACCACTCCGTGCACAATATGGCTGAGTCCGAAGCTGCTAATGCCAATCTGATTGTCGATCCAGAAACCTTTGAAAGCCAACTAAAGGCCCTGAAAAAAGCGGGTTATTACACCCTGACACCTGAGGAAGCCTATCGGATCCTCGCAAAAAATGAAGTGCCAAAAGGAAAGAAATATGTCTGGTTGACCTTTGATGATGGCGTCGAGGATTTCTATACCATCGTCTATCCGCTTCTTAAGAAGTACAAGATGACCGCCACTAACAATATCATCACGGACTTTACCCAAAAGGAAAAAGAAAATGTCCTGACCTTTGACCAAATCAAAGAGATGAAACATGCTGGCTTGACCTTTGAAAGCCATACGGTCAATCATCCAGACCTAGCCAATTCCAGTCTTGAGACCCAAAAGAATGAGCTGGTCGCTTCTAAACGCCTGCTGGATAAGGTGCTGGATCAAAATACTAGCGTTATCGTCTACCCATCTGGTCGCTACAGCCAGGTCACGATCGACCAAGCCAAGAAAGCTGACTACAAACTTGGCCTCACCACTAAAAATGGACTAGCCAGCTCCGCTGATGGACTCTATTCCCTCAAACGAGTCCGGATCCTTCCAACCACTACAGGAGAGGACCTCCTAGCCATGATCCAAGAATAAAGAAAGCCCCCTGTCTGAAATCATCGTTTTCAGACAGGGGCTTTTTGTTAGAGTTCCTTATAAAAAATTTTTTAATCGTTGATTCATAAAATGTAATAGGATTCAAAAATTCTTAAAAGAGCTTCATTATTGATTCGCTATAGCCTTCGACTTTCTTTTATAAATGCTCAAAACAATTGCAAATGACAACAACTGCCAAAGAATAATTCTCACTATCTGCAAGCTATCTGATTCAGAATTTGAGACAACATGAACCAGATTTGAAGCAAGATTGTTGAAAAGATGATCTCCTAGTCCTAGCCACAAGGAACCTGTCATTTTGTAAAGTAAAGACCATTTGATACTCATCATTCCCGCTAGGATAACATAGCCAATTCCCATAACAATAAGATTTAAGAGTGACGATTCTTCTTGAAGATAATCTCTTAAGGGCATTGCCAAATGCCATATTCCAAATAGGAAGGCTATAAAGAATAGACTCTTGCGGTAAGAAATCCCTTCAAGAATTTTTGTGAAAAGGCCACGAAAAACTCCTTCTTCCATCCACACGTTTATCAGGTTAAATAAGACACTTAACAAGATAAATAAGATGCCTGCTTGTGTTCCTTTTTCATCAGTTAAAGAGAAACCACTCGCATAAAATGATAAGTGAACATTGCCATGAAGAAACAAGAGAACAATACACTCAACTGAATATGCAAAGATGGAGCATACTAAGCCAAAAAGCAGGCCATTTCCTATACCTCTTATAATTCCATTAGGTGTAAAACCAATATCTATCCATCTTAATTTGCTAATTGAAAGAATTCCCCACAATAAAAGTATTCCAAAAAGCTTATGTAGAAAATTCTCCGATAAAAAAGTTTCATCTGTCCTCATATAGAAGTATTCGAATAGCCTTGCTACTGAACAGATAACAAATATAATTGAACAACTTAAAATAGGGCTTTTCAATAGTCTATTTAGCATATCTTCCTTTCAAATGAGTCTTTTATAAAAATTAATTTCAATATTTTACTCAGTCCAGTTCCTTCTCTAGTTCATTTAGAAAGGTGATTAAAAATTGATGGCGACTTTCTGCCATTTGTTTGGCAGTCTCCGTGTTCATTTCATCTTTTAAGATAAGCAACTTGTCATGGAAATGTTGGACGGTATCAGTGAGGGACCTCCCTTTGTGGCCACCATAGGAAAATGTTCGCGCAATTCCTACAGCTCCTATCGCATCCAGGCGGTCAGCATCCTGGACAATCTTGCCTTCTAAGGTTTCTGGATGCTTCCCACGATTTTTGCTGAAAGAAACAGCATTGATAACCCGACAAATCTGGTCGATTTGGTCTTGAGGAATACCGATCTCTTCTAGAAACATGCGAGCATTCGCATTATTCTCTGTTTGAAACAATTTATCATCATCAGCATCGTGAAGAAGAGCTGACAAGCCCACTATCTCCAGATCACATGGACCTTCTGCTTGTGCGATTCTCATAGCATTGGTATAGACGCGGAGGGTATGCTCCACATCATGGCCATCCGCTCGATCAGCAAATAAGGATTTTACATACTGCTTAGCAGCTTGGATTCGTTCTTCGATCATCGTTCTTGTCCTTTGTATTTCTTACTTCAATCAATCTCATGGTAGGCTTTGCCTGCCTTTTCTAAATCATAATAGTGATCAAATTCTCCTTTTGTTTGAGTGGTATGCACCTGACCATCTTTTGATACCTCAGCTGGAATGGTGACATCTTGATAGAGATTCACACCCTTCTTCATAAAGAGTTCAAATACAGCAATACTTCTTGCATATTGATCCGCACTATTCTGGGGTTTTATTACTATGACTTTGGTATCTTTTTCCTTTAAGAGCTGATAGGCCTTGGAAGATTTCTTAAATTGCGTTTTTGAGAGATCCTTAGGATCAATTGAAAACCAATTATCAAAAAATTTCAATTCTTCAATACTGCTCTTATCACGATCAAGTCGTGCATTGAAAGCCGGAACCGGTTTTCTTTGGTGATCATTCTCTAAGGTTTCATTTCGTTCCAGTTTACGAGTATCTAAATTTAAATACATCATCTTCCGAACCGAGTTATCTTTGGTACTGCGAATTTGTAATGCAGCTAACTCACGTCCATTCCATGAATACACTGAACCTAATTCTGTAGGAATATAATCCGGATCGAACTGTTCAACAACTTTAAACAAATCAATCTCTTTCTCTTCTTTTAATCGTTCTCCATCAACTTTGTAAACACTAACAGTCCAATATTCATCCTTAGATGGATGTTTTTCCTGAAAGTACAGATCCTCTCTCAATTTCATATTCATATGCAAAATATGCTTTGAACCGACTCTGACAGGATCAAAATAATAATAAGACCCATATGCCCTCATCAACCGGTCTTCCTTGGGATCGGTTGATTTCCAGTGAGTAATCATGCCTGCACCATCCGCAATCATCTCATAGTCATCAATTTTGGCTTTTCCACTATATTCCTGAAATTGCTTGTAATAACTCTCAGTTGAAAAGCGTATATAGAGCCAAATCCCACCAATGAGCGAGAGCAAAACCAGTAAGGATAGCATCATTTTTTTCTTTGTCATTTTCACGATTTAAATAGATCCTTTCTAGGAGATTTAATTTTCACTTTGTAATCCACCACTGGTGAAAAAAATAGCATATTACCAGAAAACACAAACAGCGATAAAAATATCAACAAAGCTATATGAAGGATAAAGTTTTGTGCAATATTACTAAATATTGCACAAGATGAAAATACAACCAACCCAGCAAAAAAAGTTGGAGCTATCATTGATAATAATCGATGCTTTCTATCATTTGCGACGAGGTATATCTTTATAGGGTGGTTGCTATTTACAATGTTGGGCATTGGTTTCCGAATGCTTGTCCATATCCGAATCCCTATTACAAGGCTAAAAACTAGAGCCAACATTCCAAAATTTAGCACATGTGAAGTAAAATAAAGATATTTTTCAACAGGAAAAGCCTTCGATAACAGCACGGCAGTTGTACCCATACCGAAAGCTGAAGCAAAACCTTTCTTCCGAGTATCCTTTTTATTGAGAACTTTAGAAAGATCCGAGGGAGCTAGAGTCTGCACTTCTTCCTTAGTTAAAGGATAGGCTCGATGAGGGATGAAGCTTAAAATCCATGGAAAGAAATAGCTAATGAGAAAGGGACGATCGGCATCGACTAAATAAGACTCACCATCCATTTGTAAGATCCGGTAACGAAGATTAATTTTTGATAATTGTTCTATTTTTGCTTTTTTTAGCATGCATAGTTCCTTCTAATTTTCTTTGTAAACAGATTTATCCTCATCCACTGCTTCCAGTCTCTCAAATTCAACACGCCCTTTCTCAAACGCATATTCAAATAGAAGACTACCTGACTCTATCCAAATACAAAGATAAGCCAACATG
Source organism: uncultured Streptococcus sp. (assembly GCA_963554405.1). Lineage (GTDB taxonomy): Bacteria > Bacillota > Bacilli > Lactobacillales > Streptococcaceae > Streptococcus. The sequence continues at coordinate 20,105 of CAUVRI010000011.1, read as the reverse complement.
CCATTGATATAAAGAAAGCAAGCTTCAGTTCCATCATGAGTATTCATATAGAATCCAAACACAATAAAAATTGGAATAAGAAAAAGATAAGCATGAAATTGTCGCTGCTTCTTTACATTTCGAAAGACAATCTTACACTTTGGACGATTGGGTGTGAGTCGTCTGGCAATTTCCTTTCGAGATTTCTAAAGGATTCCCCTATAAATGACAAAAGCTACCAGAATTGAAATTAGAAATAACAAGATTTTTAAATAGAGATTCTGACTAATGCTATAATATCTAAAAATTCCAGCCCCTATTCTATATAGAGCTGAACTAAGTGCAACACTAATACTTATCGCTATCGAACGTCTACCTTCTGGAGCCATTTTAATCTTTTTGTCAAAGTTTCTATTTGAAGCCTCTAACTCTATGATATCCAACTTGAACTCCTTAGGAGCAAATCCCCAATAGTAACGTTTAGATGTCAACGAATTTGAATCTAAAACATACCTTTTTCCATTCATTTCAAGGATGCCAAAATAATAGACATCCAAGGCTTTAAAATTAACTTCCATTTATTTTATTCGATCACTTTCTGAATTAATGGTATTTGCCAATTATGTAACTTCTACGATATCACAAAACTTCTACTGTTCTTCTATGTTTTCAAGAACAATTTGACCTTGCTTATAGGGAAGAGCAATTGGGAAACTTCCTAGAGTAAACATGAAAAAGAATAAGCATACGATTCCATTGATTACCAAAAAAGCACCTTCAGTTCCATTATTTTCACCAAGGAAGAAAAGTAAACAAATGAAAATTACCCCTACTAAAGGATATACTCCTCCGTTACTTTTCTTAATAGTTTTAAAGGTAACTGTGTATTTACGACTGTTTTTAGGAATCCATTTATCTGCTTTTTTATGGGCCAACTTTAATGAAATCAGAATGGCAAAATAAGAAATCAGCATTGAAATTGCAAAGAGCAATAACTTTAATAACACTTGCTCACTAAGATTGTTTTGAATAAAAAGCCGCTTTAGAACATCATAACCAACTTTGACAATTGGTTGGACAATGATGGCTGCCATTGTCGTACTGACAGGTGTTGTGGGCTTAATTTCGAAATGATTGTTATTCTTTTCGATCTCCACCATATCCACTGTAATCGTATCTGTTTTAATTCCCCAGTAGTAACTCTTAGGTCTCATTGTACTCGTATCCATGATATACTTCTTCGATTCTTGATCTATCTGGACAATCTGAAAACAGGTCATATTTGAATTTTTAAATTTTAATTCCATTGATTTTTCACCTTGCTTCTATTCAGTTATTTTCTATGTGTACTTCTGAATATAAGAATATTTCACCTATTTTCCAGATTTCGAGAGAACGAATGCCCCTATTTTTTTGAAGACTGCTATTACAACTAAGACCATCGCATACAATAAAAACGGCGGGATTAACAGTAAAGCAATTTTCCAGCCTTTGAAAAAAGAAAGTCCTTTTGTGGATTTAGTTGATTTAGCTGGTTTGACTTCTACCAGCTTCATTCGCAATAATTTCAAAGTAACTTCTTCTTGTCTCGTATCAAGCGAAACACTCTTTTCTCCCGAGTTTTCACTATCTAGATAGGCCTGAGCCATTCGGACCAGATACAATCCCTCATCTTCTTTCGCAATGGTACGAAATAGCTCCATTGCCTTATTTCTATTCCCTTTGAGGTACTCATTGACTGCCTTCAGATACATAGATTCCAATTGTGAGAACTTGTTGTTTGTCACTTCCTTTAGAACGGCATCATTGGACTCTTTTTTGACCAGTAGATCATAGCGAGCTCTGTATGCCATCTTGAGTGGTTCAACATCTGCCAAATAGTTAGCTAGTAACTCCTCAAACTCATCCTCCTTCAAATCTGGCCTTGAAAATAAGTTTGCATTCAATAGAATTTCGTTTAATTTTACTTGTTCAACATCTGTAAACTTTTGATTATTTTTGAGTTCGTCTACAACTGCTTCGATGGCAGCAAAGTCACCAATCCTATAGGAATAGAAAATAGTGGCAAACTGTACACGCGCTTTAATAGTTTTGATACTCTTTCTTTTTTGGTTCAGAATATAGCTTGCCATCAAGTCAAGATTTATATCCTGATAGATAAGACTATTCAACTTTTTGACTAAAAGAGTATCTTTAATGATAACTAGAATCAGCTCCATCAGTAAGTAAATCAAAAAACAAATAGTCGCGATCCTTTTACTTTGGGTCACTTGCACGATATATAAAAACGGTAAGGCTAGAATGACCAATAGGACTATCACTGGAATATTGTATCGTCTTCTTAGTTCTTTATAATCTTTAACCATAAATCTCCTTTGTTGTTATTGAGATATGACGTGTATCCTATCAACCTCATATCAAACTCATTTGATTTTGCTTTGAGGAAAACTTTGACAGACATTCGTCCAAATCAGTAACAAAGTTACTAATACTAGTGTTACTATAACACTTTTTCTTTTCATAATATTTCTTACCCTTTCTAGTCTGTATGATTAGCAGACCAAACCTGCAGTTCATCGTAGGATTTTATTTGTGTTTTCTCACCAGTCTTTGGATCCGTCGCATAGACCTCTAACACGTCCTGCCCCTTTGGTGCAAACCAATGAAGAACTGTATCAAACCACTCTTTGGTTGAGTACTGTTTAGGTCTCATATATAAACGAGCTAAATCCTTTATATCCTTAGCCATTTCCGGATAGTCTTGGGCAAAGTTTGTATTGGAGATATCTATCTTTTCACGATCTTCTTTTGAAAGTAAGGTATCAATATAACCAGCCGTGAATTTCAAATGGTACTTCTCTTTCATAGCTTGTCGAATGTTATTATATACATTCCCTTTTGACAATTCCTGCTCAGCGGCAGAAAAAGTTGATTTTCCATTATCCTCAAAATTTTCAAGATTTTCAATTTTTTGATTCGTAATATCAACTATGATTTTTCTACTATCATTATTTCCAACTTTATACAAAGTTACCGGTATGTAATCCTTGTTATCAGCATAATACTGACTGATATCGTACGCACCTCGATACTCTTTTTTCCCTAATAATTGATATACTTCCGTCTTTTTACTTGGAAAGCCAGAAGCATTCAAATCATAAGAAATAATATTAAAATACTCATCTTTTGCAATTTTAGGTGAACCATTTTTCTCTCTATCAATCATACTTTGATTGATCTCTTTTTGATGGACATCCAAAACTGAAATATAGTCTTGACCGAATGCTATCCCACCTATCCCATCTTTTTGCGCAACAAATACAAATTTATTGTCATCAAAAACATGAATTGTAGGTTTCTCGGTTTTCGCATCAATATATTTCTGCTCGGTTTCTTGCTGACTCGTTTTTTCATGTTTTTGAACTTGCTTCCACATATAGAAAGAGCCTATACTTACTAAAAGGACTAGCACTCCTACTACTTTCTTATTCACTCGTTTCATTTCAACCTCCACGCTCGTAGTTAACTCCTACCATCATACCGAAATTTTGCGACTGGGGCAACTTCCTCACTAGTTGGAAATAGTTGCAAGAAAAAACACCACCTCTCGGTGGTGTTTACTTCTTCTTTTGTGGAAAGAGGGGCAGACCAAGTGTCGCGATCTTCTCGGCGGGGATCTTCATACCATCCTTAATCCATTTGGAGATGACAGAGACAATGGCTGAGCTCCAGAAGGAATTGAGGTAGCTGCCAGCGCCATTCGAGGAGCTGCCATTTCTTTTTTCTAAAAAATCATAAACAGCCTTGGTCAAGAGCCGTTCGAAATTATAATCAATAGCTAGACTGATGATCTTGGCTTCTTTCTTGACTTCCTTAAAGAGGTAGACCCAGACTTGGTAAAGGTCTGTCTTGAGATTGTAGCCATCTAAAGACTTGGTAATCTTTGCGATACTAGATTGAAAGATGGACTCTAGAATCTCTTCTTTGGAGTCATAATTACGGTAAAAGGCTGCGCGAGAGACACCCGCACGCTGAACCAGCTCAGAGATGGTGATCTTTTTCAGATCTTTTTTCTCCAACAATTGCAGGAGAGAGATTTCGATGGATTCTCGTGTAATCGCATTGTTTTCTCGGTTAAATCGTTTGAGATTTTCCAAGGATTTCTCGGATATTTTTCTTTCTGCCATAACATTTACTTTCTATCTGTCTCACCTGATGATATCTGCTTGGATAGCATTGTACTTCATGATATAATTGTAAAAGAAGACATACTACTTGTCAATGTACATTTTTATACAATTATGAGGTATGAACTGATGAAATGGAAAATTATTGCGGATTCAGGCTGTGACTACCGCTCTTTGGACAATCTGGCACCGGATACGGAGTTTGTCAGTGTCCCATTGACCATCCAAGTGGGAGAAACTATCTACACAGATGATGTCCAACTCAATATCGATCAGATGATGGAAGAGATGTATGCGACTACGACTGCTTCTAAGTCTGCCTGTCCGAGTCCCGATGATTATATGAAGTCCTTTGAAGGAGCTGAAAATATCGTCGTTGTGACCATCACTGGAACCCTTTCAGGTAGCTACAATAGTGCTGAGGTGGCCAAGAAGATTTATCTAGAAGAGCATCCGAATACCAATATCCACGTCATTAATAGCTTGTCAGCTGGGGGTGAGGTGGACCTGATCGTTCGCAAGCTCAATCAGTTGGTCGCTGAAGGCCTCGATTTTGATCAAGTAGTCGATGTGATCACGACCTACCAGTCTAAGACGAAGTTGCTCTTTGTTTTGGCCAAGGTTGATAATCTGGTCAAAAATGGGCGTCTCAGCAAATTGATCGGGACTGTTGTCGGACTCCTCAATATCCGTATGGTCGGGGAAGCTAGTAAGACCGGTACTCTTGAGTTGCTCCAAAAAGCTCGGGGCCAAAAGAAAGCGATCAAAGCTGCTTTTGATGAATTGATCAAGGCGGGTTATGCTGGCGGTCATATCACCATCGCCCACCGCAACAATGAAAAATTTATTGAGCAATTCTCTGCATTGGTTCGTGAAAAATTTGCCCATGCAATGATCGAAGTCCTTCCTACTTCTGGACTTTGTAGTTTCTACGCCGAAGAAGGCGGCCTCCTCATGGGGTATGAAATTTAAGTTACCACTAAAAGAGGCTAGGACAAAAGTCCTAGCCTCTCAATTGTTTTTGGATTGTCGAGCAAGACGCAGCGGTTGAGTGGGCTCTATTACACTGATTTCATCAGCTTTACAGCCCTACTCAACTGTGCGGAGGTGGGACGACGAAATTGAATTCTAACGAATGACCGATTTCTGTCCCACTCTCTTTTTTTATTCTCCGATCTCTTGGTAGAGGGTACGGATTTTTTTGCGGTAAATGGTATAGCTGATCCCAGCTCCAATTAGCAGTATGACACTATAAAGGATCACGGCCAGCAGGGTGCTGACGGAATGATAGGTCCAAATGAAGCTGACAATGATCAGGAGAAACATCACAAAGAGAAAGACAATCAAGAGGATAGACTGAAGAACTGCATTCCCACGATGACGGGTCATCAACTCTGTGATATTGGTCCAATTGGTGCTAAAGTTCTGAAAATCTTTGACATAGTCTCGGATGCAGATCGGAATGGTCGTTACAACCCAGATCAGTAACATGGCAAGGATAGCCAAGGGATGGACGCCAAAATAGAGACAAACGCCAACTAGAAGAATGACAGGAAGGATGGATTGCACCAGATAGAGCAACCAAAACTTCATAAAGAGATAGCGTTTGAAATCAACAGGGAGGGATCTCAAGTATTCAAAGTTTTCGCGCTCTAGCGAAATACCGATACTGGTCAAGCCTCCAAAACTATTGAAAACACCGATCAAGATGGCAACAAGGGTCAGTGGTACCAGATACTGGGGTGTCAAGTAAGGACTGAGGCCTCCTATATTTTTTGATGCTCCTGCTGCTCCACTGAGGAGGAAAATATATGGCAGAATACTCATCATCAATAGGACTTGCACCATAAGGGTTCCATCGCTCAAGAGTCTGCGATGATACTGAATGACAAACTGTCTAAAGGAGTCTTTCTGGCCCACATGGATGGCTTTCACGCGCTCTTTGACGGTTTGGTTGGTCGCAACCGCAAGGGCTGCATCATAAAACTGCGGGATCACAAGTTTACGAACCAGGCCAATCAAGACCAAAAGCACCGCTATCCAGCCCAGAAGGCCAAGTATCGCTCCTCCCTCAAAAGGATGGAGGATGAACTGATGAAAGGCCGTAAAAGGTGGAAATAGAATGGGAATATCCGCTCCACCCGACATCTCTACCCGGTGAGTTTGGATTAGATTTAGATAAAGATAGGCGCCTAGACTGAGGAGGGAGCCGATTCCGACCATGATGTTGGAGACCAGGGTCGTGTGTTTTTTGAAAAAGAGTGTCTTAGTGATCAGATGGGATAGGATGATCGTCGCTAAAAAGAGAACGGCTAAGAGAATCAAGGCACAAAAGAGCCCAAGCAGGATGCCTAACGGATTGAAGCCGCCTGCTTGGACAGGCAGGATCAGAAAATAGCTGACCAAGGGAAGGATAGCCATGAGAAGGGTCAGGATGACCGAGATGCTCTTTCCTGCTATGACTTCTGCATCTGAGAAGGCATAGGGACGGTAAAACTGCAGGTCCTTGCTTTCATAAAAGACATTGTAAAAACTCATAAAGCCTTGGGAAATGGTCATCAAGGAAAAGAGGGCGACCATATTGACAAAGAAGGCTGGTTGGTTGACAAAATCATAAATGCTAAAGAGCAAGCCAAATATGACGAAATAGACCAATCCTAAAAAGAGGTAGTTGAGCACCGATTTACGGGCAACATTGAGTTTGACGTCCGGTTTTTTGGCCTGTTTGGCACGTAATTTTGCGATCTGAGCGGGCTGACTGGCATAGATGATATTGACATTGACCAGCTGTTGGATGATCTTAAGACGCATGATCGCCACCTTCTTCCTTCCGCCCCGCTAGACTGAGATAGATACTTTCCAGGCTTTGTTCTGGATGTTGTCCCTTCAATTCCTCGATCGTCCCATAGAAAATGAGATTTCCCTTTTTCAGAATAGCAATCTTATCACAGAGTTGTTCGGCCACTTCTAAGACGTGAGTAGAGAAAATAACGGTCTTTCCGCGATCCGCATGTTGGCGCATCATTTGTTTTAAATCGTAAGAAGCCTGCGGGTCCAATCCGGTCATCGGTTCGTCCAAGACCCAGATATCTGGATCGGATAAGAGCGCTGCAATGACGAAGACCTTCTGGCGCATCCCATGTGAAAAGGATTCAATCACTTCATAGCGGTGACTCTGAAAATCAAAGATCCTGAGAAGCTCTTCCAAGCGTTGCTCACAGTCTTTCTGACTCATATCATAAGAGGTCGCAACCAACTCCCAGAATTCATTGGCTGTGAGACGCAAGAAAAGATCCGGCGAATCCGCCACGTAACCGATCTTCTTTTTGATCGCAAGCCGATGGCTATAGAGGTCCTGACCGTCCACTTCAATCGTCCCAGTGGTTGGGGTAATCACACTGACCAAACTCTTGATGGTTGTGGACTTACCGGCTCCGTTGTGGCCAATCAAGCCGACAATTTGTCCATCTTCGATGGTCAAGTCCAAGTGGTTTAGGGCAATGTGCCCATCGTAATCTTTAGTAACTCCGTGAAATGTAATCATGTTAACTCCCTAATTGATCCTCGTTGGGACCGTTTTTTCTTATTCTGTTGATAAGCGATCATCGAAATGATAGAGCAAATCTAGCAGATAGGTTGGAATGGTCGCCAAGAAATCTTCTTGGTAGACCCGCTCTCCTCGCTTATGCAATTCTTTACCCCAGGGCCCGAGATTGATCGCTGGAACCTGAATTCGAGCAATTTTATCCAGATCCAGATCATAAATTTGAGCCGGAGTGGCCAGACTATCTAGGACGACTTGATAAGAGGCCACATCCTTTTCCAAGGCACAATAGCTGGTGTCGTTAATCCCCATAAAGTATTCTTCGACTTTTAAGCTATAGCCTCTTTGGTCCAGATACTGGCGGTAATCCTCGATCAAGGACTCGATTTTGAGTTCTGTATTGTCCAAAAAGCGACAATTCATAGAAGGATAATATGGGGGCGCAAAACCAATGACCACCATGGGATCCTTATCTCCGAGAAACTCAAGGAGTCGCTGGATTTGTTGGATTGCAAGGCTCTGGTAGCTGGTCCCATTACGAAAATCGTGTTCCGCTTTTTGGTTAGAAGCTTCCCTAAAAGCTTGGTAACCTTCTATGGCTTGGCATCGTTCCTCTAGTTCTTGATAGGTGATGACTTTTGGCCTTGCAATCATATGGTCTTGGCCAGCCTTATCCTGCAAGTGCTCATACTTCTTGTAAAAGGCATCCAAGGCCTCCTGACTAAGCTCATAGATTCGTTGCAAGAGCTCTTGAGGTGTTTTCTTCAAATGCAATACACTGAAATAACCAGCCGCATACAGCACGGTCGATACATCGTACTGCTCCTTCAAATCTCTGAGATAGGACCAAGAAGGAAGGGGAGACGTTTCTCCCAACGCCTGATCTGCCAGATCGGGATGAAGATCTAGCTGACTTGCGATGGCTACTAAGAGCGACAAGGCATTGATCCCTTTAAGGGGCTCCTTCATATGGGACAAGACGCCTTGCGCCACAACGACTGGCATGAGTTTGCCGACTGTGCCAATGTGAAGGACCTTTTCTTTTCCTACTTCCGATTCAAAGGGCTCTGAATCCACTGCCAATACATAATTCAGATCAAACTTTTCCTGCAAATCTGTGAGGAGGCCCAAAGCTCCCCGCATCCCACGTGAATAGGATTCCTCGTCTCCAACAGAGAGATAGAGCAGATTGACCTGACCTTCTGTGGGGTCTGCTGCATAGGCTTCCAGAACCCCCAATTGCAGGGCTAGGGCTGCTTTCATATCGCAAGACCCTCTGCCAAATTTCCACTCCCCAGAAGCTAAATCTTCCTGCATATCAGGTCGCATATCCAGTGTTTTCAAGGCTTCTGCTACTTTATCAGAATCGAGTGCGATCCCTGCTAAATTTCCATAGTCTTCTAGATCGACTGTATCATGGTGGTGGAAAAGAATAACTGTGTTTCTCTTGCCCTTATCGACCAAGGCCCAATTGACCGACCGATGCAAGTGATCCTGTGGCACCTGATAGCGCCCAAACTGGTTCGAATGTTCCTTGAAATAGGGGGTCTGGGCAAGCCGTTGATCCAGGTAGGCCTCAATTCCTTGCTCGGTCTCAGTATTGGTGAAGCTTGGAATCGCCAAGGCTTCGGTAAAAATTGTTTCGATGCTCTCTCTATTGGTGGTTTTCACTTTCTCTCCATCCTTCTTTTCTATTATTCATCTTTGTGAGCTTTGCCAAGTGACAACAGGCTGGTGAGCATGAGTCCTAGGAAGCCAAAGAGAGTCCAAGGGCTTGTTACTTGACCTGTTTTTGGAAGGCTTGGTTGGCTTGTCGCTTCTATCTTATCTTTATCAGCTCTTTGAGCCAATTCTTGTGCCGCCTCTTCTTTTTGTTCCTTACGGAAGTCCATCGGATCTCGACCGTGGCTTGGTTTTTGAAGAATTTCAGAAGTAGCTGGATTGGTTGGCGTCATTAGATTACTTGGAACAAATGGTTTTTCTGCTTGATCTACTGGACTTGGGTCTTGTTCAGGATCTACTTTTGGTTGAATGGTTGCAATTGGCAAGATCCGATCTGCCAATGACGCATACTCTGTATCTTTTTCACCTGGTTGATAACGGAACAAGAGAGACCGACTGTCTTCTACGATTGGAATCGTTGCAGAAATAGAATCTGTCTTGAAGGTCACTTCATAAGGATCTGCAAAATAGATGTAATCCGGATCATAGGTGTGCAAACTCAAAACCAGTCGATGGCCTTTTTTCACTGTATAGAGATTTGGTTGCAGATACATGGTGTAATCATGATATTCGTTTTCTTTCAGATCAATAGAATGACTAGAACTTGCTGAGTCATAGCGAGATGCTGGATTAGCCAAATTCATCCAACCACGCGCAATCACCACACTCTTAACCTTGTGGGTCTTGTAACGTTTGAGAGGCAAGGTTTCAAGGTTGCTACCATTCCAGTAGCCTGTCTCATCGATCGTTTCCTTGTCCAATGTGCGTGTGCTGTAACCGTCTTTGTCATAGGTGATTTCTTCTTTGACCACATCAAAGTCTTCGTCTGAGACATCCATCAAGGTCGCACTGACATGGGCATGGTTTTTGTCTCCCTTGACAAAAGCAGCGCTAAAATGCACAGGAATATGGCCTTTGATGGTGACATCTTGGTCGACTGGTGCTGCATAGGAAGCCGCTACTTCTGAGGAATGGAAGGCCGCATCTTGGTTACGTGTAGTCCAGTTATTTCCCGTACCATAGTAATCACCGGTTACTGTCACATCCTCCCGTTTGGAGTAGATTCGAGCAGAGATGGCATTGTTGGTATCCCATTTATCAAAACGACGCCATTTACTTGGATCTAGATTGTCCTGAGCCGTTACCTGTGGAAGGTTTTCAATCCCATTTTCAATACCGTAGAGGTAATGGCTATACCAGAGATTCATCAGGTCATTAAAGGCTTGGCCTGCGACTTCTGTCCCTGACCAACGAGTAGATGGATAGATGTGATTGCCCTGGTGGAGCAAGACCTTGGCATTGATTCCCGCCTTCTTATAGGCTTCTAACATGAGTTCAAAATGTTTGGGTTTAACATTGTCATCATTGAGCCCTTGGATGATGAGAGGGGCTGCTTTCAAGTTGGCTGCGTTGAGCGTGTAGTCGCGTTTGGCATATTCTTCGTTATAATTATGACCATCCTTGTGTTGGAGCTCATTGAGCTTGGTAATATAGGCTGCATAGTAATCCTTGACCTTGTCCCAATCTTCTTTATCAAGTATTCGACCTGAGGTATAGACAGATAGCCAAGATAGGTCATTGGAAGCTCCGGTATCAAGAGGAGATCCTTGGCTGTTGAAATGGTCATACCAACTAGCAATCCCTGCAGCTGGCACAATGGTCTTGAGGCCTTCTACCCCAGTAGAAGCTACACCAAATGTTGTCGTACCTGCCCAAGACAAACCAGTCATGGCGACGTTTCCGTTGGACCAGTCCGCCTTGACTTCCTGGTTGCTAGTCTTATCTGAGTAAGCTTTGCGTTTGCCATTGAGCCACTCAACAATATTTTTATAAGCTGCGACTTCAAGGTCAGAGCCGGTCGTATTGATCCCGTCTGATCCTTTTGAGCCCAAACCACTGCTGGTCACCACTGCATAACCACGAACTAAGAAATAATTGTACCAGTTGAGATTTTCGTAATCATAATGCGTATAATCTTCAGAGCTTTCACGCGGATTGACGTAGTACCAATCCTTTGGATCAGTCGCTTTGGCTACTTCTTCTGTCGTAACAGTCTTGGTTGCTTGGCGTTTGGCAGGTTTTTCATAGAGCTTGGCCATATCGAAGTTTCCACCTTCTTTGAGACCAATTCCCTCTAAGGTACGCTCTTCTGTCGTTCCTGTTACATAAGGGCTGGCTTCAAAGATGGTCGCAGCTTTATAGTCCCCATTGACAGCAGCTTTTGGCACCTGCACAAAGGTCTTGACCAAGTCAGGCTTGCCGTCTCCATCCGTATCATAATCGGTTTCCACATAGACAATATAGCGAACGATGTCACTCTTGTCATAGGAGTAATGCTCCGGATCGTCTCCTGGCGTAAATGGGAAAATAGGTTGTGCTTTGCCATTCAAAAAGAGAGGGGTCTTCTTATCCGCGCGGTAAGCTGCTCGAAGCTGTTTGGCTACATCAACCATTGAAGTGAGATTGGTGACCGGAGCAGATCCCTCCACTCCTTCCTTGACCATCCCTAGGCTCTTGGCAAAAGCTAATCGGTCTTTATCAGTAGATCCGACTTGATTTTCCTTGATTGAAGCCCAGTTCAATAGTTGATTGACTGCCTCCGTCACAGTGACTTCTTTTTCACGATCCTGGTCGGTTACAGTTGCACCAGTAATTTCAGCCAAGTCTCCTTGGGTTACTTTTGGAGTCGCGCGCTCCTCTTGACTGCCAACGGTAGGCGTCGCAGGCGCAGGGCTTGGCTGATTGGCTAGAGTGGACTCAACAGTTGGGGCGCTCACTACCGCTGGACTTGACGCAGGTTCTTCATGTAGCTCAGTCGTCGGAGTAGTTGTCGGATCGGTTGGCGAAGTGGTTGGTCTGTTAATTTCTGAAACCTCTTCCACTTTTTCAGGCTGTACGGTCTCTTTAGTGTCTCCTTGTGTTGAGGTCACTGTTTCAGTAACTTCAGGACTTGCCGTAGAAGGAGTAACCGTCTCCTCAGTAGTTGTGCTACTTACTTGGTCTGCTTGCACATGCTGGGCGAGTACAGCAGGACTAATCAGTAAACCTGCAACGAGTAGAGAAACAAGAGTTGTTTTTTTCATAAAATGGTCTCCTTTCACCATTTTCAAAGTCAGTCCTAGCGGAACCCGACTCTATTTTTTTATATTCTCACTTTATTTCTTTCATGTATGCGATTTCTTTTTTAGAAAGGGCTTGCTTCCAGCGCAAACGTTTGTGGCATCCAACTATTTTTGGTAAAATAGGGACATTCACATGAAAGAAGAAATAACGATGGAAAATCAAACCTTAATGCAATATTTTGAGTGGTATTTGCCTGCTGATGGGAACCACTGGACGCGTCTTGCTGAAGATGCGCAACACTTAGCAGACTTGGGTATTCATAAAGTCTGGATGCCACCTGCCTTTAAAGCTACTTCTAACAATGACGTTGGGTACGGAGTCTATGACCTCTTTGATTTGGGCGAGTTCGATCAAAAAGGAACGGTTCGCACCAAATATGGCTTCAAAGATGATTATCTTCAAGCTATTCAAGCCCTCAAAGATGCAGGGATTCAACCAATAGCCGATGTCGTTCTCAACCATAAAGCTGCTGCAGATGGCTTAGAGGAATTCGAGGTCGTTGAGGTCGATCCGATGGATCGAAACAAGGTCCTCACTGAGCCCTTCACCATTCAAGGATGGACCAAATTCACCTTTGATGGCCGAAATGGCGCCTATAATGACTTCCACTGGCATTGGTACCACTTCACCGGTACTGACTACGATGCTTCTCGTAATAAGAATGGAATCTACCAAATCCAAGGGGACAACAAAGGTTGGGCTCATGGAGATCTGGTAGACAAGGAAAACGGAAACTACGATTACCTCATGTATGCCGATATCGATTTCAAACATCCCGAAGTTGTTGAAAATCTCGACCAATGGGCTGAATGGTTTATCGAAACGACAGGGGTTGAGGGCTTCCGTCTGGATGCAGTCAAACACATAGACTCCTTCTTTATGAAGAATTTCATCCATAATATCACCAAAAAATATGGAGAAGATTTCTACGTTTTTGGTGAATTTTGGAATGGCGACACAGAAACCAACGATGAGTACTTGGAAAGCATTGACTACTTGTATGACTTGATCGATGTAGCCCTCCACCAAAATCTCTTCCGAGCTAGTCAAGAAGGTGAAAATTTCGACCTTCGAACTATTTTTGACGGAACACTAGCGCTCAATCATCCTGAAGAGGCTGTAACCTTTGTGGACAACCATGATACCCAACGAGGGCAAGCCTTGGAATCTACAATCCAAGAATGGTTCAAGCCTGCAGCCTATGCCTTGATCTTACTTCGTGAAGCTGGTTTGCCTTGTGTCTTCTATGGAGACTACTACGGTATCGAGGGCCAATTTGCGCAAGAAAGTTTCCAAGAGGTCCTCGATCGCCTCTTATGGGTTCGTAAAGATCTGGCCTATGGGGAACAAACAGACTACTTCGATGATCCTAATTGCATCGGTTGGACACGCTCAGGTACAGAAGAATCAGCACCAATCGCCTGCTTGGTTTCAAATAACCAAGCTGCTACAAAAGTCATGGAGATCGGCTCATCCTACTCAGGCCTCACCTACTATGATGTCCTAGAAAATTGTAGCGAAACTGTCCAAGTTCAAGAAGACGGTACTGCTGAATTCCCAGTGGCAGAACGCTCCGTCAGCGTCTGGGTAGCCCAAGATACAGAGGGCCAATAACCTTTATATGTAATTTTCTCCTAGGATCGACATCTTCCTAGGAGAATTTTTTTCCTGTAAAAATTTTATAGGAAATACAGTTTCATTTTAGCACTATAAGAAAGCGCTGTCAATGGGTGTCGCGTCTATTTAAAAGAAATAAAGAGCATCAAAAAACTCGTTTTCCAATATGGAAAACGAGTTTTCATTTTAGCTCAATTCTGCAATGATTTCTTTCAATTGGGCTTTCGTATGAACTCCAGCCACTTGTTTGACAACTTGTCCATCTTTTTTAAATAGAAGAGTTGGGATCGACATGATACCGAATTGACGTGCTGTATTTGGATTTTCATCTACATCCATCTTACAGATTTTCAAATCATCTTCATGTACTTCTTCTGCCAACTGATCCAAGATTGGAGCTTGCATGCGGCATGGTCCACACCAAGTTGCCCAAAAGTCAATCAAGACAAGTCCTTGGCTGGTTTCTTGTTCAAAAGTTGCATCTGTGATTACGTGTGCCATATTTCCTCCTTTTTCAGTAGTGACTACTGATTCTGCATTTCTACTTTTATTTTACACTAAAAGATGTCATTTTAGAAATATTTGCTACGGGGAGTCCTTAGGCATCTTCTCTCTTTTTGCGCCAAAAGATAAGGCTTGAAGCTGTTAGGCTGATCACACCTAAGAGACCCAGAGCATGGTCTTTGCTCCCTGTTTGAGGTAGCGTATGGTCTGCTTGCTCTCCTCCTACTGCAGGTGTCACTTCTTGAGGATCTTCTGCAAATTCTTGTGAAACAAATTGAGGTCCATAAGATACAGCTAGTGTAAGATGAGATTGCTCTTGTCTTGCTGATCCTGTTTGCATCTGCTCTTCTTTTTCAGGAAGAGTTTGGTTTGGTTGAACAAAGTATTCTGGGCTTGGTAGCGTATATTCTTCCTTGTAGTGCACTTCTGGAGCGACTAAAGCAGCTCCTTCTATTTCTGGCAATTTCGCATAGTCAGTATCTGTTGCACTCGGTACATAGGCTGCCTTTTGGGCGCGGGTCTTTTCAACAATTGGAATCGCAGCCTGGATAGAATCTGTCTTGAAGGTCACTTCATATGGATGCTCCACAGTTAAATCAGACGGGTCATAGGTGTTAAAGACTAGAGCTAACTTGTGACCTTTCTTAACCGTATAGAGATTTGGTTGGAGATAAACCGTGTAATCGTGGTATTCCCCAACCTTTGGCTCGATGCTTGCGCGAGAGCTTGCTGAATCGTAGCCAGACTCAGGGTTCGCAAGGTTGATCCACCCTTTTGCAATCACCTTGTACTTGGTCTTGATGGTTTCGTATTCGGCAACAGATAGGTTGCTTAAATTGCTTCCCATCCAGAAACCGTCTGCTGTTGTATCTTGCTTGACGCTACCATTTCCTACCACGTCAAAGTCCTCATCTGCCACATCTACCAAGAGAGCGTTAATTTGGAAATTCTTTCCTTGACCCTTGGCAAGAGCTGCCTTGAAATGAACGGGGATGTGGCCCTTGATCGTAGTGTCCTCAGTAACATCAGAAACGAAGGTCAGATTGGCCTTAGAGGAGGCTTTGCTGACTGTTTCATTACGGTTAGCGATCTCAACACCTGCAGCCGCATAATCACTAGAAATGGTTTCTTCTAGCCGTTTCGAGCTTGCATTCAAGAAGAGACGTTGACTGCTCTTCCAGTTATCATAGCTGGTCCACTTGCTTGGATCATAGTTGTTTTGAGCTAGGACCGCTGGCAAGCTTTCGACGTGATTGTCCACTCCGTAAAGATAATGGGTCAGCCAGGTATTGAGCAGGTCATAAAAGTCCTGACCATTGGCAGTGATGCCGTATCCCCGTGACATAGCCGCTGGGTAAACGTGATCTCCTTGGTGGAGATAGAGCTTAACATCTTGTCCTGCTTTCTTGAGGGCATCGTACATGAGTTCAAAGTGTTTGGTCTTGACATTGTCATCATTCAAGCCATGGACGATCAGGGCGCTGGTCTTGAGATTTTCTGGATGAAGGGTATAATCCCGCTCCTTCCAGACATCACTGTAGTTACGATCATGGGCGTACTGGTCCTTGTTCAATTGGTTGATGTAGTTGGAATAGTTTTGCCAAATACCTGCCCAATCGTCTTGATCCAGCATCCGTGTGCTAACGTAGAGGGAGAGCCATGATAGGTCACTATAAGGCGCATTGCCAAACTGGGTTCCTTGGCTATTGAAATAATCATACCAAGAGGCAATCCCTGCTGCTGGAACGATGGTCTTTAGGCCTTCTACGCCTGTCGCTGCCACACCAAAGGTCGTGGTTCCAGCCCAGGAGAGACCGGTCATAGCGACATTGCCTGTTGCCCAGTCTGCCTTGATTTCAACATTGCTAGTCTTATCGGTGTAGGCCTTGCGTTTGCCATTGACCCACTCGATGATATTCTTGAAGGCATTGATTTCGAGATCAGAACCTGTGGTGTTAAATCCTTCTGATCCCTTGGTACCAAGTCCCGCACTCGAGATAAAGGCATAGCCTCTGACCAAGAAATAGTCGTACCAGTTCAGATCTTCGTAGTCATAGATATACTCGTAGGGACTGTAGTAATACCACTCCGATGCCTTGGCTTTTTTGGCTGCTTCTACTGTTGTTTCACTGCTTACTGGCTGTCTCTTTGCAGGTTGGCTGTGCAGTTTCTTCACGTCATAGCTACCGTCCGTTGGAAGCCCCAAACTTTCAAGGGTCACGTAGTTTTCATCGAGTGTCCCCGCTACGTAAGGGCGCGCTTCGAGAATAGTGGCTGCCTTAAAATCGCCTTGTGCTACGGATTTTGGTAATTGAACAATGGCTTTGACTAAGTCAGGCTTGCCATCTGCATCGGTATCGTAGTCCGTTTCGACATAGACTGGGAAGCGTACAATTTGGCTGTCTTCATATTTGTAGTCTTGGTCTTCTTTTTCTCCCGTTGTATAAGGGAAAATCGGCTGGGCCCGACCATTTAAAAAGAGCGGACTTTTCTTTTCAGCACGATAGGCATCGTAGAGTTTCTTAGCTGTTTCATACATCTTGGCCAATTCTGGCTGACTAACCTTACGAGTCAGATCTTCTGATTTTTCAATCAAGCCTAAACTCTTGGCAAAGCGTTCGCGATCTGCTTGGCTTTGACCCAATTGGCTAGGATCCGTTGCTGCCCATTGAAGCAAGCCATTAACAGCATCTTGGACCGTCAACTCTTTAGAGGCCTGATCCGCTGCAAGGGTGCTACCTGTAACCTTTGCCAAATCCTGAGCTGTTACCGGAGCTTCTGAAGGAGGAGCAGATTGAGGGGCTGCTTCCCTGTTGGTTGCTGCTGGAGTTGCTACTGGGACCGTAGGCTCACTTTGTCTTGTGTGTTCTTCTGTAGCAGGGTTTGCTTGATTGGCAACTGCTGTCCGATCCAGCGATGCCTCATTCGAGCTTGCAGCTTCTTCACTAGTGACAGTACTTGCGTCACTTGTTGTCGGTCTTGCTTCAGTAGATGGAGCATGGACCACTTCTGTCGATGGGGCTAGCTCTTCCGTCTGCTCATCTGCTGCTGCTACTTGATGCAAGACCATCGGCGCGATCAGTAAGCTCGATGCGACAATGGAAACCATTGTTTTCTTTTTCATGTCAATCTCCTCACTTTTTGTAATCAACACTCCTATTATACTATGTAAGCGTTTTTAGATCAAATAGATATTCAAATGATCCCACAAAAAACCGAGGCATCAGCCTCGGTTATCGATCCTTATTTGACGTGTTTCTTAAGATCTTCTTGTGCTTTTTTGTTTGACTCTGCTTGTTCTTTTTGCCATTTTTCAAGGGCTTTGTTGTAGTCAGCAGTTGTCACAGCTTTATCTTGGAGTTTCATTCCTTTGTAGATCACATGGTCTTTTCCTTTACCACCAGTCCATGCAAATGGAGCTGAGAATGGTTCGATACGTGTCAAGAATGGACGTCCAGTTGATGAAGAAGTTGGCATAACAAGGGCACTATCTGTCAACCAAGCTTGCGCTGCCGCATATTTTTCATAGCGTTTGTTGACGTCTTGTGTTTCTGCACCAGCATCTTTGATCATCTTTTCAAAGTCGTACAGACCAACTTTTTTAGCTGCTTCATTGTTTTCACTTGGGTCAAATCCAAGGAAAGTCTTAGTATTTTCACCAGATGAAGCTTTCAAGATATCCATGTAAGTTGATGGGTCTTGGTAGTCAGGGCTCCATCCAACATTATCAGAGAGATCCCAGTCTTCGCCAGCCGCATTTGGTGCAAAGAGGGTCACATTTTGAAGGTCTTCTTTCGAAAGCATTTGGATATCGATGACGATATTTTCTTTACCAAGTGCTTCTTCAACTGATTGTTTGAAGGATTGTACCCGTTGAACTCTTGATGGTGTGGTTTGGTCTACAGGCATATCGATGTGAATTGGGAATTTCACACCTTCTGCTTCCAAGGCAGTCTTCGCTTTTGCAAACTCTTCCTTCGCTTTCTTAGCATCGAAGAGACCGTTTTGACCATCGTCTAGTTTAGTAGATTTCCACTCATCTCCGTAGGTATCCAATTGAGTTTTCACCATTTCACCAAAGGTCTTGCCATTAGCTTGGACAAATGTTGGTGGAATGTAGAGGTTACGGATGATTTTGCTTGCTCCGTCTTTTCCGTTCAATTGAGCAGCATAAGCTTCACGGTTGAAGGCAAAGCTGATCGCCTGACGGAAATCCTTGTTCAAGAGGGCTTTCTTAGTAGATTGTTTTTCTTCATCGGTCTTCTTAGCTGTGTGTTTGTAAGATTGACGGTCGATGTTTGTACCAATGACATAAGAAGCAGCATCTTGAGGAGTGTAGGTGATTTCGTCTTTAAATTCTTTGGCTTGCTCTGAGTAACCAGATCCAGTTGGGAAGAGTTTGGCCAAGCTAAGAGCATTTTCACCGAATGATTTGGCCAATTTACTTTGGTCTTGTCCATCGTAGAATTCCAATTTCACATCTGAGATGTAGACCTTGTCTTTATCCCAGTAATTTTCATTCTTGGTCATTTCGATAGAAGATTTTGAAGTAAAGCTCTTCAAGATGTAAGGACCATTGTAAAGAAGGGAGCTGGTATCACTTGCTTGAGCGAATTTATCCCCTTTTGATTTCACGAATTTTTCGTTGACAGGGAAAGTGATCCCAAGAGTCAATTTAGAGTTCCAGTAAGATTCTGGTTGGTTCAAAGTGATTTGAAGGGTATGATCATCAACTGCTTTTACTCCTACAGCTGAGAAATCTTTATTTTTACCACTGACGTAGTCATTCAAGCCTTTGATAGAATCCTGGATGATATAGAGCATTTCTGATTTGTTATCAGCCGCATATTTGATCCCTGTGACGAAATCTTTAGCTGTTACATCCGCATACTCTTCGCCTTCTGAATCATACCATTTAGCATCGTCACGAAGTTTATAAGTATAAGTCAAGCCATCTTGCGAAACTGTCCAATCTTTTGCAAGAGATGGAATCAAGTTCCCGTATTTATCATTTTCAAACAAACCATCAATCAAGTTTCCAGTGATATCGTGGGTTGCTGCTTTACCAGATGTGATATAGTTTAGGTTTTCTGGCTCAGTCTCATAGACATATGAGAATTTTTGACCGTTACTTGAGCTAGATGATTTAGAACCACCCGAACAAGCTGCTAGGATACCTGCTGAAAGGAGGGCAACCCCCGCAAGTGCAATGACATTTCTTTTTTTCATGTAAATCTCCTCAAGAAATTTTAAGTTTATTTTAAGATTATACCACAAAGGTTTTCAGAAGAAAAGGAATTTTCAGAAAATTTTAGTTTATGAAAAAAACTACTCCGGAGAGTAGTTATTAATTTAAGTTTAAAACTTATTTGAGACTTTCCTTAGGTGAGTACGGACGTCAGCGAACTTCTACGAAGTTCCATGACTTA
>CAUVRI010000010.1:0-34056 GCA_963554405.1 uncultured Streptococcus sp. | reverse complement strand
TTGATATAGTCTAGAATCTCCAAAGCAGAATCTTCAGTAGAAACATAATCAAGTTTGTATTCTTCACCATGACCATTGAGTGTTGGTAAAATGACATGGTAATTATGAGACAGGAGACGAGCTTGTCTAAGATAATTCCACCATGAACTTCCGCCACCGTGTATCAATAAAATGGGAGGCAAATTTTTATCACCAAATTCATGAAATTTCATATTTGATACCCTTCCAAATGTCTCATATTGCCAATACCATACTTGTCTTGAAAGTCTATGTCCATCCGACTCTTAAATCTACTTATAGAAAATCTTCACCCAATCTTGTTTTGCACTTAGAATACGAGCAACAAATACTGTATGATTCTCAATATAATAAAATGCGAGATAGTTCTCTATTGGCATATAACGATAGGTTTTCCCATCGTCAGTCATTTCACCGTAACCTCTACTAGACACAAGTGGACATGCTTCTGGAAATATTTCTAAGGTTTCAAGAGCAGTCAATATCAAATCGACTTTCCCATCCGCAGATTGTTGGCTATAAAAATTCATAACGATATAGTCGTGAATTTCTCGTATATCCTGCTTAGCTCGATCCGCAAGAAAAACCTGATAGCGTTTCAACTTAGTCAAGACCAAATTCCTTTCTCACATCTGCTACAGAAGTGACTTTACCTTGCGCAATTTCCTGATGCCCGATTAAAATTTCCTTCTTTAAATCCTCAAAAGCCACTTGATACTGCGTATCCTGCACATCACTAGAAACAAATTCTCTTGCATCAACTGTCCTATTGGCAATTTTTCTAAGTGCTGCATTGAGAACATCTGATACCGTAATTTTTTCGTCTGCTAAGATGTCTTTCGTTTTTTGGTAAAATACCGAATCTGCTCGAAAATTTACCGCTTGTGTCTTTGCCATACTAAAAACTCCTTTTGTAAATACATTTTGTATATACATTCTAACATATAAAAGAAAAAGTATTCAACTAAAAATAAAAATGACTTACAATAAAAAGCCCTGCAATCAAGGCTTTTCCCTCTACATATTTTCTAGGCTCGTACAAGCAGTGATACCGCCTCCACATGTGGTGCTAGAAAATATCTATATTATAGACCAAAACTTTTGTTCTTTTCTCAATTAGATAACATTTTTAGCTCAGTACAATTTTGGTAAGGTACGTTTTATTAATTTATCGGACGAATCGATACATCTCCAAGTCCAAAAGAGAAATTGTCAAAGATATCCTGATAGTCGAATGGAATTAGTTGCCCTGTCTGGCTCATAAGAGCAAAGTCAACGCCTAATTCACGAATGAGATAGGGACACAGTGTAAATCCATTTTTCTCAATGATAAGAGCCAAGTCCAAAGAAGGGAATTCGCTCCTCCTTTGGGAAGGACTGCTTATACAAGTCGCTGATGATTCCCCAGTGTTTAAAAGGATTAAATTTAATTTGTTTTAAGGTCAAAAATTTCTCCTTAATTCCACCATCTAGCAAAATAGAAGTCTTTTTAAATATAACTCACGTCACGCCTTCGCAACGTTCTTTAGTTTAACGATTGAATCTCTTCTTTGACATATCCTTCTACATCTTCAATCTCTACAAACAGCGGGTCTAAGTGGCATAAGAAGTGCCAATCTTCGGTGCCGCGTTTTCTGTAGAGAATCGCTTCGCCGTCTTCACTTCCGAAAAAGCTTCTGTCAACTTCATACCCTTTGTTTTCTAGGAATACTTTTGCCTTGCGGAAGTTTGCTTCTCGTGCTTCGACATAAGCTTTCACTTCATCGTTATTCACGACATATGCATCTACTTTTGTAGCTCCTTCGATCATTTTATCGTTTTTAACGGATAGATTCGAAATTTCTTTCCAAATAATGTCCACATTTTCCTCAGAATTAAACGAAAATCTAGATAAAGGGACAATATTTCCATTGAAGACAATCTCCATATAATCCGGTAGATTTTTTGGATTAAAATACTCCACATCAAAACTATCTTCTTTTTCTAAAGTATATCCCGGGATTTGCGCTACAAAGGCTCTTCCCTCTTCTAAAGAATCAAACACGACTAAATCTTTTGAATAGTTGTTTTGGTACAATTCTAATAGATACATCATTAATCCTTTCAATATTTAGATAGAAGATAGTTTTTTAGCAAACTAATATACTCAACACGTAAGGATAGAGATTCAAGCATTCTTTTTACTAAATAGGATTGATTGCTAAAAATTTCACCAGCTTACCTCCTCTTGTCTCATCCTCAATTATAACACGTTTCCACTCACATATCAGATATTTATTATTGGACCAAATAACCTTTTGAAATAGAAAACAAGCTCACCAATTCATCAAGTCTATATTTTTTATGAGATTCTTCATTAATGCTAAAAGATTTACAGTTTAAATTTTATTAAAACTCCTTGTTCATGACGTTACGTAACGATGTATAATAGGTATGAGGAGGGGAGTAATTATGGCTAAATATAGAGCAATTCCGGAAGGATTTATGACAGTTGGGGAACTTGCTAAGAAAATGGGCGTTACCATCCGTACTCTACAATATTACGATAAAGAGGGGCTACTTTCCCCATCGGCAGAAAGTGAGGGAGGTCGCAGGCTTTATACCGATAAAGATTTAGTGCTACTCCATCAGATTCTATCTTTAAAATCACTGGGCTTTTCTCTCAAGGATATAAAGGGGCGTTTGATCTCTTTGAAAACACCTGATGATGTTGCCAATGCTCTTACAGAGCAAGCAGATATTCTTCGTAAAAATATAGAGCAACTTAAGGATTCTTTAGTCGCAATAGAGCAGTTAAAGGCAGAAGTTTTACAAATACAGACGGTCAATTTTAAGAAGTATGCAGACATCATCGTCAATCTACAGATGAAGAATGACTCCTACTCTCTCATTAAGCGCTTTGATGATGATACGCTCGACCAGATACGCAGTCGATTTGACAAGAAAAGCGGACAAGACTTTATGGATAGGTTGAACCGCCTAAGTGATCAAATCGTGGAGCTTCAAAAAGAAAACGTACCAGCTGAAAGCGAACAATGCCAACAGGTTGTGCAAGAATACTGGAGCTTGATTATGGAGTTTACAAATGGTGATATGAGCATGCTTCCGAAGTTGATGGAGATAGGGAATATCGATACCGCCTCAAACGCTTGGGAAGAAAAGCAAAAAATCGTTAATGATTATTTAGGGCCTGCTTTACAAGTCTATTTTTCAAGGCTTGGAACCAATCCCTTTGAGGAGGTAGAACCATGAAAGACGCAATAGAGGTTTCTGGATTAAAGAAAAGTTATGGTAGCAATATGGTTCTTAGAGGTCTCGATTTTCAAATCAAACAAGGAGAAATCTTTGCTCTGCTCGGAGTGAACGGAGCTGGTAAAACAACCACGCTTGAATGTATCGAAGGTCTGAGAAAATATGATGAAGGCACTATAATTGTAAACGGGAAAACCGGAATTCAACTACAGTCCTCCTCTCTACCCATCCACATCAAACCGATGGAAGCCATAAAGCTCTTTGCAAAATGGAATCATACATACATTGATGATGCTATGCTAAAGGCCCTTGGCATAAAAGAAATGAAGGAGTCGCAATACATAGAATTATCCACCGGTCAAAAAAGAAGATTACATCTTGCTCTTGCACTTATCAGTAATCCGGATATTATTTTTCTCGATGAACCGACAGCGGGACTTGATGTTGAAGGAAGACTATCCCTCCATGAACAAATCCGAAAGCTCAAATCACAGGGCAAGACAATTGTTTTGGCAAGCCACGATATGGCCGAAGTTGAAACCTTATGTGACCGCATTGCTATCTTGAATAGTGGAAAGATTGTCTTTTGTGGTACTCCTTCAGAACTGACAGACAGGTTGGGAAGAAAATATTTCATCCATTTAAAGACCCAGGACGGAGAGAAATCTTTTGAAACAGATACGATCGAGGACACTTTGATTTCATTATTGGAAGAATGCAAACAGAAACATATCCAGATATTGGATATTAAGGTTGATCGTGGCACACTGGAGCAGCATTTCATCGAAATGGCAAGGAGGGGATCGGAATGAATGGATTCTTGTATAGCCTAGCATTACAGTGGAAATTGGACATACGAAGTAAGTCTCTCTTGGTTACTTACTATATTGTACCGCTTATTTTCTTTCTTCTCATGGGTGGTATTTTTACTTCCGTTATGCCTGAAATGGGTAGTACACTCATACAGTCAATGATTGTCATGAGTGTTTCCATGGGGGCCTTTCTCGGCTTACCGCCTTCCTTGATTGAAACATACGGAAGCGACATAAAAAAGATTTATAAAGCAAATGGTGTGCCTATTCACTTAGGATTGGTGACCATGCTTCTCTCTGCCTTTGTTCATTTGATAATGACCTGCATGGTGATCCTACTACTTGCTCCAATTTTATTTAAAGCAAGTCTACCGAATCAACTTCCCCTATTCTTTCTCGCGCTTGCCATCTACATTTTTGTATCGTTGAGTATCGGAAGTATACTGGGCCTTACTGTTAATAATCAAGCAAAGCTGACCATGATAGCGCAACTTGTATTTTTATCCTCAATTATGCTCTCAGGAATCATGTTTCCTAGCAACTTACTACCTGATTTTCTTCAAGCAATCGGGCGTCTTTTCCCAGCCTTTTGGGGATTCCGCTTGATGCTAGATCATGGTTTTGGTCTTGAAAATCTTTGGTATCTGATTCTTGTATCCTGTATCTCAGTAATGACTTGTATCCTCCTCTTAAATCAGCAAAAATCTAACTAAGTACCTGAATAAATCCATAGCAACATTAACTATTAAGCAAAAAGCGACGAGATTATTACTTATCTCGTCGCTTTAGTGTTTTTGGTTGTCTTTATCTAATCTCTGTTATGTTATTGAAACTTCTTGCTCCCATCGGCTAAGCACATCTTTTAAAGGCTCATCTAGATAGGTATAGGCTTTATCCTTAATCCAATCAGGAATACCATATGCGGCCTCTGCTATACTTCCGGTGATAGCAGCAAGAGTATCACTATCCCCACCAAGAGAGATGGCATTTCGAATAGCATCTTCAAAATCTGTACTTTCAAAAAAAGCAATGATGGCTTGAGGTACCGTATCCTGACAGGTTTCGTTGAAATGATAATTAGGACGAATGTCATCGAGTGATGGAGAAAGGTTATATCCGTACTCTTTCTCTATGTATTCCTTGATGCGTCTCTTACATTCTGCCGGATCATCATTGATTGGTTGCTCGTGGTCGCCACAGTAGCCTCCAAAGTAATAACGACACAAAAAGATAGCATCAGATGTCGCCATAGCTCCTTTGACACCCTCTGGATGGTTATGAGTCACTTCTGCAGAAAGTCGTGCAAGAGCTCTTCTGGACGGCCAAGCTCCTGTTCTGGCACAGAAACTACAATCCATGACCCAAGCACAAGGAGAAACACGCATGGCTGAGCCATTGCCAAAGCTATTATAAGGGGAGCAATCATTGCTTTGAATCCATGTATTAAACCTAGGCCCGTACCCAGCATCGGGATACATTCTGCCATATTTCTTCATGGTATCAATAAAGTCATCCTTCTGACCACCGTTCATAATGGCTTCAGCAACCGCACATGTCATCACAGTATCGTCCGTGAAAAAACAATCCTCACGAAATAATGGAAAGTCTTTCGTTTTAATATTACTCCATTCGTAAACAGAACCTACAATGTCTCCTACTATTGCTCCTAGCATCAGATTCCTCCCTATTACATATCAGATTCATTAAACATTTCCAATGAATCGCTCTTTAAAAATGGCTCAACCAAATCAACCCACTCTTGAGGTAGATAAGCTGATAAATAGCCGTGGTTATAGCCTTTAGCTTCATACAGGATCGTATTGGGATGGAGCTGCTGAAATAATTTCGCTGATGCTTTCACACAGTTTAATTCTTTTTCACCGTAGATATACAGAACCTGCGCCTTGCTAGCAGAAATCGTATCCTTGAGCTTGTAACGCCCCATATAGGTTTTGTAAATAGTCACTAATGTTTTGATAGGCGTCCTTGGCAGATCCTCCAAATAATATGCTTTTATCTCCTCTGGATAGGCCAGTTTAGGATAGAGTTTGTTCATCATGCTTAATTGAAGTTTACAAGAGAATTTACTGAACATCAGTTTACCAAATAGTGATACTAGAAAGATGCTGAGTTTAGCTAACCCTGGTTGAGGAATACAGAGGCTTCCGTCTATGATGGCCTTCTCGGCAATTTCGCTGTCTAAGGACAAAAGCTCCATAGCAATTTGACCACCAAGTGAAACACCACCAATCGCAAACAACTTCCCGCCACAGTGTTCTTTGATATAGTCTAGGATCTCCAAAGCAGAATCTTCCGTAGAAACATAATCGAGTTGGTACTCTTCACCGTGACCATTCAAAGTAGGTAAAATAACACGGTATTCTTCTGATAAGATCCGTGCTTGGCGAAGATAATTCCACCAAGAACTGCCACCGCCATGTATCAGCAAGATAGGAGGCAAATTCTTATCACCAAATTCATGGAATTTCATATTTAAACTCCTTACTGTAAGACTTTCACTAGATACATCCCTCGTTTAACGTTATTGTACTGATATATTTAGACAGAGTTTTTATTATCTATCTCACAAAAAAGAATGAACCTGCCACTCCTTTCTGAAATCTATACCTCCACCTATTTCTCCAGTTTTATCACCTTATCATAGCGCTTCAAGTCCTCTTCACTATAGTGATGAATCACTTCTACAAGTGTTTGAGGGAGGGAGAAGAGAAGTTGACTGATTTTCTCTTGATTTTTAAAGTCCAGATTGGCTTTGACCTCATCAGCTAGGATAAATTGGCGATTGTGATAGAGAGCACGGGCAATTTCCAAGCGCTGCTTCTCACCGCCTGACAGAGTCTGGTTGCTAAGATTTTTGTTTTGAAGAGTTTTCAAACCAGTTTGCCGAAGGATTTCATCCATCCTTACAGTATCAAGTTCTTGTCCCAAAGCAATATTTTCCTCAAGGCTTAAACCATCAAAGATATGACTAGACTGGAGAATGTAGGCTCCTGCTTGATAGAGTTCATCCGAGGTTAGCTCTTGCCCATGGTAACGAATCTGACCATGACTAGGCTCAATTTCACCATAGATTAGGTTCAGTAAGGTTGTTTTTCCAGAACCACTTTCTCCGATAATGGCAATCTTTTCACCTTCCTCAATAGTAAGATCACAAGGGGCTAGGATTTTTTGACCATCACGCTCTACACTGACTTTCTCTAACTGGATAGGAAAGACGGAACCTTCGAGAACAGAAGGCATATCCAAGTCTACTCCCAACAATTTTTGATATTTATCACAGAGAGACTTGGCTGATTTTCTAGTATTGATAAAATAAGATAACTCCTGAAATTGATAGCCAATATTATACGATACGAGGTAAATTCCTACAAAGCTGGCTGCAGATAGGTAGTTATAATAGGTCATGAAACCACCAATGACAATGGGCGCAACAGAGCAAAAAGCATCAATTCCATTGATAAAGAGACTATTTATGGTCCGTTGCTTTTCATAGGCGATTTCTTCCTTTAGAGCCTTGTGCAAATCTTTAGAAAACAGTTTGTAAAACAAGCTTTGTCCCCGATAATACCGTATGGAACGAGCACCTGCGATCATATTGGTTGCTTGAGAGACATAGGCTTGATTAGCTAAGGACTTCTCCTTCGTAATTTTATCCAAACGTTTAGAGCCAATTCCACTACAAAGAACAGGTATCGAATAAAAAATGATAAAGAGCAAGCCAAGATAAAAATTAGTCCAAAGAGCATAACAGATAGAGACGGTTGTAAATCCCAAAGAAGAAATGATAATAACAGTCGGCTCAATAAAATTATCTTCTAGCTGTTTTACATCATTTTCCAAGTCTGACAAAACTTCTTCATCCGCTATCCGACGGCTATATAGAAAAGTCTGAAAGATAGCCTTCTTAATACCCGACTTGAAGTCTGTCAGCACTCGTGCATAGTAATAACGTTTCCCCGCCAAACCCAGCAAGAGAATCAAATTTCCAACAATCCCCCAAAACAAGACCTGCCATAGCAAATGCAACTGGTGATTGGTAAAACTAGAGACAATATACTGAATCAAAGCTGGTGTAATGATAGCCTCCAGCCAAGTAATCATAATCGCCACAAAATAGAAGAATAAGTGCTTCTTGGTTACATAAGATCTAAGCATAACGTATAAACCTCCTAAAGTTATTTACCAACTTAGATAGGCGTTTTTTATCTCTTTGCTGGGATACAAACACTTTAAAAATATTTCATTCAAAGATTTCTATGCTTTACCAGCAGAACTACAGATTCAACGTGGTGCTAGAAAGCATCTATATTATAGAACAAAAAGTGACTAGTTTAGCTTTGTTATTAGATTATTGAACGAATTCATCACTCTAAGAGAAGAGTTAAAAGCTGATTACGTCTACTCTAAAATATTATAACATAGAAAAATAAAAGGGTAAATGGAAATTGAATCCTAACAATTCCATCTATCAAACCAAGATACTAAACTTATACTCTTGCTCTAATATTTCCTATGTACACGAGAAAAGCCTTGACCTCAAGGCTTTTTACAATCCCTTTTATTACAAGTTTTTTACGCTTTTACCTACCGTTTCGTCGTACACTCCTTACTCTACGACAGCTATACCCCAGGGCACCTTCTCGCATGGGCGGACTCAAAAGGTTCAATGAACCTTTTGAGGATTAGCTACGTTTCACTAACAAACTCACACACTCTACGTGTGGTGCTAGTAAACTTCTATATTATAGAACGAAAATGATTAAGTTGTTGTTTAAAATTAAACTTTAGAATGAAACTATTTTATAGTTAGCATTTTTCAAACTTTATAGCTGATAATTGTCACTTAATAAATTTACTTGCTAACTTGTAAACTTTTTGAATCTCTTTACTCTTAACGTCCCAACTATCAAGTTCTTCTTTGATCAACTCTGGAAATTTTTTGCTAATATCCCTCAAAGCATTACCAACTGATTTTCTAACATATTCACTAGAATCTTCTTTTAATGTTGCGATTCGTTTAATAGCTTCATCTGGATTATCCTTGAAATATGGTCTACTCGTCCATATTCTCAAACCTTCTGTAACAGCTCTTCTGACATTTGGATTATTATTTTGTAGCCAGTCGTCAATAACCGGAAGAGATTTTTCATAACCTGTTTGCTTACAAAATTCATCAAATGCTTTTGCTAATACTTCTTGAACTCTCCAATTGTCATCCTTTGAAACCTCATCCCTCATAAAGATCAAAATTTCTTCATACGATGACAAATGGCCAAAGAGAAATACACTGTACATTCTAACTTGATATACATTGGATTTAAAAGCTAAAAATGCTAATTCTTTGGTATACACATTATCGTTTGATAGATAATCAGCAAGAGCTCTTTTCTCTTCTTCTTTAAATCCATTTTCTATTAAAGAGAATTCTTTTTCTAAATTTAAAATATATTCTTTCATGTAACTTGACCCCAAAACAACATTCCAAGTTTCAAGATAATTCTCGATAGGTATTAATAAAGAATTGAATTCGTTATAATATGAGCAAATAATCTTGACATTTTTTCAAATTGATATTTAAACTCTTTTATTATTAAGCCTTTTTCTCAATCAAATACCAACTAGGAATGATTTGCTTCATATCATCATACCATTCTAAAATTTCCTTAGCTTGATGTTTCATTACTGATATTTCTTCAGCTCCGTAAGGTACAGCCCATGACAGAGCACCAACTATGTTATTTAGAATATAGATAGCGAGAAGCTTCCAAAATAAATCTGGAACCTTACCATCAAAATATCCATCTATCATACCAGACGCAAAAGAGGGAGAAACTTGAGCAGACCATACAATACGATTGAATTCCTCCCAAGGATCTCCAAGATCAAATCGATCAAAGTCAATGACATAGATTTTACGATCTTCACCAATCATGAAATTCCCGATATGATAATCTCCATGTTGGAAAACCTGAGGTCTATCTTTTAACAATTCTCGATTTGCATTTAAATAATCAATAAAAATCTGACCATTTTCGTATTGAACGGGACATTCTTTGTATTTTTTGATTTTGTCATCAATTTTTCGATTATAAAAGACCTCCCAATCTTCACGAACTTCTGTGACAGGGAGTGAATGAATTTTTTGAAGGATTCTTCCTGCTTCTACTCCGTAAATGTATTGTTGTTCTTTTGAAACAGTTAAAATGGTTTCTCTTGCATCTTTCCCGTCTATCCATTCGTGAAAAGAATGTACTTTGTCATCGCAGAGTTCAATGCTAATTGGTTTACACATCGGAACTCCAAGAGAAGCTACTTTCTCCATCATATCAAATTCAAATTTTTTAGAATCTAACTTCTCCTTATCAGAAACACGCAAGAAATATTTTTGCTGTTTTTGATCTGTCACACAATATTTTTTATCATCTGACCACCCTTTATTTATGGCTATCTTACCACTAAAATCCATCAATAACTCCTCGATTAACTTTACAACATTACTATATTCTTAACTAATGAAAAGTAATTCGTAGTCCGTCCATTCTTTTACACTTCCTAAAGATATATAAATTTTGACCACGTTCTGAAATTATAATTTCTTCTTAAAGTGAATAATTCTATTTGCCTCCTGGAATCCAATATTGAGATGAAATCTTATAGAATCCGTATTCGTTAAAGTACAATCACTTGCAAATTCCTTACATCCTTTATTTTTCGCCCATTCCTCACATTTTGTACAGAGATTTTTAGCAATATCCTTTAAACGATATTCCTCGTCGACAATAATCCCTTCTAAGAATCCAACAGGACTATATTTACAACCTTCAACATAATCAAATCTGAGTGAACATAGTGCTAGACCTACAATTGTGTCACCTTCAACTTCAGTAAAGATTGCAGTATTTTTGCCATTCGTATATTTTTTTACTTCATCAATAGCTTCTTTATCGGTCAATTGGGGCCATAATTGTTTCATTAGTTTAGCCGTTTTTATAGAATCTTTTGTTATTCCATCCATACTGATGTTCCTCCGCAAATTACAAGCAAATGTTACGAATCATGCTGTTACTTTGTTACTCATTGATTGATACCAATACCATCCCCTTCTACTTTTCGCTGTCTCAGATCGGAAGAGTAGAGTCACACACTCAGCGGTTCGGACTTACCGTATCATTTCGTCGGTTTCCCCCTCATTCTACGAGTCCTATACCCCAGGGCACCTTCTCGACCTTCGGTCTCACCTTGTCCCATGGGCAGAATTCGCTGAAGCCTCAGCTCCTACAAGTAGTGATACGCACTCAACATGGTGTGTTTGCGGGACTCAAAAGGTTCAGTGAACCTTTTGAGGATTAACTGCGTTTTACCAACAAGCTCACACACTCAGCGGTTCGCTGTTACCGTATCGTTTCGTCGTAAACTCCTTACTCTACGACAGCTATCCCATGGGCGGAGCATCTACTTCTACTATGCTACTTCGTAGCTCGTACAAGTAGTGATACCGCCTCAACATGATGCGTCTGCGGAAAAAGATCCACCGGCTGGACTTTCTTCAATTCATAGCCCAACTCTTGGTAGAGTTTGATATCACGCGCCATGGTAGCGACGTTACAGGAGATATAGGCGATGCGGCTGGCACCTGTTTGGGCACTTGCTTTGATGAAGCTTTCGGTCAAGCCCTTTCGTGGTGGGTCAACCAAGATCACGGTTGGTTGGATGCCTTCCTTGAGCCAATTCTTCATAGCATTTTCTGCTGTATCACAGACATAGTGGGCATTGGTGATGCCATTTATACTAGCATTCTTCTGGCTATTCTCTACCGCTTCTGGGATGACTTCGACACCATAAACATCCTTAACATGCTTAGCGACAGATAAACCAATAGTCCCGATTCCTGAGTAGGCATCAATGACCACATCCTCTTCACTTAACTCCGCAAAGTCAATGGCTGTCTGGTAGAGCTTCTCTGCCATTTCTGTATTGACCTGGTAAAAGGCTGGTCCAGAGATTTGAAAGCTATTCCCCAACATTTGGTCCGTAATGTAATCTTGACCATAGAGAACTCGCCATTCTTTTCCAAAAATGGCATTAGTATTCTGGTCATTGATATTTTGCATAACTGATACGATTTCTGGGAACTGCTTGATGACTTGTTCAATCAACTGTTCAACTCGAAAAATTTTAGGACGAGTGGTGACCAAAATGACCATGATTTCTCCAGAATGATGTCCTCGACGAACGACAAGGTTACGAATCAAGCCGGACTGTTCCTTCTCATCATAGGGTTTTAAGTCATAGCGACGAAGCAAATCACGTAAAGCCACAATAACTTGGTCAATCACTGGATCTTGGATATAAAAATCTTCAATCGGCATCAAATCATGAGAGTTCTTCCGAAAGAAGCCTGTCTCGACCTGACCATTGACACGACGAACAGGAACTTGGGCCTTGTTGCGGTAGTGGACAGGATGGTCCATCCCCAAGGTCAAGGGCACCTCGATATCAGTGATCCCTGCCATCTTGTAAAGACTATCCTTTACCTGTTTGGCCTTGAATTTCAGTTGCTCCGGATAAGCTAGGTGACCTAAGTCAGCGATTCCGCTTCGTAAATAGGCAAGATCCAGCTCTTCATTCCGATGAGGGGATTTTTCCAAGTACTCCTCTACTTTTCCGTAGCCGATCTTTTTGTTGACTTTAAGCACGCGCATGCGGATGACTTCTCCAGGCAGGGCATTCTCCACAAAAAAGACCAGGCCGTCTACCTTGGCTACTCCTGCTCCTTCGTGGGTCAAATCGACAATCTCAACGGTTACAATTTCATTTTTCTTTAACATGGTGTTCTATCTTTCTACAAATTAAAAGGGGTGGAGTCCAAAACTCCTATCCCCTTATTATATCATCTCAGTCCCATTTGGTACAATTTCTTTTTATAAGCATCGAAATCGACCAGCAAGCCTTGGCCACCATACATATCGTAGGCATCGACCCAATCCCCGTTTTCTGGGATGGTCACTCGTTCAATTCCTTTTCCAGCACTACCGACTAGGCCAAGTCCATTGGTCAATAGGAAGGAGAAAGGTACATTGGTAGACGTCATAGCAAAGACTTTCCCGAGGGCTTCTGATCCCGTAAAGAGTTTGGTTGGATCCTTGATCTGATGCATGATAGCAGACATGACCTCTTGTTGGCGACGGGTCCGACCAAAGTCCCCTTCATCATCCTTACGGAAACGCGAGTAATTGAGAAGAGTCCGGCCATCCATCCGTTGCTTTCCAACCTTGATGGTTTGCTGCGGAACGACGCCGTCTTTCATATTCAAATCGTCTGGCACTTCCACTTCACTGACCTTTTCGCCATCAACCGTTGAAAACTGCGCATTCATCTCGACCCCATTTGGGAAGAGGGTATCGATCGCTGTCGCAAAGGTCTTGAAATCGACCATGGCGTAATATTGGATGTCAATATCAAAGTTATCTTTGAGCATCTGACGCACCAATTCAGCCCCTTGGTTGTTATTTTGCTCCCCAATGGTAAAGGCAGTATTGAGCTTCTGGTCATAGTAGCCATCGTATTCAGGAATATTTTGCTGGCTCACTCCATCGATATGGACCAGTGTATCCCGCATGAAGCTGACCATCTTGATCTTGCCTTCTTTGTTATTGACGTTGACCACCATGATGGAGTCTGTCCGAGTCTCATCTGATTTCTCACCGATCCGACCATCTGTCCCCAAGATCAGGATATTGACCCCATCTCGCGACTTCTTGCCGTTAAATTTCTCGACGACAGCAGGCTTGGCATCTTTCCCAGCTGGTTTACTGTTGAGGCCTTTCACAAACATAAAGACCATGCCACCGATAATGAGCAAGAAAAAGAGAGCTATCCACTTGAGGATCCGCTTGACGCGGATCTTTTTCCGTGGTTTCTTAGGTAGATCGCTCGTCGCAGCGACTGCTTTTTTCTTTGTTTTTCTGCTACGTGATTGGTAAACAGGAAGGTCACCAATCGGTTCAGCAATCTCTCCTTGCACTTCTTCAGTAGCAGCTACTTCAGGCTGTTGAAGGGGTTCTGTTTCCTCATAAACTCCTTGGCTTTTTTTGAGCAAATAATTGTATTCTAGTTGTTCTCGTTCATTCAAATAATGAAAATTTGAGTATAAGTACTCTAATCGCTTTCGCTCATGGTGAGATAGAAAGTTGGATTCGTTACTCATCTTTTCTTCCTTCCGTTTTCTTTTAAGGTATAGACTTGATACTGACCCAAGACTTTTGTCTGAATACCCAGACTGTCTAATTCTTGATAGGCAAAGTGCACAAGATCAGGCGCTTCATTTAGGAGGTCAATAATGAAAAAGTATTCTCCTAAAGCTGTTTTTAGAGGGCGACTTTCAATCTTGGTTAAATTGATTCCCCGCCAAGCAAAGGTGGACAACCCCTTATAGAGGGCTCCAGCCAGGTTACTTGGCAAGGTTAAAGCCAAGCTAACTTTTTGAAGGACCGGACTTAAAGTTTCTGAAATCAAGGGCTCTGTTGCCCCTAAAACCCAAAAACGTGTGTAGTTGTCCTCAATTTCTTGGATATCTTTGGCCTGGACTTCCAAACCGTACTCACTGGCTGCTGCCAGAGGGGCAATCGCTGCAATCTCCAATTCTGGATGTTCTGCTACATAGCGGGCTGCATAGGCTGTTGAAGCCGTCATTTCCATGGCCACATCTGGATAATGGGCCCTTAGGAAAGCCTTCCCTTGGGCCAAGGCCTGTGGATGCGAATAGACCGTTCGAATAGGCCGATCTTTTCTAGCCACCAAGAGCTGTTGCTTGATGGGATAGACCACTTCTGCAACTGCCTGTATGGTCCCTTGGTGAAAGAGGTAATCGATGGTCTCGTGGACACTGCCTTCGATCGAGTTTTCAACTGGGACGACTGCAAAATCAATTTCTTGATTTTCATAGGCCTTAATAACATCTGTGATCGTTCGATAAGCGATGCGTTCAGAAGTTGGAAAACTATGAGTCACCACATCGTGGGTAAAAGATCCCTTGGGACCTAGATAGCCTACAAGCATCGAATAATCTCCGCAATTTCTTCAGGTGTTTTGTCCTTAACATCCACAATATGGGTAGCAATCGCTTTATAAAAAGGCAAACGGCCATCAAAAATCTTCTTGAATTCTTCTTTGGTATTGTTTAAAAAGAGGGGACGTTGCATAGCTTTGTCATTTTGAATGCGACTGTACAAGGTTTCAAAATCCACGCGCAAATAAATGTTGTATGGATTTTTTTCCAAGAGGGCACGGTTATGAGGATTGACGACAATCCCGCCACCAGGGGAAATAATGGCTGCTTCGTTTTCCAATAAACGTTCCAGCATTTCAGCCTCGCGGCGACGAAAGGCAGCTTCTCCTTTC
The DNA here is from genome assembly GCA_963554405.1 of uncultured Streptococcus sp. Lineage (GTDB taxonomy): Bacteria > Bacillota > Bacilli > Lactobacillales > Streptococcaceae > Streptococcus. The sequence goes on along the minus strand of CAUVRI010000010.1, from coordinate 18,553 downwards.
ACTGCGAAATAGTCATTGATCGACATGCCGATCTCTTTAACAATTAATTCATCCATATCATGGAATTTTGGATCAAGAATGCGACCAACAGTCGTTTTACCTGTTCCCATAAAACCAAGTAAAATTTTAGCCATGCAGTAAGGTCTCCAAATCTTCAAAAAAGCTAGGGTAACTGGTGTTGATGGCCTCTGCTCGATCCAGCACCACATTTCCATCTCTCACCAATAAGGCAGCAATGGCAGCCATCATCCCAATCCGGTGATCTCCAAAAGTCTCTAGGTCAGCTCCATGTAAGGGAGTTGGACCAGTGATGATCATACCGTCTTCCGTTGGCACAACATTGGCTCCCATAGCATTGAGGCTATCTGCTACGACCTGGATACGGTCCGTTTCTTTCACACGAAGCTCTTCAGCATCTGCAATCACAGTTTGACCATTTGCTTGTGTCGCAAGTAAGGCAATAATCGGCAATTCATCAATTAAGCGTGGAATCAACTCCCCATCAATCCGAATCCCTTTTAAGGACGAAGTCTTGACAGTAAGACTTGCCGAGACAGCTTTTTCATCACGATCCTCAACAGTGAGATCTCCCCCCATTTCCTGGATCACATCAAGAATCCCTGTCCGCGTTTGGTTGATGCCAACATTTTCAATCTTGATCACACTATCTGGAAGGATGAGTCCAGCCACTAACCAAAATGCCGCACTGGAAATATCTCCAGGAACGATGACTGTTTGACCTTGGAACTCTTGTCCACCCTGGATGTGAATAGTTTTTCCGTCTATCTGGATCTCCCCACCAAATTGGCGAATCATATCCTCTGTATGGTCACGGGTCTTTTCCTTCTCGATAATCGTCGATTTACCCTCAGCCTGTATAGCAGCAAAGATGAGAGCCGACTTGACTTGAGCCGATGCGACTGGCAAACGGTAATGAATCGGTTGTAGCTGATGGGTTCCTTTTTCATGCAAAGGCGGGCAATCGCGCTCTCCCTGGCCAGCAATTTCTACTCCCATTTGACGCAGTGGAATCGCTACACGATCCATAGGCCGTTTGGAAAGGCTATCGTCTCCGACCATGGTCACTGAAAAATCCTGGCCCGCTAGGACACCTGATATCAAACGAATAGAAGTCCCTGAATTACCCATATCAAGGGGAGCTGTCGGAACTTGTAGGCCCTGAAAGCCTACCCCTTGAATCCGAATCACATCCCCATCATCCTGGATGGTGACTCCTAAATCTCGAAACACCTGGATTGTAGAGAGCACATCTTCGCCTCGCAAGATATCATAGACCTTGGTTTCACCTGTTGCGAGACTTCCAAAAATAATGGATCGGTGACTGATGGATTTATCACCAGGCACACGAATGATGCCCCTGAGACCCTTGCTATTGGTTCTTAATTTCATTGCCTTCTCCAGATGCTTTTCCTCATATTCTATCATAATTAAGGTATGAATTCAATTTTTGGTCAAAAATTTGGAACAAATAACGAATGTTTCCAAGCTTTTTTTGAGCTTCTTTTCTTATACTGGCGAACGAAAATACCAGAGTCGAAATTACAACTCTGGTAGCATTCTTATTTATATAAATCTTGAATCGGCTCAAAGATGATCTTTTCCAGATCTGCAAGATAAATAGACAATTGTTGTTGTTTGGTGAAAAATTCATTCACAATCGGACTTGCTTGGATTTTTTCCATATAGTCCTTCATTTCTTGTTGCACAGCTTCTGTTGGAAGTTGACCGGATTGCATCAAGCCTTGCAGTTGATTTTGAAAAGCAACGTATTCGTCAAACAAGGTTTTCGCTTCTGGATTTGCCTCGATCGCTTGCTTGCTTTCTACAACAGCCTTGTATTCAGGAAGGTCTCGAAGGGTTCGAGAGAGTTCATTTGCGACATCATAAATATTTGCCATTTTATGGGCTCCTTTACTGATATGATACTTCTATTATACTGCTTTTTCCTATAAATTCCTAAAATGAAGCAGGTACTTTGACGCAAATCCTACTTTAGACCTAACGTGCAAGGACAGTATAAGAGGTCGCTTGGCTGATCAAGGTTTGGGCCTGCTCTTGATCCTCTGCATTTTTAAAGGTCAGCTGCAAAATCCCGTGGATATCTTCACGATTCTCTTCATTGATGTGAATATTAACCAAGGAAATCCCTTGTAGAATTTTCAGGATCTCAAGAATGACGCCTTCTTTATCTGGGACATCGATATAAAGATCATAGGCACTATCACGTCCAGGACGCTGGTGGATCTGCATTTCCTTTCGGTGCTTGCGCCCTTCTTGGAAAAAGGACCAAATGGCCTCTTCGTTATCTGCTTGAATGGTCTCGGCCACCTGATCCAAACGTTCTTTGAAATCGGCAATCCGCTCTAATATAGCTTGAGGATTGGACAAGAGAATAGAGGTCCACATACCTGGCTCACTTTCTGCAATCCGTGTCATATCCCGAAAGCCACCAGCCGCAAAACGTCGGGTCATTTCATGCTCTTCTCCATAAGCTGCGGCCTGCTCGACCAGAGTCGATGCTAAAATATGAGGAAAATGACTGATCTGGGAGGTTACCCGATCGTGTTCCTCGACATCGATTTCAATGAAGCGGGATCCCAATCCACTCAAAAGCTCTTTCAACTCTTCCATGGCACTTCCTGTGGTCAAGCTGGAAGGGGTAAAAATATAATAAGCGTTCTCAAATAAGGTGGCATCCGCTGCTGCTGCACCTGTCTTATGACTACCAGCCATGGGATGCCCTCCCACAAAGCGCACGGTCTTATCTTTAAACACCTTTTCAGCTTGTGCCACAATTTCTGCCTTGGTAGAACCTGCATCTGTCACTAGTACCTGGTCCTTCAAATTCAGGCCAGCTAAGGTTTCTAAGTAAGACTTGGTTTGCTTAATCGGAAGCGCCAAAATAATGATATCTGCTAAAGGGGCAAAGGTTGTGAAATCATCCGTCACCTTATCCACCATTCCTCTTTCAAGGGCGATAGTTCGAGAGGCTTCACTACGATTGTAACCAAGAATGGTCACATTTGGGTGAGCTCTCTTAATCCCTAGCGCGAGGGAAGCACCAATCAAGCCCAACCCTGCAATATATACAACTTTCTTCTCCAAAGGAAAACTCTTTCTCTTAAAAATTCTTAGTAAAGTCCCGGTGCTTAGCAACGGCCTCTTTCAATTCTTCCAAGGTATCGGATGAGAATTTTTCAAGCACTTCTGTAGCAAGAACCGTTGCGACCACTGCTTCCATCACGACACCTGCAGCTGGTAGAGCTGTTGGATCGCTACGCTCAACTGTTGCCTTATAAGGCTCATGGGTTTCGATATCCACACTCATCAAGGGTTTGTAAAGCGTTGGAATAGGCTTCATGACGCCACGAACCAGAATCGGCTCTCCGTTAGTCATGCCCCCTTCAAAACCACCAAGATTATTAGTACGACGGGTATAGCCAGCTTCTTCAGACCAGACGATTTCATCCATGACTTGACTTCCTTTTAGGCGGCCTGCTTCAAAACCAAGACCGAACTCAACTCCCTTAAAGGCATTGATAGAGACCACTCCTTGAGCGATTTTGGCATCCAATTTCTTGTCCCATTGCACGTAGGATCCTAGTCCAACAGGCACACCGCCAACCAAGGTTTCCACAATTCCCCCGATGGTATCGCCCTCTTTTTTCACTTGGTCAATGTAGGCCTTAACGGCTTCTTCTTGTTCTGGCACCACGATCGAAACTTCCGACTGACCTGCCTTTTCTTTGATTTCTGAAACGGTTAGATTCTCGGGAATTACAATCTCGATTCCCCCAAAATTCACAATGTGGCTGACCACTTCAATACCGATCTCTTCTAAAATCCGTTTAGCAACTGCACCAACAGCTACACGCATGGTTGTCTCACGAGCAGAAGAACGCTCTAAGGAATTACGGAGATCATCGAAACGGTATTTGATCCCTCCGACTAGATCGGCATGACCAGGACGTGGCTTGGTGATCTTACGCAGATTTTTCTTTTTCTCTTCGACCGGTGCTACATTCATGATCTCCAGCCATTTTTGGTGATCCAGATTGGTCACGTTCAGAGTAATCGGACCTCCCATGGTCAAGCCATGACGGACCCCTGATGTGATCTCGACCCGGTCACTCTCAATTTTCATCCGAGCACCACGACCATAGCCACCTTGTCGACGTTTGAGCTCTTTATTAATATCCTCTTCAGATAAAGGAAGGCCTGCCGGAACCCCCTCGATGATGGCTGTTAATCGAGGCCCATGGGACTCTCCTGCTGTTAAATATCTCATACAACCTTATTCCTTTCTTTCTAAAAAGTCCTTCATTTCTTGAAGAGGAATTTGATGAATCGCTGCTTGCCCCAACTCTGTAACAATGACTAATTTCAAGCTAGTCCCACGCGCTTTTTTGTCATGGGTCAAGGCTTGATAAAGGGCTTCTTTATCCCAGTTCTCATAGGTCACCGGAAGGCCAAATTTCCGGCACATTTCTTCGATTTTTTGAGTGATTCCTTTTGGCATCAGGCCCTTTTCTTCTGCAACTCGGGACAGCTGCACCATACCCATACTGACAGCTTCTCCATGCATAACCTGTCCATAACCAGCTGTCGCTTCAATGGCATGCCCGATGGTATGACCAAAATTGAGATACAGTCGAATACCATTGTCCAGCTCATCTGCCACAACATGGTCTCGCTTGACCAGACAAGAATGAGAAATGATGCTCTCTGCATGCTCTAAAATACTCTGGACAGAACCATCCATGGCTTCCAATTCTTCCCAGAGTTCAGTATCTTGGATGAGGCCGTACTTGATGACTTCGCCCATCCCCTCGATCAATTCACGTTGCCCCAAAGTGCTCAACACTTCAGGATCAATAAACACACCGTCTGGTTGAGCAAAGGTCCCTACCATGTTTTTGGCAAGTGCTGTGTTGACTCCAGTCTTTCCACCAATAGAAGAGTCCACCTGTGCGGTCAAACTAGTCGGAATTTGAACAAAGGAAATTCCCCGCATATAAGTCGAGGCCGCAAAGCCAGCCAAATCACCAACTACGCCACCCCCAAGAGCAACGATTCCATCACTGCGCGTCATGCCCTGGGTAGCTAGAAAGTCATAAACTTTTGAAACAGTGGTCAAATTCTTACTGGCTTCGCCTTCAAGAAACTCAAAGCGCACCACTTGAAAACCTGCTTTCTTAAGGCTATTCTCTACGATAGAGGCATATAGCTTAGCCACGCGGTTATCTGAAATGATAGCGACTTTTTTATCGCCCCAAAGTGCGCGCAACCAGTCTCCAACCTGGTTGAGACCACCTCTTTCAATCACAATCTCATAGGAATGTCCTGGAATAGGTACCGATACGTTCATAGGAATCTCCTTCGTGTTATTCTTTCATTCTATCTTATCATGAAATAAGGCACATGTCTCAAACAAAATGAAAAAGAGACTAGAGCAAGACTGTTTTTTAAAAAACAGTTCTTGTTCTAATCTCATAAAGCTTTTTTCAATAGGAAAAGGTAAAACCCTCTCTTAGTCACATACAAATTGGTGATATTCTGTTGTCAATACTTCCCATACAGACTCTGTAGGAAATACTTTCCCAGTCATCAATTCAAAGGCTGCTTCAGCTTGATAAAAGAGCATTCCTAGCCCATTTACCCTTTGATTTCCTTGATTCACCGCTAATTGCAGAAAGGGGGTCACTGCTGGATAGTAGGCCATCTCTACGATTAAGGCATGTGGGGGAAACGTCAAGTGACTCGCTATCGGAAGAGACTGACCATCCATCCCAACACCAGTGGCATTTAAGATGAGATCGGCTTGATTAAAGGAGCTTTGAACGTCTTCATTTTTCTCAATCGAATACAATTCTATCAAAAAATCAAAGCCATCTTCAATCAACTGAACGATTGAACGATAATGAACCAATCTCTCCTCTCTCACAAAGACAAGGATTCGTTTTACACCTAGATGAATGGCCTGTGCAATAATCGCTAAAGCTGCACCACCTGCCCCTAAGAGAACCATTGTTTTTCCCTTAATGGAGAAAGCTGGAGGTAAACTACGAAAGAAACCAATCCCATCCGTATTATAGCCCTTAAGCTTGCCATCACGGTGAACGATGGTATTGACAGAGCCAATCTTTAGAGCCATCTCATCCACTTCATCTAAGTAAGGAAAGACCTTTTGTTTAAAAGGCATGGAAATATTGGCCCCAATCATATCTAACTTACGAATTTGGCTGACAGTGCTTTCTAAATCTTCTTCAGCAATATCCCAAGCCAGGTAAGCAGCATTGGTCGCTGTTAATTCATAGGCTAGATTATGGATGAAAGGAGAGATACTATGACGAATCGGATGGGCAATGACCGCTGCCATCCGAGTATCTCCGTCAATCTTCATTTAATAACTCCCGAATTCTTCTCATATTTTCAAGAGGGATTTGACCAGGCGCACTTCCTTCTCCGACTCTAGCATAAGACCAAGAAGAGCCGGTCAAATCAGCTGTCAAGCGCGAAATCTTCCCGACCTTACCCATAGAAATCGTTACATATTCTTGCTCAGGATTCAGCGTCTTGAAACCACGCGTATAATTCATCAAGTCAAGGACATCTTGTTCATTGTGAGCCATAACCGATACCTTGACCAATTTTGGAGAAAAGCTAGTTAATTCCGATAAGATCTCCATCATATTTTCCGGTGTCTCTTGGAAATTATGGTAGCTGAGCACAAGATTTGAAAATTCCAACATCTCTTCAAAGACGTCACGATGGCTATAAAACTCGAAATCGATATAATCCGGATGATAGATGGATTGAATATCTTTCAGGATCCCAACATATTCCTCGTTGGTCAGCTCCATCTCTCCACCTTCAGCTCGAGTCCGTAAGGTGAATAAAATTTCGCGTCCAGCAAATTTTTCAAATACTGCTGGAGCAACGGTTAAGATCTCGTTTCTTTCTAAAAAGTCCGCACGCCACTCAATGACATCCGCGTCATCGTAACGCGAACCATCTAGTTGTTGCGCCTCTTCTAAGGAGCGAGGCATAATCGACACAACTAACTTCATACATCCACCCTAATCGTAAATACTTTTAAGTAATTACTACTTTCTTCTTTCTTGTTCCATCGAAAATCTCCCGGAAGGCCGTATTCTGCTACATAACGATGTTTACGCCCTTGAAATCCCTTTTCGATTTGTTTTTTAAATTTTTCTTTTGTCACATTTGCCGCATTGGTACTGAGAATCAAGGTCCCACCTGGATTTAAAATCTCGAGGGCCTCGCTCACCAACCGATGGTAATCTTTAGCGACTGAAAAGGTCCGTTTTTTATTCCGCGCAAAGCTAGGCGGATCGAGTACGATCACATCATAGCTTAGCTCATGGCGTTTGGCATATTTGTAATAGTCAAAGACATCCATCACGACAAAACGATGAGCATCCAGCGCCAAGCCATTTGCCACAAAATGCGCTTCTGATAATTCTCTACTTCTCTTAGCCAGATCGACCGATGTTGTCTCAACTGCTCCACCCATGGCAGCTGCAACAGAAAAAGCAGCTGTATAAGAGAACATATTGAGCAAGGACTTACCAGCAGCAAGCCCCTCAACTAAACTTCCTCGGACTTCATGCTGGTCCAAAAAGATCCCCGTCATCAAGCCATCATTGAGAAAGACTTGGTAAGAGACCCCATTCTCAAGAATCAAAAATTCTTGCGGAGCTTCTTCTCCATAGACATGAGCCGATTCATAGTCCAAGCCTTTAAAGCGAATCTTTTCATAGCCGCCTCGGACTTCTGGAAAAGCTTCTTGAAAAGCCTCTAGAATGGTTTCCTTGATCTGAAATACGAAGGGATTGTACCAAGAAAAGACAACAAACTCACCATATAAGTCAACCGTGAAACCACCAAAACCATCTCCCTCTTGGTTAAAGAGACGAAAGGCTGTCGTCGTTGCATCCGCATAATAAGAACGACGGTATTGCTTAGCTTTGACGAAAAGCTTTTTAAAAAAGTCTTGATCAAAAGCGACCAACTCTTGCGAAACAAACCATCCAATCCCTTTATTTTGTTCAGATAAGTATCCGACTCCGAGGGATTGTCCATCTCCTGAAAGCAATTGAACCTCTTGATCCAAAGCAGGAAGTGACTCAAAATCTTGCTTTTCAAGAAGGGATTGTCCTTGTTTTAATTTTCGAGCTACTTGCCGACTGACTGTGAGTTTTTTCATACCCTCTATTATAGCAAAAGTCTGCAGTTTTCACAAAGAGAGGGTTTATTTACTGGAACTTTTTTACCATTTTATCCTAGTTCTCATCATTTAGCTTCAAATGATATAAAATGCCGGATCTTTCCTATTTCTTTCCTCTCCTTTACAGTCATTTTTTTCTTTCTCCATAAAAATGTGGTATACTTGTATATGAAAATTTTTAGGAAATAAGACAAGGAAGTAACATTTTGTGAAAAAAATTACGAATTCGATACTCAATTTCATGAGTACCAGACTAGGATTTGTCTTGACCCTTCTGTTGCTCTACTGGTTCAAAACCATGTGGGCCTATTCAGTTGATTTTAACTTAGACATTCAAGGACCCTATCAGATTTTTCTAGCAGTGATCAACCCATTGCCGATCAGTCTGCTCTTCATCGGTCTAGCACTCTATATCAAACGAACCAAGCTCTTTTATAGTTTGGCCTTTGGGATCTACCTTCTCTTATTTATTTGGTTGATTTCCAACTCCATCTATTATCGAGAATTTACAGACTTCGTAACGGTCAATACCATGTTGGCTTCCAGCAAGGTTTCTGCCGGTCTCGGAGCTGCTGCTTTAGAATTGTTCCGCCCTTGGGATGTGATCTACATTCTAGATTTCCCTATTCTAGCTTTCTTCTTCTTTAAGAAATGGATTCGAATGGACAATCGTCCCTTCAATAAACGAGCTAGTTTTGCGGTTACCTCTTTATCAGCTATGCTCTTTTCGGCCAACCTTTTCCTCGCAGAAATTGACCGACCTGAGCTCTTGACTCGTGGGTTCTCAAACTACTATGTCGTTCGTGCCCTAGGCTTACCAGCCTTTCTAGGTTACAGTGCTAACCAGACCTATGCTGCCAACAAAGAACGTTCCAAAGCCTCCGAAGCAGATTTAAAACCGGTGGAAGAATATATCCAACAGCATTATGCCAAGCCTAATCCTGAGTACTTTGGAATGGTCAAAGGCCGTAACGTCATCTACATTCACTTGGAAAGTTTCCAACAATTCTTGATCGATTACAAGTTGAAAGTAGACGATAAAGAATATGAAGTGACACCTTTCTTAAACTCACTTTACCACTCGAAAGAAACCTTTGCCTTTTCAAACGTCTTTAACCAAGTCAAGGCAGGGAAAACGTCCGATGCTGAGACCATGATTGAAACAGGCCTCTTCGGACTCAACCAAGGTTCCTTTATGGTGAACTATGGTGGAACCAATACCCAACAGGCTGCACCATTTATTCTTTCAAAAAATGGTTACAACTCGAGCGCTGTTTTCCACGGAAATGCTGGAAGTTTCTGGAACCGAAATACCGCCTATAAACAATGGGGCTACAATTACTTCTTTGATGCCAGCTACTTCACCAAACAAAACAGCAGCAATTCCTTCCAGTATGGTCTTAATGACAAATACATGCTCAAGGATTCCATCAAATACCTAGAAAGATTGCAACAGCCTTTCTATACCAAGTTCATTACGGTTTCCAACCACTATCCTTATACAACCAGCTTGTCAGGAGATGATCTTGGTTTCCCTCTAGCTAAGACACAGGACGAAACCATCAATGGCTATTTTGCGACCGCTAACTACCTAGATTCTTCGATCAAAGCATTCTTTGATTACCTGAAAGAATCTGGTCTTTACAAAAATTCCATCATCATTCTCTATGGGGACCACTACGGAATTTCAAACTCCCGCAACCCAGCTCTTGCTCCTCTACTTGGTAAGAATTCTGAAACGTGGTCAAGCTATGACAATGCCATGTTGCAACGCGTACCTTATATGGTAGTTATTCCAGGTATGGATAAGGGTGGCATCATTGATACCTATGGAGGCGAAATCGATATGCTTCCAACCTTGGAACATTTGCTAGGCATTGAATCCAACAAATTCCTCCAAGTTGGTCAAGATATGCTCTCACCAGAACATGATCAAATCGTCGCCTTCCGCTCCGCTAACTACTTTGTGACTCCTGAGTATACGAGCTATAGTGGCCGGACCTATTACACCAAAACAGGTGAGGAAATCACGAACCCAGACGAAAAAACCAAGGAAGAACTGGACAAGATTAGGGAAGCTGCTAACCTTCAATTGAAGATTAGTGATAGCATCCAGACCGGTGACCTCCTCCGCTTCTTCAAGGGCAATGATCTTGGAAAAGTCAATCCAGAAGATTATTCCTACACCAATTCCTTCAAGGCATTGAAGAAGATCGAAAAAGAAAAAGGTGACAAATCAACCAGCCTTTATAACCAACGTGGCAACCAGTCCACTGTCGATCTCTTCAAGGCACCAACTTATAAAGAATTGCACCCAGAAGATGATAGTTCTTCCTCAACTGAGACGAGTAGCAGTTCCTCAAAATAAAAGCAACCCCTGAGTAAAAACTCAGGGGTTTTGCGATTTCTTAAAGAAGTATCATACCTTACTTTTATCTAAGACTTCAAAAATAGAAGCTGTTAAATTCTCCACATAGAAGGGACGTTTATGGCGACTATTCCCAACCATTAATTTCAATTTATCTGAATTTTGGAGGTAATATGGAAGCCCGCTGGCATTAAATATCACCAAGTACTTCTTGTCTCCTGTTAGTTCATAGATGACAAGACCACTGGTATCGGTTGCAGATTGGATAAAGACTTGTTGGTAGATGTTATCATAGCTTTCAAGCCCTAAGACAGGAAGACTTGTCTTCAAGGCGATCAAGCTTCGGATGTAGGCGATCGATTCTTTATTCTGACTGACCAAATCCCAATTGACCTGATTCACAAAATCTGGAGCATTGTAGGAATTCATGGCCCGCTCACGATCCAAAGGTGTGATTTCTCCATCAGAACCTGTCGCTACCAATTTGGTCCGCATAAACTCTTGACCCAATTGCATGAAGGTCATACCCTGAAAGAGCAGATTCATGGCTGTAGCCAACTCTGAGCGCTTGACCAATCCTGCTACTTCTTCATTCGGATGAAGGGTCTGAAGCAAGTCATAGAGATTATAATTATCGTGAGCTTCCACATAATTCAAGACCTGATTGGGACTTAAATAATTGCCAAGCTCTGCACTACCTAGAACAGCACGCGCAACGATATTCTCCGTCGATTTTCGGCTGACGAAGCCTCGTTTGATGGAACCATAAACCTCAGCCCCTTTAATGGCATCGCGCTCCGTATCATTGAAGAATCCAATTCTTGGCAATTGCGCTGCATTGTCTTTCTTAGCCTTGTCCTCTGGTGCGAGACCTGTTCCCATGTCCCAACCTTCTCCGTAAAGAAGAATCCGAGGATCCAGAGCGTCCATTGCCTCCCGAATAGCATTCATCGTCCTTACATCGTGAATCCCCATCAAATCAAAGCGGAAGCCATCGATCTGGTACTCTTTGACCCAATGCGTGAGGGAATCAATCATGTACTTGCGGTACATTTCATGCTCACTAGCCGTTTCATTCCCAACACCTGTCCCATTTTGGAAGCGACCATCTGGCTCCATCCGGTAATAATAATCTGGTACTGTATTTTGGAAAGGACCATGTTCGGTCGAATAGATATGATTGTAGACCACGTCCATGACCACAGAAATTCCTGCCTCATGATAAGCCCGGATCATGGTTTTGAGCTCTTTCATGGTTTGTTTCGGATTGGATGGATCCGTCGAAAAGCTAGTTTCTGGTGCAGAATAATTCTGAACGTCGTAGCCCCAATTGTAGGTCACCTGGCCTTCTTCGTCGTACTGTTTAAAGCGATCAGAGATGGGCTGCAGTTGCACGACATTAACTCCTAACTGACGGATATAATCAAAGGCAGTTGCATCACCATGGCTATTGACGGTTCCTTCTTGGCAAGCCCCCAGATAGGTTCCACGTAAAGACTCGTCCACACCTGAAGTCGGTGACTTGGTCAAATCTCGAAGATGCATCTCATAAATCACTGCTTGACAAGGATTGTCCAAGCGCCAAGGAGTCGCATCGGCGCCTTTTTTAGGACCCCAATCAAACTGACGATCTGCTCTTGAAAGAATGGCAGAGCGCATCCCATCGGCTGTCGTTGCAATGCTATAAGGATCGCGCGTCACTTGAGTATGGTGTTCAAAATGCACACGATATTGATAAGCCATGCCACTTAAATTTCCTAGAAAATCTAGAATCCAAACACCTTGGGTGTTTTCTGGGTGGTAGCTAGACTCTTGTTTGCCTCGCATCATCGGAATAGTCTTCCAAATAGGCGCATCCAACTCTGTTGATTGATAGAGCAACAATTCAACTTTCTTAGCAGTAGGGGCCCACAGCTTAAAGCAATACTCCCCTTCTTCTTCGCGATAACCAAGCCAGCCTTGATACGCCCATTTAGCATCAAACTCTCTAGGACGCATCGCCATATCGTAGGCATGAGGCTGACGATGGCTGTATGCATGACTCGTCAAAGCAGCTTGCAAAGAATAATAGACTGTATCGTCTCCATCAAGAATCCACACTTCTCGAACATGCCCTTCTGGTAAAAGTTCGATTTCAAAGTCCCGGGTCTTAGTGAGCCAATCCCCTTCTTTAACCAGGACATGGCCCCGGTTCAAGGCATCCTCACTCTCGTATACCAGATTTCCCTCTACTCCAAAATAATCCAACTTGGAGAAAGAGACTGATTTTCCTTCTATTTGATCCTGCCACTGCCACATATCATAGGCAAAATAATTTCCTTTTTGCTTATGAAAATGAAGCTTTACATGGTATTGTCGCATAACATTTTCCTATTTCCAATTTAATACCGAAGGAACCATTCCTCGTAAAACACGTACATGGCTCAACTATTTGTTTTTACTCTTCAGATGGGTGAACCAAAGCATCGTTGTTGATTTCATCAATATTTGCAAAGAACTCCAAATGATTATGGAAGACTTCCAATTCAACCGGCGTATCTCCCCCGTATTCCCCATCTAGATTGATGCGGAATGGTTGAGCATTTTTTCCTAACATTTCGATCGTCAACTTCTTGGTTTTGAGATATTCTACATTTTCATCGTGCACATGCTTGCCTCCATTAATGGCCTGAATCATCAGGGACAACATGTTAAAGAGCTTAGCAGTTTTTACGATAATCAAGGTAAAGTTCCCATCATCAAGCTTAGCATCTGGCGCGACACTTTCAAAACCAGCAATGGAGTTGGTCAAGGCCACAAAAATCATAGACGCTGGCCCTTCAAAGACACCATTGTCGTGCTCAATCCGCACCTTGCGAGCCTTGTTTCGTGGCAACATTTTAGCAGCTTCTGCCACATAGGCAAAGTAACCCAAGCGAGATTTAACACTACTTGGAACACTGAAGGTCAATTCTGTCATGGTTCCTGCTGCAGCAATATTGATGAAATACTTGCTACCATAGGCACGACCAATATCCATCTGAATGGTTTGATTTTTTTCGATAATGCGAGCAGCCGCCACAGGATCTCCCATCGGGATCTTCAAGGCACGCGCATAGTCATTGGTGGTACCGGTCGGGATAAAGGCCATCTGCGGACGATTTTCCAGACCTGCAACCCCATTGACCACTTCGTTAATCGTACCATCTCCACCAGCGGCAATGATTAAATCAAAGCCTGCTTTAGCGGCTCTTTCTGCCTCATTTTGGGCAGAAAATGGTTCTGGAGTCGTTTGATAAGCGCTGGTTTCATAGCCCACGTCTTCGAGTACGTCCAAGACTTCCGCAATATTTTTCTTGATAATTTCTTGCCCAGAGGTCGGATTATAAATTAAACGGGCTTTTTTGATTCGTTCTACCATAAAGATCCTCTATAAACTTTCAAGCCAGGCCTCATCTTCTACCTGGATTCCTAATTCTTGTGCTTTGGTTAACTTGCTACCAGCGTCACTACCTGCAACGACCAAATCTGTTTTTTTGGAAACCGATCCAGTTACCTTAGCGCCCAGACTTTCTAATTTTGCCTTTGCTTCTGAACGTGTGAGTCGCTCTAGCTTCCCAGTCAAAACGACTGTCATTCCTGATAGGGCCGCATCAGCAGCGACTTTTTCACCAAGATAAGCCATATTGACACCAGCTTCTTTGAGCTCTTGCAAGAGGCGCTTGGATCCTTCTTGCGCGAAATAACTCTTAAGGCTTTCAGCCACGACCATACCGAGACTATCAATGCTGGCAATCCGTTCTGGATCAGCTGTTGCCAATTGATCGAGGTCATGGAATTCTTGGAGCAAGATTTGACTAACCTTGCTACCGACATGGCGGATCCCCAAACCAAAGAGTAACTTCTCAGCTGAATTCTCTTTTGAAGCTTGAATGGCTTCATGGAGTTTTTCAGCAGATTTTTCTTTAAAGCCTTCTAAGGTCAATAGATCCTCTACGCTTAGGCGATAGATCCCTGCCACATCCTCTACTAACTGAGCTGCAAAGAGTTTCTCTACAACAGCTGGACCCAAGCCTGTGATATTCATAGCATCCCGACTGGCAAAGTGGTTCAATCCTTCCTTAATCTGTGCTGGACAGAGCGGATTGATACAGCGAAGGGCCACCTCATCCTCAAAATGAAGCAACTCACTCTGGCAGCTCGGACAATGAGTTGGAATGGCTAATGCTTGATCAGAGACTCGCTTATCTTTGACAACACGCAAGACCGCTGGAATGATATCACCCGCCTTGTAGACAATGACGATATCATCCTGATGAATGTCTTTTTCAGCAATATAGTCCACATTGTGCAAGGTTGCCCGACTAACAGTGGTTCCGGCTAGCTGGACTGGAGTTAGATTGGCAGTTGGGGTCACAACTCCGGTCCGTCCAACCGTCCAATCCACCGATAAGATTTTCGCTTCTTTTTCTTCAGCTGGAAACTTATAGGCGACAGCCCATTTAGGAGCTTTTACGGTAAAGCCTAGTTCTTCTTGAACAGCTAGGTCATTGACCTTGATGACGATCCCATCGATATCGTAGGGAAGATCCTCTCGAAGCTGAGCTACTTTTTGGATGAAGTCCCAAATTTGCTCCATATCCTCAGCCAGCACTCGCTCTTGGTTCACGACAAAGCCTAAGCGGGCTAATTTCTCAAGCACACCTTCCTGACTGCTTTGATCAGTTGGACTCACTTCTTGATACAAGAAGGTTGCGAGATTTCGCTTGGCCACGATTTTCGTATCCAATTGGCGAAGCGTTCCTGCAGCAGCATTTCGTGGATTAGCAAACTCCGGCTCGCCGTTTTCTTGACGGATCTGATTGACCCGATCAAAGGAAGCCCGTGGCATATAGCACTCGCCTCGAACTGTAATGTTCACTGGCTCTGGTAACACTAAAGGAATGTCCTTGACCCGCTTGAGGTTCTCTGTAATATCCTCACCGACAGAACCATCCCCACGTGTCGCCCCCGTTACGAGGACTCCATTTTCATAGGTGAGGGAAATGGACAAGCCATCGATTTTCAGCTCACATACATAGCTGATAGAAGGAAATTCCTTACGGACACGCTGATCAAAGGCTTCTAATTCTTCACGCGAAAAAGCATCCTGCAAACTATAAAGGGGATACTGGTGCTGGTATTTGGTAAAGCCTTTTAAAACCACCCCACCTACACGGTGAGTTGGACTCTCTGGTAAGATCTCATCAGGATGAGCGGTTTCTAGTTCCACCAACTCCCGATATAATTGATCATATTCACTATCCGAAACAGATGGAGCGTCTTTTGTGTAATACTCGTAAGCATATCGATTGAGTAATTCCACTAATTCTTTCATTCTGGTTTTCATGTTCTTATTTTATCATAAAATCTTAATTTAGCCTTGAATTTACTGCATTCTTAGCATTAAAAAAAGGAGCCAAAGCTCCCTTTTCTTATTTTGTAAAATCGATCCGTTTAGAAAGTTGATTGATCACAATCGCTCCAAAAATCAAGGATGCGAATTCACCCAATCCCATAGTCAACCAGTTATAGAAGAATGGTTGGCCTTGAAGGTAGTATAGTTCCAAGGCAATCGTAAACATGGAGATGGAAAAGAAAATCGCAAACAAGAAATGGTCCAAGCGAATAAGACCGTCAAACAAGAACTTGTTTTTAAATCGACCAAATAGAATGAGTCCAAGTCCTAAGAAGACAAAGGTTGAACCTCCACCGACAAAGACATCGATCCATCCAAAACTAAATAAGTTAGCAATCATACAACCAAGCGTCACCGCAATCAAGTACTTCTTATTGTAAAAAGCTAAGAAATTCATCATTTCCGAAACACGGAATTGATAGCCATAGTAGGCCATAGCGTTGAGAGGTGGGGTAATGGTCAATACGATATAAATCGCAGCAACAATGGCAATTTGTGCCATATCACGAGCAGTTAACTGTTTCATTTATTCTCCTTTAGCGGTTTTCCCGCGTGTAATATGCTTGGCGAAAGGATCTTAAGCACCAAGGGTTGAAGGTTTGATTTCTTCAACCTTTCAAGTATAGCATATTTTGAGGTTTTATGGTAGACTGAATTTATGAAAACACTAATTAAAAAATTTTTTGATAATGAGATTTTATCCTATCTCTTTTTTGGAGTTGCCACAACCATTGTTTCCGTAGGAACCCGCCTCTTCATCTATCATGTGTCTCGTGATGAACGATTAGCGACAGCGATTGGAAACATTGCTGGGATCCTCTTTGCCTTTGCGACCAACGATACCATTGTCTTTAAACAAGAAAGAAAGGGCTGGTTTCAGCGCTTGATCCGATTTGCGATTGCGCGCTCTGGAACCTTTATACTGGACATGGCCTTGACTGAGATTTTTGTCAAGCAGTTCCCAGGAATTATCGGTCAATTCGTCCACAATAACAAAAGTCAGATCAATCTAATCGAAACCCTCTTTGCACAAGTGGCCATTGTAGTCCTCAATTACGTATTTAGTAAACTCTTTGTCTTTAAAAATAAAAACAAGGCTTGAAACGATTGTTTCAGCCTTATTCTTTTAAACATCTATACTTGCATGCTCTGCACTTAATTGATAGATGGTGCCTTCGACTCCAAAATAATTCTTGGCTAGATCTTTCAATTCCTGCATAGCTGTTTGTGACCGTTTGACCTGCTCCTCATTGACGGCTTCAATAACTAAAATAGCGTCCTTGGTATCTTCTGTTAACATAGTTCTTTGTGCCTCACGCCAATTCAAGCAACGGCAAACAGCTCCTTCTTGGTCGTAGTAGATGATCTCCCCTTCCAAAGCTGGCGCATCTTCGTCAGCTCCTAATGGAAAGAAAGGTTCGCCTCCTTTCGCTTGACCTAGAGAGAGGCCACCCACCAATTTATCCATATCTTCTCCCCCACAAGGAAGGGCATAAGCCATCGACACGCTATTGTAAAGATCCACCAAAGGATTAATCGGATAGAATTCACGTCCCTGGTGAACCCGTTTTAAGAGTGCTTCGATGGAAGATCGGGCTCCTTTTTTTGTTTTAAACTTGCTAAAAGCTTGGCGCCACTCTTGAACGAACTCACTCTGGGTATAGTTTTCTTCATCGATAAATTCCCATGCTCGCTTGGCACCCTTGTCCAACAATTCTTTGAAATAAGGATCCTTGGCTTCATCTACTGTATTATCAATACCATACAAGGACATTACTGTAATGCTAGCTGTTGGAAATAAATCCCAAAATGCTTGATCGACTGTCACTTTCATTGCTTTACCTCACTATAATTTCTTTTTTGACCTTTTTTGACTAGCTCCCAATCCAAGGTGATATTCTCTCGAACTCGGATGAGATACTCCTCTAACTGTGCGACTTCTTCTTTGGAAAATCCTTTTAAGGCAGTTTTTTCAGAGTAAAGATGTTCCCCTAAAATGAAGGGGTAAATCTGCTTACCTTTTTCAGTTAATTCCCATTCCTTGGTTTTAAGGTTTTCACCCCTTGGGCGCTGCTGAATCAAGCCTCGTTCTTCTAGTTTTTTTACGGATCGGGCAACAGTTGAGCGATCGACTTTTAAGAGCTCAGAGAGTTCTTCCTGAATCATTCCAGGTTGCTCGGCAATTCGCACCAGAAAGAGGTATTGACCACGCGCCAGATCTAAATCTCGAAATTCAATATTTGCTATAGAATCCAGTGCTCGCGCAATGATGCCAATCTCACGCAAAATACTCATCTCACTCCTCCTTTCCTATTGACAATAGCATAACACATTTTTATTGCAAATGCAATAAAAATAGATGACAAAAAAAGAGGCTGGGACAAAAGTCCTAGCCTCTCAATTATTTTTTGATTGTCGAGCAAGACGCAGTGGTTGAGTGGGCTCTACTACGCTGATTTCATCAACTTTTACAGCC
>CAUVRI010000009.1:0-36895 GCA_963554405.1 uncultured Streptococcus sp. | reverse complement strand
GACGACGAAATCGAATTCTAACGAATTACCGATTTCTGTCCCACTCTCTTTTATTCTGCTTCTTCCACATCCGATTTTTCTTTGAGCACTGGATTTGGGATGGGCTCGTAGGCCCGGATAATCTCTGCTACTACTGGATGTCGAACGACATCCTTGGCAGAGAAATGCACAAAGTCAATTTGAGAAATATTCTTCAATTTCTCCTGAGCATCAATCAATCCAGATTTCACATTTCGCGGAAGGTCGATCTGGCTGGTATCCCCATTGACAATCATCTTGGAATTAAAACCAAGACGAGTCAAAAACATCTTCATCTGCATGATGGTGGTATTTTGCGCTTCATCGAGAATGACAAAGGCATCGTCCAAGGTCCGCCCACGCATATAGGCCAAAGGCGCTATCTCGATAATCTCGCGCTCCATCATCCGAGTGGTTTGGTCCTTCCCCAGGATTTGGTAAAGAGCATCATAGACCGGTCGTAGATAAGGGTCTACTTTTTCTTTGAGATCTCCTGGAAGGAAACCAAGGCTTTCTCCGGCTTCAACGGCTGGACGAGTCAAAATAATGCGCTTGACCTGACCACGCTTGAGGGCGGTCACGGCCAAGGTCACGGCTAGGAAGGTTTTCCCAGTCCCCGCTGGTCCGATCCCAAAAGTGACATCATGGTTCTTGACACTATCGACATAGATCTTTTGACCAAGTGTTTTAACCCGAATAGGCTTGCCGTAACTATCCTTGATAATCTCTTCTTCATAGAGAGCGATGAACTTATCCAATTCCCCATTTCTCACCATGGTAATGGCGGTCACCACATCTGGCGTTCCAATGGTCATGCCACGGTTGACGAGGACCAAGAGAGCCTGAATGACCTGACGAACTTGCTCGCAGCTTTCTTCTTCCCCAATGATTTGGACGATTTCTGTCCGGGCGTGAATAGTCACCCCAAATTCTTGTTCCATCAAACGGAGATGGCGTTCGTTGGATCCAAACAAATGAAAGAGATCGTCTGGATGCGTTAATGTAATTTCAACTGAATGTTCTTGCAAATAAAGAACCTCTCTACCTGTGTTTTTCTATTATTATAACAAAGAGGCCGAGAAAAAACCATCCTCGACCTGTCCTTTTCTAGTGGGCTTGGTATTCTTCCCAAATCGCATCAAAATCACCAAGATTAAAGGAAAAGCTGGCATGCTCTTCTAGATAGCGACTGACCTCGTCAAAGTCATCTGTATGCTTGGGAAAAGCGGACTCATGAAATGCAAGATCCGCTAGAATGGCCTTAGGAGCATTGCTTTTAGGATTGCGCTCCGTCATCAGCCAAGTATAAAACGATTTACGCATACGTCTCCTCTTAAATCAACTCTGTTCCAAACTGGTCTTGCTTGATTTTTTTAGCCTTCATCAGCCCACCCAAAGCCTTTTTGAACTGCCCTTTTGAAATCCCAAAAGTTGCCTTGATCTCTTCTGGAGATGACTTATCATTCAAGGTCATAAAGCCTCCATTGGCTTCCAAATAGGTCAGAATCATTTGGGCATCGTTTTCCAACATTTCAAAAGAACGTGGCTTCAGCGACAAGTTCAAGGTCCGATCTACCTCACGGAATCCAATGACCCGGGCATCTAGGACTTGTCCCAAGCGTGGTTCTGCGTAGCGCTCACTCGGATGAATAAAGCCCAGCATATTGTTCTCTGGAAGGTAAACAAAAGTCCCAGACAATTTCAAACGATAGACAATGGCTGGCCAGTTTTGGTTTTGCATATTGTTGTAGGCTGGACGAGCCAAACGCTGGAAATCTTCCTGATAGGCCAAGATCCCCCAGATCCGGTCTTTTTTATCGACTTCCAAGCGGACAAAGAGTTTATCGCCTTTCTTAGGCCATAGGTCTTTAATCTCCGGTAGGATATCTAGTGAGACAACAATCTGCTTATCTGGAAGCCCTGTATCCACAAAGACTCCCAAATCTTTGCGCACTTCTGTGACTGTCCCCCAGCCAAAGCTTTCTTGAGTTGCTGTAACTTCAAGTGTCGTGAGTCGGAGTTTTTGCTTCATATCTGTATAGGCAAAGCCCTTGACACTTTCTCCGACTTGGTGTGGGCCTTCTGCTTTATCAAGCGCGTAGGTCTGGCCATCTTTTTGAACAAAATAGAAGTGATCATTTTCATCGATGACCATTCCCATGATGTAGCTTGCTAGATTCGTATTCATGTTTCCTTCTTTCCTCTTGCCTCTTCACAAGAATAATGGAAATAAAACCCAGCCAGCAGTGCCAACTGAGTCTTTCTTTCCTGTAATGGTTGGGATGGATTAAACTTCCATCAATTCTTTTTCTTTGTGCGCTGTCATTTCATCCACATGTTTGACAGCATCATCCGTAACTTTTTGGATCTCTTTTTCAAGACCTTTCAATTCATCTTCTGTGATTTCTTTTGCTTTTTCTTGTTTCTTCGCTTCATCCATAGCATCACGGCGGATGTTACGGATCGCTACTTTAGCATTTTCACCCACTTTTTTCACTTCTTTTGCCAAGTCACGACGAGTTTCTTCTGTCAAAGCTGGGATAACCAAGCGGATAACAGATCCATCGTTTGCTGGAGTGATGCCAAGGTCAGATGCATTGATGCTGTGCTCGATGTCCTTCAAAGATGATTTATCAAATGGTGTGATCAACAAGACACGCGCTTCTGGAATGGTGATAGATGCCAATTGGTTCAATGGTGTCTCTACTCCGTAGTATTCTACGAAAATACGATCCAAAAGACTTGCGTTTGCACGTCCAGCACGGATGCTACCAAATTCACGTCCCAAACTTTGGTGAGACTGGGTCATTCTTTCTTTTGCTTTTTCTACGATTGGGTTTGCCATAATCTTCCTCTATTTTCTATTATTTTTCTACGTTATTCGATACGGTTGTACCGATATTTTCACCAAAGACAACGCGTTTGATATTGCCTGGTTCATTCATATTAAAGACAACCAAGTCAATGTCGTTGTCCATGGAGAGAGTAGAGGCTGTTGAGTCCATGATGCGAAGACCTTTGTTGATCACATCACGGTGGGTCAATTCCTCAAATTTAACAGCTGAAGCATCTTTTTTCGGATCAGCATTGTAAACACCATCCACCCCATTTTTGGCCATGAGGATGGCATCTGCTTCAATCTCAGCTGCACGAAGGGCTGCAGTCGTATCTGTTGAGAAGTATGGAGAACCGATCCCTGCACCAAAGATCACGATCCGATCTTTTTCAAGGTGACGAAGGGCACGACCACGGATATAAGGTTCTGCAACTTGTTGCATGGCAATCGCTGTTTGAACACGGGTATCCACGCCAACTTGTTGAAGCGAATCTGCCATCACAAGAGCATTCATGACAGTACCGAGCATGCCTGTATAGTCTGCTTGGACACGATCCATCCCTGCTTCAGCAGCAGGTTCTCCACGCCAAAGGTTTCCACCACCGATAACCAAGGCAATTTCAATTCCAAGTTCGTGAACTTCCTTGATTTCTTGAGCCATATTTT
Organism: uncultured Streptococcus sp.; assembly: GCA_963554405.1. Lineage (GTDB taxonomy): Bacteria > Bacillota > Bacilli > Lactobacillales > Streptococcaceae > Streptococcus. The sequence continues at coordinate 33,375 of CAUVRI010000009.1, read as the reverse complement.
GGACAGTTTTGATATCGATTCCGACACCACGTTCGCCAGCAAGGGCTTCACCAGATAGCTTGATTAAGATACGTTTATACTTAGGTTCTACCATTTTCTCTCTCCTTTTTTGATCTGTATTATTTTACCATAAATTACGCTTTTTATATAGTCATATCCATCAAAATTTTCTTTTTTCCATACGATTAGTTTTACCAACTGTAGCAAATAAAAATGGCGTACAAAAAAAGCTACCCGAAGGCAGCTTTTCATTTTTATTAAAGTGAGTTAACGTCCACTTTGATACCAGGACCTTGAGTTGTAGTCAAAGTCAAGCTAGTTACGTAAGTACCTTTAGCTGTAGCTGGTTTTGCTTTTTGGATTGTGTCGTTGAAAGCTTTAAAGTTTTCAACCAATTTAGTATCATCGAATGAAACTTTACCGATGATCGCTTGAACGATACCTGCTTTATCAGCACGGTAAGTGATTTTACCACCTTTAGACTCTTCAACTGCTTTTGCAACATCCATTGTTACTGTACCAGTTTTAGGGTTTGGCATCAAGTTACGAGGTCCAAGGACACGTCCAAGACGTCCAACAAGAGCCATCATGTCAGGTGTAGCGATAACTACATCGAAGTCCAACCAACCGTCGTTGATTTTTGCAACAAGGTCATCTTCACCAACAAAGTCTGCACCAGCAGCTTTTGCTTCTTCAGCTTTTGCACCACGTGCGAAAACAAGAACGCGTGAAGTTTTACCAGTACCGTTTGGCAATACCATTGCGCCACGGATTTGTTGGTCAGCTTTTTTAACGTCGATGTTCAAGTTGTAAGCAACTTCTACAGTTGCGTCAAATTTTGCAAAGTTAGTTTCTTTTGCAAGTGCTACAGCTTCTTCTACACTGTATGCTTTTGTGCTGTCGATTTTTTCAAGAGCAGCACGAAGTTGTTTGCTTTTTTTAGCCATTTTATCTTTCTCCTTGTAATGTGGTCATATCGATTTTCATCTCCCACGTCACTCGTCATTTGATCAAGTGTATTGCGGGCAAATAGGATTGTTACAATTAGTCAGTAACAGTGAATCCCATAGAACGAGCAGTACCTTCGATCATACGCATTGCAGACTCAATGTTTGCAGCGTTCAAATCTGGCATCTTAGTTTCAGCAATTTGTTGTACTTGTGCACGAGTTACAGTTGCAACTTTCGTTTTGTTCGGTGTACCTGAACCTTTTTCAACACCTGCAGCTTTTTTCAAAAGAACAGCAGCTGGTGGTGTTTTTGTAACGAAATCGAATGATTTGTCTTCGTAAACAGTGATAACAACTGGGATGATCATACCAGCTTGATCAGCTGTACGAGCGTTAAACTCTTTAGTGAATCCCATGATGTTGATACCTGCTTGACCAAGCGCTGGACCAACCGGTGGAGCTGGAGTAGCTTTACCAGCAGGGATTTGCAATTTTACAAGTTTTTCGACTTTTTTAGCCATTTCTTAAATCCTCCTTTGTGGTTTTGGCGGTAATTACAGATTTTTACCTCCCACAAGTATGCTTTGTGCATACCTTTCTATTATACACGATTTCTCTTTTTTTGCAAGAAAAAATTAAAATATAGTAAACTTTTTTTTCGTTTTATGATAGAATGAAGCTATGTTAATCAAAGTTGCTTCTGTATTATTTATTTTTTTAACGCTGATTCTGAGCGGCATCATTGTTCACCTCTTTAAACTCCAAAAAAGAGGATGGCGATCCACCGATATTGCCTTTCCTTTATTTGCCTTGGAGTACTACCTGATCTCAGACAGCGCTTTTTACCACAGCCTCTTACCACTATTAGCCTTGAGCCTTTCGCTTTTGGCCTTGGGACTAACGGTTTATTTCTTAAAAAAGAAAAAGAGTTTTTATTATCCGAAATTTATCAAATACTTCTGGCGCGCTGGGTTTCTGGTTACCTTCTTGCTCTATCTGATCCTAACCGCTAGTTTGTTTATCTAATACCAAAAGACAACTCTATCTTTAGAGTTGTCTTTTTTTTATTTCTTCCGATGAAAGAACCTGCCCACCAACTTCTTGAAGACTTGAATCAAGATGAGAGCTAGAGCTGCCATGATGGCGCAGATAAGCAGCGTTTGAAGTCTCAAGGGGCTCATGTTAAAGAATCTACCTAGGATACTACTTGAAACCAGGAAGGCTAGGATATTTCCTAGAAGAACCAGTCTCTTGTAGTGATTGAGAGGCTGGGATTCTTGGTAGATGATGGTAAATCCAACAAAGGCCATCAAGCAGATGGCTGCACTCGAGAGTTCTTCTGACCTCATGCCAAATGTTGAAGAGAACAATACCAGACTGAATATCAGTATAAAATCCGTCAAGGCAGCAGGTAGCGCATTTTTAAAGACTGTTTCGATAAAGCGCCCTTTGATGCGCTCGCTATTGGGCTCAAGCGCTAGGAAGAATCCTGGGATCCCAATTGTAAAACCACTGATCAAAGACATCTGCGACGGCATGATGGGATAGGTAAAGGCCAAGAGCGTCACTGAGATGGCTAACAAAATAGAAAAGATATTCTTGATCAAAAAGAGACTGGCTGATCGTTGAATATTATTGACCACCCGCCGCCCTTCTGCCACGATGGACGGCATCTTCCCAAAGTCAGAATCTAGCAAGACCACTTGCGCCATCTTTTTGGTCGCATCATTTCCAGATTCCATCGCAATACTACAATCCGCTGTTTTGAGGGCCAGAATATCGTTGACGCCATCTCCGGTCATGGCGACTTTATGCCCCTTTGCCTGCAAGCCTTCTACAAGGCTTTTCTTTTGCTCTGGTGTCACCCGACCAAAGACCGTATATTGGCTCGCCGCTTGGTGCAAATCTTCTTCCGTCAGTAAGGTTCTGGCATCGATTATATCTTCTGCTCCTTTAATGCCTGCTTTTTGTGCAATAGCTGAGACTGTAGCAGGGTTGTCCCCTGAGATAACCTTAATGGTCACTCCTTGTTGTTTAAAGTAGGCGAAGGTTTCTTTGGCATTTTTTCTCAAAGGATTGGAGAGAATAATCCAGGCTACCAAGTCTACAGGAGCTTCTAAAGTCTCTCCCAGGTGTTCTCCCTTATATTTCCCAAAGGCCAAGACCCGATTCCCTGCCTGAGTAGCAGGAGCTATCTCTTGTTCAAGCTCAGAGAAGCCCTCTCGTAAGACAAATTCTGGAGCCCCCAATACATAGATCCCAGATTCAAAGGTAATGGCCCCATACTTTTTCTTAGACGTGAAGGGCTGAACGTCGACAGCTTTCCAAGGCTGGCTGACCGGAGTCTTGTGAAATTTTCGGATGGCATCCATGGTATCGTTTTGATCCATACTAGCTCCTACATACTGAGCTAGAGCTTCCAAGTCTTGAGCGTCTTTAACTGGACGAATCTCTGTTACTTCCATACCTGGCTCTGTAATGGTCCCTGTCTTATCGACACAAAGGACATCCACGCGCGATAAGGTCTCAATCCCCTTCATGCTATTGAGCAGAACCTTTTCCTTAGCCAATCTGACAGCACCTAGAGCCAGAGCCAAGGTCATCAATAGATACAAGCCTTCTGGAATCATCCCGATCAAGGCCCCGACTGTTGAAGTCACACTGAGCTTGAGGCTATCGCCTAGGCTGATATAGCTACGAAGAAAAAGGAGCGAGCCTAGCGGAATGATAAGAAGACCAATGATCCCCACAATACGATTGACCGCATGGACCATATCGGACTCCTCATGAGACTTGACTTGCTTGGCTTCCAAGCTCAATTGGTTGATGTAGGAGTCGTTCCCAACTTTTTCCAATCGCGCTAAACCCTGACCAGCGATCACAAAGCTACCTGACATGAGCGCGTCTTGCGCTCCTTTTTTGACCTCATCAGCTTCACCTGTCAATTGCGACTCATCGACTTTTAGCTCGCCCTCCAGCAAGACCCCATCCGCATAGATCTGGTCTCCAGCTTGAAAGCGAACCAGATCGCCCTCCACCAGCTGGTCGATAGGTAGAGTGACTTCTTTTCCTTCGCGAAGAGCGACCGCCTCACTCATGTGTAAAAATTGCATCTGACGCAAGATCCGTCGAGAACGGACTTCCTGCACAATTCCAACCAAGGAGTTGACCACGACGACCGGGACAAACAAGAGATTGTTCCAAGACTTCACTGCTACCAGCAAGACCGCCAAGACCAGGAAAATCAGATTAAAGTAAGTAAAGACATTGTCTCGAATGATCTGCCCAATACTTTTTTCTGTCTTAATCGTGACCTTATTTTGCTTGCCCTCTTGGATCTTTTTCGCTACTTCTTCCTGACTGAGTCCTTCTAATCTAACCATTGCTTTCCTCACTCATGTATTTCCAAGGGCAATCCTTCTGGATCGAAGAAAAATGCCATCTTCTTGCCATCAAAATCATCATAGCGAAGGCCTGTATTCTCAATACCTAGCTGATCCAATCTAGCTAGATAGGTCTCTACATCGTCCACTTTAAAGGCCAGATGACGCAGTCCCGCATGCTCGGGCAAGGGGAGCTTAGGCCGTTCTGGGGCCGTCGGTTTGATAAAGAGTTCTAAAGTCAACTCCCCTTGGCGGAGATTGATCAAGATATCTCTGCGTTCGGGACGGTCATACTCACTGACAATCGCAAAGCCCAACTGGTCCACATAAAAATGCAACATGGCGTCGCGATCCCGTCCAATGATGGCAATATGATGAATCGTGTCTAACTTCATCTGGTCCTACTTTCTATTTTCTATAAAAAGAAAAGGGAGTGGGGCATATGCCCTTTTTCCCTATCCTTATGATTGTTGCAATACTTTTCGAGGCTTGGTCCCTTCAGCTGGTCCAATCACACCCGCTGCTTCCAACTCTTCCATGAGGCGAGTCGCCCGGTTAAAACCAACCGATAAGCGGCGCTGGATCATTGAAGCACTGGCTTTTTGGGTCTCGATGACGAGCGTTTTGGCCTCTTCAAAGAGAGGATCACCTTCGTCTAAGCCACCCATGCCTCCGTCAAAGTCCGACTCCGATACTTCGCCTGGATCAAAGGCATCATCATAATCAGCTTCTGCCTGCTCTTTGACAAAGTTGACAATCTGCTCCACATCGTCATCTGAGATAAAGGATCCTTGTAGACGGATTGGATGATTTTCATCGATCGGTTTAAAGAGCATGTCCCCACGACCGAGCAATTTCTCTGCGCCATTTTCATCCAAGATGGTCCGTGAGTCGGTTCCAGATGATACCGCAAAAGCGACACGGGAAGGCACATTGGCCTTGATCAAACCTGAGATAACGTCAACCGATGGCCGTTGAGTCGCAAGGATCATGTGGATCCCCGCCGCACGCGCCTTTTGTCCAAGGCGGATAATGGCATCTTCCACTTCTTTACTTGCGACCATCATCAAGTCTGCCAACTCGTCGACAATGACCACGATCAAAGGAAGTGGCACTTGCTTCATCTCAGACTGGACATTGTACTCAGCTACCTTGGCATTAAAGCCAGCAATATTACGAGCACCCACTTTCGAGAAGAGCTCATAGCGATTTTCCATCTCATCAACGACCTTCTGCAGGGCTCGACTGGCCTTGCGTGGGTTGGTCACCACTGGGATCAAAAGGTGAGGAATATCATTGTAGACAGAAAGCTCCACCATCTTAGGATCGACCATCATAAACTTGACTTCGTCCGGACGGGCCTTCATCAAGATACTCGAAATAATCCCATTGACCGCTACTGACTTACCAGATCCAGTAGAACCCGCTACCAAGAGGTGGGGCATCCGAGCCAAATCAAAGGTTCGTGCCGAGCCATCTACAGCCTTCCCAAGAGGAATCTCAAGGAGTTTAGCTGGGTCTGTTTTGGACTGCTCCCACAATTCACGGAAGGAAACAGTCGCAATCTCTGAGTTGGGCACTTCAATCCCGACCAGAGACTTCCCTGGAATCGGTGCTTCAATCCGCACATCCTTGGCTGCTAGTGCCAAGGCCAAATCATCTGCTAGATTGGAGATGCGGTTGACCCGCACACCGACAGCTGGCTTGACCTCATACTTAGTGACAGAAGGACCGATTTCTGCCCGCTCCACTGTCGCCTTGATATTGAAGCTTGCAAAGGTTTCTTCCAAAATACGAATGTTCTGGCGAACGATGTTTTTCTCTTTGGATTGGTTTTTCGGCTTATCAGGTGCGAAGAGATCAATGGTTGGAAGCTTGTACTGGAGGAGTTCCTTAGGTGTGAAATCCACTTGAACTTCTTCCCCATCGTCTTCGAATTCTTCGGCTACTGGAAGCTCTTCGTATGCTTCAGGATCTTCAGGCCATTCTTCATCTGGCAGGTAGATCTCTGGTGTTGCTGGTGCGACAATTTCAGCTTCTGGGAAGGACTCTGTGAACGGCTCTTCCGCCAACACCTCTCCCGTTTCAGGGTCTACAGGATGCCCTTCCATTGAAAGGGGAGTTGGAAGAACTGCACTTGCTTCTTCTTGCTCTCTTTCAGCTGCAGCAGCTTCCTCAGCAGCTCTCGCTTCATTTTCAAGGAATTTCTGCTCGCGACGTTCTTTGCGTTTTTCCATAGAAGCGTGGAAGGCTTCTGAACCCTTTTCAAATAAATCATAGATGGAGTAAGGACTCATCAAGAGAATCCCCAATCCAATAAAGAGAAGGCCAATAAAATAAGAGCCAATATTTGAAAACAGGAAGGAAATCGGAGCATAAAGAAGGGCACCGATCATACCACCACCGGCAAAGCTCTCCACTCGCAGATGAATCAGGTCCGCCATGATTCTTGAAAAGGTGACCTTGATCCCATTATTGTCTAAATGAAGGGAGGATACAAAGAAGGCCTGAAACATCAAGAGAAGCCCAGCAAAGAAGCTTAGGAATCCTGAAATCACCCCTTCGTGTTTATCCAGCCATTTAAAGGCATAGAGGTAGAAAAAGGTCGCTAAAATAGCCAAGTAAGCCAAACTCCCAACAAAGAGTCGGATTAAGTTGTAGGCCAAGACCCCTACTGCTCCCAATTTCAAAGCCGCAAAGACTAAAACCAGACTAATCAGAATGGTCACAATCATGCGATGAATTGCTTTTTTTCTTTCTAATTCTGCTTTGGACAGTCGTCTCGTCGACCGTGTTTTTTTTGATTGATTATTGTTTGCCATAACTTTTATTATATCACAATTCCAAGCCAGTTCTCTAGTAAAATCATTTCCTCAATTTTGCAGTATAAAGTAAAAAACAGCACCGAGTAGGCACTGTTTTAGATGTTTTTCTTGGGGTGGCGGTCAATGGTGGCTTGATAGTCTTTCAGCGCTTGCTTTCCTTTGTCCGTTAACTGATAGCCTCGAATCGCGAACTGTTGCTCCAACTCTTCTTCCGTAAAATGGTCAGCCAAAGCTTGATTCAAATCCTCTGCTTTCATCTTGGACAGACCCACGACTCCCTTCTTTTTGAGAATGGCTTTTTTCATGGTCGCATTGATATGGTCCAATGAATCAAAAGCGGATTCAATAAAAGCATAGCCCTTGTCCACCAAAACCTTCAAGTGTTCCGAAGCATGAATCCCATAGGTGTATTCAAAATACTTGGGAAACCAAGTCTCTGTCGTAAAGTTTCCAAAATGGATCCGCCACAAAAGAATGATATCTCCAGCAAGCAAATCATCGTGAAGGAGCTCCATATTTCGTTTGGAAACAGGCTTTGGATCCAACAACCAAGCTTCCAAATCTCTCTCAGGTGAAATATAAGGTTTCACCTCGTGATCAGCGTAAAATTTTTCCATTACATCTGAAATAGTCGTCATAAGTCTCTCCTATCTATCATTGACTGTATCATAACAAAATAAAAAGAACCTGTCGATCAAGAAAGCTTCCTGATGACAGGTGCCTAATGAAAATGGATCTTATTCAGATTTTTTATCATCCGGTGTGATGGTATCTAGAACTTGGTCGACTTTTTGCTCTCTTTCCAAGTCATGATCCGTTTGAATCATATCGATTTGATCTTGCAAATTTGTCTGTTGGACTTGTGGTTTGAATGACGAAGCAAATCCTACTCCAATCACCAAGAGACTCGCTCCAAGGACGCAAAGTCTTTTGACATGCCAAGTCGTCGGCAAGGGAATCTTTGCTCGAATCCCCGATTTCTTGACCCAATCCGGATGGTCTCGCATCACGCGATTAGCTGCCATCAGAGGCATCAGGTAGCCAAAGAGCGCAATGACCGTTGTCAAACCAATCACCCGAAAACGATTCTGATTGGACGTAGAAACATGGTTCACTTCCATCAAGACCATTCCCACAATCACTAAAATAATGACCAGTAATAAGCCCAAAGATCTCCATAGACCTTCTCTGCGGTAACATTTCAATTCATCAAACGACATCTCGTTAAAATTCTTATCCATTTTTTAATAACTCCTTGTGTTTTTTCAGGTATTGTTTGCCATACCATTCTTCTACTGACTTCCCTTCCCAATCCCGATATTCTTCTGGATATTTCCATTTGTAGTAGGCTTGGAGGAAGTATGGTAAGCCTATAAAAGCACTGACAGCAAGCACTACTATATTACAAAAGATCCACAGCAATAAAAAGCCAAATGCCTTGATGGAAGTTGAAACATCTAATGAAAAGATCCCTAAAATATGCTTGATAATGATCCCTATTCCTAAAATAGCCATCCCATAAAGAGAAATCATTTTTGCGATCTTATTAAGGAAAGTATCTCCCGAGATCTCAGCATACATAAGTTTTCTTAATCCTGCTAATGCAATTGTAAATAGAATGTATGTTGCTATCATCATGATTCCATAAATGGCAATAATTTCCACAGTTGATAGATTGGCCAATAAAATATCAAAAACAACTAGATCTATTTCCAATATGAACCAAACCATAAATGTAAAAACGTGAAACTGATAGCGATATGGTAACATGTAAGCTCGTTTCAACCACTTTCCAATCACAACGAAGGAAAGCCAAATGAGAAGCAAGATTAAAAACACATTTACTGTTAAGGACTCACGCCTGGCTATTGGAAGAGTTAACGTCTTACTTTCATGAAATTCCATTGATACAATCAGCACAAAGAAGTTAAAACCGATAGGAAAAATAAGGGATAAAACCAAACTTCGAATTCGAAACCAAAGGGAAGCATGCCCATTCTTAAAAAATTTTGCTGTCTTATCATGTTGCTCTTGCTGTAACTTTACAAACCCATCGTCTTCGAGATTGAGACTCTCTTCAAAACTGGCTTTAAAGATTGATTTTCTCAATTTTCTTGAATCCATTTATTGATTTTTTCACCTCAATCCACCTTCTAGCTCTCATCGTTTGGCACTTTTTAATGTTTTTCAACTCTGACCGTTCCTTTTTCGTATCCGGAATACATCGGGCTGTACCGACTCACGTAAGTACGAATATCATGTGAAGAGTCAGACTGCTCGAAAAGCGACAGAGAACCCCATTGTAAAATTCCATCATATTGCTTTCCATCGACGGTCAACTCGATATCTTCTCGATCAAAAGGATAAGTCTTCTCCTCGCCCTTCTCCTTCACTATCACATGATCTCCATCAATCTTGATCCAGGATTCTTTATTAAGCGAGGCAGTTTTTGTCTCCATATTGTCAACCGACAAATAATAGATCCCATTAATTGGCCGATTGGACTCCACCAAGTTCATGATGATCGCTCCGACAAAAAGAATCGGAAAAATCAACAATAACCATTTCCATTTCTTCCTCCCCTTCTTTTTAGGAAGTTCTACCTCAGGAAGAGGTAGATCAGCTGTCAGAGTTGCAAGTCTCTCAGACTCCAGCTTTGGATCTAGCATAAGAGCAGATAAAGAGTGATCTTCACTCGCTAACCATTGCTTGGCCATCTGGACAAAATACAGACGCTCATCTTCTTGCACTATCTCTTCAAATAAAGAAACAGCCAGCTCCATATCTCCCTTTAAATAGGTATTTAATCCTTTAAAATAACGATTTTCTAAGCGTTGAAAAGCCTGTGAACCGGTCACATGATCAAAATAATCATTGGGTTGCTGGTCCACAAGGATGTCATAGATGGCCAGTTGCTTCTGAATAACTTCTTCTTTTTCTGCTTCATTCTTGAAGGGAACATAGGTAAACTTCTTCTGAATATCTTCCTTGCTGATGGCTTTTCCTGAAAGTAGGGAAGATTTTACGAAAATTCCCAAGAGGGATGAACGATCAGTCCTAGCTATGTTTTGATTTTGTAAAAACTCTATTCGATCGATTGCAGATGAGAAATCTCCAATCATGTAGCAATATATTACACTAGCAAGATGGGCAGCTTTTTTGCTTATACTAAATCTAGCACGACTTCCAGATTGTGCACATTCATGCCAAAAATCTATCCCCGAGGAAACATTTAAAATCTTAAGACATTCTTTTCCAAACCATCTATTCATCAAAACATAAAGAAGGAATATAAGACCAAGCACTACTAGCAAGGTATTCGAATAAAAGTCTTGATGATCCGGATACAGACTAGATAAATAGAAATGGCCTACAAATAAACTGATAATCCCAATCCAAAGTAGTATGACATATTTTTTTCTTAATTTGCTATAACTCATTTAATGATACCTCTTTTAGTGTTATCTCCCATCATACCGAATTTTCCATCTCTACGCAACTTCCTTCTTAATTAGTGATTTAGACCAAAAAGAAATCACCCTCACGGGTGACGAATGCTAAAAAATTAAGGGGAATATTTCTTTTCCAAAATTTTTAAATAATGTGTTTTCTTGAATTGGCCAGATAATGTTAACACAACAAAGAGATACCACATCAAAAAACTTATAAACAATAACAAAAAACTTCCGAAGGTAAGATATAAGATGGATAATCCTAAAGTGATGAGTCCAAAAACAAGAATCAGCAAATAGGTTTTCAATCCATTCGACTTCTGTACTTGAAAATAATGCTCAGGCATATCGTAAGGAATGACATTCACTGTATACGTCTGCCTTCTGTGTTTCAATTGCCATATAGCGATGACAAGCATCAATCCAAACGATAGCACTAGTGGGATGAGTCCATGAAAGGATACTCGATCCGTTAACAGATAAATGCCATAAAAAAGGACGCCACTCGGGGTAAAGATAATGGGAAATGGAACACTTTTTCCGACATAGAGCTTATTCTCTTTAGGATAATAAAATACTGTTTTTTTGAGATTCCCTTGATCTGCACCGAATTCGACCAAATCGCGTAAAGGGAATTGTTGCCGATCCTTCGACGCTAACACAATCTGTTCAAAATCCACTTCCATAGTTTCCTGCTCAAGAGCTTTATTTGCTTCTACCTGGGCTTGAAGATGCTCTTGATAATACTTCAGTAATTCCTTATTTTTCCGTTTGGTACCAAGGAATTTAAGTGTAACTGAACGATCAGAAGTCCCATTGCCTATGACTTTTCCTTCCACATAAATTGGATAATTGGTGATCCCTCGAGACGTATTCTTTTCTCCCAAACGGACCACAATGGTGAATGGGTCTAGGCGATAGCGCTTGAAATTGCGATCGACCACTATTTCTGAGTTCCTAATCTCTATTCTTCCCATCGATGAAAAAGCAATCCAGCCAACTGTCACTAGAAGAAAACAAGCAGCCAATAAGGCTATTAGGTCTTCAAAAAAATTATCTTCAATCAGTAATTGGATGACAGCGATGAGCATCGACACTGCCAAAAAGATCAAAAAATACAGTGAACTTCTCGAGTAAATATAAAATTTACGTGGTTGTTTCATTTATGATATTCTTCCTCTATAAAAAATCTATTTCACAACTCTAAAAGCACTTTCCATCATACCGAATTATCTATCTATATGCAAACTCCTTCTTAATTAGTGATTTATCAAATGTTATCAATCTTGAAACAACCTCAGAAAATAGAGAATCCCGTCCAGATTTGAAAGTATCGCAAAATTAAGGTACAATAGAGAAAGACAATTATGTTGGAAAGGAAGAATATGAAAAAATTAATCGCACTACTATTATTTTCCGGCTTGGCTTTGACAGCTTGTTCGTCTAATAAGACTGACGTTAACTCTTCAAGCTCAAGCAAAGAAAAGACAGAGCAGACAGCAACTTCTAGCTCTAGTGAAAAAGATCAAAAGAAAATTGAAGAAGAACAAAAGAAATTAGAACAACTGCGCAAAGATTTTAACGATGCCATGACCAATGAAAATGCCGTCTTCCCACAACTCTCAACTGATGTGGCTGAAGACGAAGCAGAGGTTAAAATCACAACAACTGAAGGCGATATCACTGTGAAGCTCTTCCCTAAATATGCGCCCCTTGCAGTTGAAAACTTCTTGACCCATGCAAAAGAAGGCTACTACAATGGCTTGCTTTTCCACCGTGTTATTAACAACTTTATGATCCAAACTGGGGATCCTAAGGGAGATGGTACTGGTGGCGAATCCATCTGGAAGGGCAAAGACAAATCCAAAGATTCAGGTACTGGTTTTGAAAATGAGTATTCTCCATACCTTTACAACCTTCGTGGAGCCCTTGCCATGGCCAATTCTGGTCCAAATACCAATGGTAGTCAATTCTATATCAACCAAAATAAGGATGATATTTCAAGTAAACTCCCAACTGACCGCTTCCCAGCTAAGATCATCGATGCTTATAAAAATGGTGGAAATCCAACCCTCGATGGTGGTAACTACACTGTCTTTGGCCAAGTGATCGATGGCATGGATGTGGTCGATAAAATTGCATCTGCCGAAACCGATGATAAGGACAAACCAAAAACAGACATCAAGATTGAAAAAATCGAGATTTTAAAAGACTATAATTTCAAAAAATAATGAAAAGAGAACCAAACGGTTCTCTTTTTAAGATATTGATAAACATTTTACATAAAATTAGCTAATAGATTCATTGGTAAAAAAAATGAATTCTAATTATTTAAGACATTCATCTACTGAAACTTTCCGCTGTGAGAAAAGTGCCTGAAACAGATTTGTTTCAGGCACACGGAATTATTGAGACCTTAGGCTCAATAATTAGTCATGGAACTTCCTGGATTGCTGAAATCATCCACTGGATAATTTCACCTAACCTCCGTACTCACCTAAGGAAAGTTTCTAAGAAGAATCTGAAAAGAGAACCATGCGGTTCTCTTTTTGTCTTTAAGTCAATTCATTAAAGTCCCAGATTTGGTCCATCCAGCCTTCATAGAAGTCTGGCTCGTGGCAAACCATGAGAATCGATCCCTTGTACTCTTTCAGAGCCCGTTTCAATTCATCTTTGGCATCCACATCCAAGTGGTTGGTTGGTTCATCCAGTACCAAGACATTGTTTTCACGATTCATCAAGAGACAGAAGCGTACCTTGGCTTGCTCCCCACCGGATAACACCTGGATTTGGCTCTCGATATGTTTGGTGGTCAAACCACAACGGGCAAGGGCGGCACGAACTTCTGCTTGGTTGAGAGCCGGAAAGGCATTCCAGACTGCTTCAAGCGGTGTCTGGCGATTGCCACCTTCGACCTCTTGCTCGAAGTAACCAAGTTCTAAGTAATCTCCCCGCTCTACTTCTCCAGCAATCGGTGGGATGATTCCCAGCAAGCTCTTCAAGAGAGTGGTTTTCCCGATTCCGTTAGCTCCAATGATGGCTACCTTTTGATTGCGCTCAAAGGTTAAGTTCAAAGGCTTGGTCAACGGACGGTCATAGCCAATCTGAAGATCTTTAGCTTGGAAGATAAAGCGTCCAGGAGTCCGGGCATTTTTAAATTCAAAGGAGGGTTTTGGTTTCTCACTTTGCAACTCAATGAGTTCCATCTTGTCCAGCTTCTTCTGACGAGACATGGCCATGTTCCGTGTCGCCACACGCGCCTTATTGCGGGCTACGAAATCTTTCAAATCAGCAATCTCTTTTTGCTGGCGCTCATAAGCCGCTTCCAATTGCGATTTCTTCATTTCATAGACTTCAAGGAATTGGTAGTAATCTCCGGAATAGCGGGTTAACTGCTGATTTTCCACATGGTAGACGATATTGATCACATCGTTCAAGAAAGGAATATCGTGGGAAATGAGGACAAAGGCATTTTCATAATTCTGCAAGTAGCGCTTGAGCCAATCGATGTGCTCTGCATCCAAGTAGTTGGTTGGCTCGTCTAGTAGCAAGATATCTGGTTTTTCTAGCAAGAGTTTGGCCAAGAGGACCTTGGTCCGTTGCCCACCTGACAAGGAGGTCACATCCGTATCCATGCCAAAGTCCATGACCCCAAGAGCACGCGCTACTTCATCGATCTTGGCATCCAAGGTATAAAAATCACGACTTTCTAGACGCTCTTGAAGTTCCCCAACCTCTTCCATCAGAGCATCGACATCGGCTCCCTCTTCCGCCATGGCCATATAGAGATCATTGATGCGAGCTTCAGCTGTGAACAACTCATCAAAAGCGGTCCGTAAAACATCGCGAACTGTTTGTCCTTCTTCTAAGACCGAATGCTGATCCAGGTAACCTGCCGTCACATACTTAGACCACTCCACCTTTCCTTCATCAGGTTGCATTTTACCTGTCACGATACTCATGAAGGTCGATTTCCCCTCACCATTGGCCCCGACAAGACCAATGTGCTCTCCCTTTAGCAAACGGAAGGACACATCCTCAAAAATCGCCCGGTCCCCAAAACCGTGACTCAAATTTTTCACTTCTAAAATACTCATGCTTGACTCTCTTTCATTGATTTCACTCGTATGATTATATCATCTTCACTGCAAAATGAAAAGGGAGCCCAACTCCCTTTAGAATATATATAAATAAATTATAAGTAAGATAGGTTACGCGATTTTGTCAAGAAATCAAAATAAGTTCTAACTTATGAATCTCATAAAGAATATACCGAAACTTTCCGCCGTGAGAAAAGTGCTAGAAACATTATTGTTTCTAGCACTCGGGAGTTTTGAGACCTTAGGCTCAAAACTAAGTCATGGAACTTCTTTGAAGTTCGCTGACGTCCGTACTCACCCAAGGAAAGCTTCTGGCATACCTTTATTATAGATCTGAAGAAAATCCAACTCCCTTTTCTTTTACAAACCTAAGTCTGAGTATGGTTTTCGGTAGCCCACTTGAACAACTTTTCCGTCTTTGACAAGCAAAGGCCGCTTGATCAGCATACCGTCTGAAGCAAGGAGATCCGCCGCTTCTTTCACTGTCAGTTGATCCACCTTATCTTTCAAACCGAGTTCCCGGTATTTCATTCCGCTAGTATTGAAGAAAGACTTGATTGGTAGGCCAGAAGCTGCCATCCAGTCTTGCAATTCTTGGCTAGTCGGTGTTTCTGTGACGATGTTTTGGCTTTGAAACTCACATTGGAGACCGTCCAATTCTGATTTAGCCTTTCGACAAGTCGAACATTTTGGGTATTCAATAAATGTATACATCGATTTTATTTCTCCTTCCAGGTAATTCCTTCATGGTGTAAGAGCCAGCGTTTGCGATCGAGTCCAGATGCATAGCCCGTCAGTTGTCCATCTTTTCCCATCACGCGGTGGCAAGGGACTAAGATCGTTAAGGGATTGCGTCCAACAGCCTGTCCCACGGCTTGGGCTGAACCACAAGAAAGATCCTGGGCCAGCTGGCCATAGGTCTTGGTCTCACCATATGGGATCTCTCGCAATAACTGCCACACCCGCTCTTGAAAAGCTGTCCCTTGCGGTGCTAGTGGAAAGCTGATAGCGATTGGATCCCCCGCAAAATAGTGGTCCAACCACTCCTTCACCTTCTCATGGAAGGGATGGACCTGCTCCAGCGCCCCATAGGGATCAGTCGCCTCCTCTTTCGGATCATAAAAATCAAGCTCAACAAGGCCTTCTTCACTGACAATGATCGAAAGAAGCCCCATAGGGCTTTCATAAAATTGTTTAAGATAGAGAGTCATTGTAGGCCGCTTCTGCTCTTTGGTCCCAGCGGTCCTCTTCTGAGACCACTTGGAATAGACTAGTTTCTGCTTTTCGTTTGATCTTTTGATAAGCCAGACGGACGCCATCAATGGGGACCTTTCCACAATAATGGTAGCCCAATTTTTCAAGTAAATGCTGCATCACCAGATTATCCGGGTGCGTATCGCAACGGAAATCTGGCCCTTTTTCCCCTTCGATTAAACCTTGAAGGAAGGTCTGCGCTACCCCTTTGCCAGCAGCTTCTTTGGCTACAGCGACCCGGTGAAAAGTGACATACATATAGTTGTCATGCTCCCACTTACCATCATAAATCTCATTGTAAGCCGCTTCGTTGCCCTTGTAGACAGCTGCATAGGCCACGACTTCCTGATCTTCAACGGCGACATAGCCACGACTTTCTAGAATATCCTCAAAAATGATCTCTTCATCTGGATAGCCATCCTGCCACTGGTCGACCTGTCTTTGAGCCAGGCTTTCCTTGGCATCTTGGATAATTTCCATAATTCGCTTAATCTCGTTGGGATAAGCCATTCTAATTTCCATCCTGCTTCCAACCTTTCCTAGTCTTGATGGTAACGAGCATAGAGCTCACTCTTTTGCAGGCCATATTGTTTGGCGACCTGTTTAATTGCTTGATTTTTCTTCATGCCCTCTTGGACCAAGGTGTCGATCTCTTGAATCAAGTCGACCTCTTCTAGGTCTAGCTCTTCTTCCTTGGCTCCTTCGACGATCAAGAGACACTCCCCTTTGAGGGGATTTTCTTCAAGAAATGCGACTAACTCAGAAATACTGCCACGAGTATATTCCTCGTAGATCTTGGTCAATTCACGAACCAGGACGACCGAACGATCCCCATAGACAGCCAACATATTCTCTAAGGTCGCCTTCACCCGATGGGGCGACTCATAAAAGATCTGAGTCTCAGGGTAGGCCACTTTTTCTTGGAAAAAGGCCTTTTGTTGCCCCTCTTTGCGAGGCAGAAATCCATAAAAAATATGAGGTTGAGGGGCTAGGCCACTGGCAATCAAACCCGTTATACCGGCACTAGGGCCAGGCACAGCTACGACAGGAATCTCTCGTTCAATCGCTGCCTTGACCAAATCATGACCGGGGTCAGAGATACTAGGGAGTCCTGCATCTGAGACTTGCGCTAAGTCTTTTCCAGATTCTAAATGGGCGATCAGATCTGGAATTTTTTCCATGGCATTGTGCTCATGAAAGCTAGTCTGGGGCGTCGCAATCTCAAAATGCTTGAGCAAGAGGCCTGTATTTCTAGTGTCCTCAGCTGCGATCAAGTCCACATCCTTTAAGGTCTGGACCATGCGGTAACTCATATCCTCACGGTTACCGATCGGTGTTGGGACCAGGTAAAGCACCCCAGTTTTCTTTTCCCCTTTAAAACTTCGTTGGATCTGCATGCTTACTCCCTAAATAACAACTCGTCACAAAACATACACTCTTCATCGTTCTCACGGCGTTGACCGTAGGAATAAGTGCAAATATGAAAACCATCATTGTAAATACGTTGCAAATTTTCACGACCATGGTGTTGGGACTTTGCGGATGAAGTCTTCTCAACTTCCCCCAAACGCTCTCTCAATTTATCATTTTCTAAGCGAAGAGCTGTATTTTCTTCGATGACTTGTTTCAAATTTTTCTTGATGGCTTCGACTTCAGCCAAGGTGACCAACAAATTCTGAGAAAAGCCGTCTAAAGCATCAAATAATTCTTTTTTATTCATTCTGACTCCTTAACTTTCTAAGCTCAAAACCATATATTCTAGAGCATTTTGAAAAGAAACATTGGCCTTCCACATCCTGCGAGCAAGACTCAATTTCTCAAGCAACTGCTGGGAGCGACTCAAGCACAACTGCTCTTCTAAAGCCAACTCCATCAAACGAAAGGCCTGGCTTTGTTTTTCCTTATCATCTGCTAGGCTCACTAAGCGGGTCACTTCCAAATAAGCACGATTTAAATTGGATTGACAACGTTCGATGAATTGATCACAAATTTTGGCCAGTTCAAAAAAAGTGGCATTCCTTTTTTGCTGCTCTGCTTCTTCGAGACTAAAACTAAAACGAGCTACTAAATTTGCCTGTGATTTGATCAAGCCTTCTTTTTCTAGCAGTTCGGTTAGGTAGGCTTGCTTTTTAGGAAAATGGACCTGCTGGGCCCGACTCTTGATGGTCGGTAAGATCAAGTTTTCATCGGATGTCAACAAGAAGAGATAGATCTCACTCTGGGGCTCCTCCATGACTTTTAAGAGAGAATTGGCCGCATTGGTATGCATCTTATCCGCATCTTGGACGATAAAGACCTGCCGACTGCCTTCAAATCCTGATTGAGAAAAGTCTTGAACGAGCGAACGAATGCGGTCGGTCTTAATGATCTGGTTGACTGGACGCACGATCTTTACGTCTGAGAATTCTTCTTTTTCAATCAAGCGGCAGGAACGGCATTTGCCACAAGGCCAGACTCCCTGCAAATCTTGGCAAAATTGACTTTGAGCTAGCAAGAGGGCCATCTCAAAACTGGCAAAAGAGCCTGTAAAGAGATAAGCATGACTGAGCTGTTTGTGTTCTAAGATCTGGGTGAAGCGCTCCACCAATTCTGGCTGGAGCTGTTGGATCTCTTCTAGCTTCATTTCAATATCCCCAAGCGATTTTCTAAAACAGCCAAGACATCCGCAAAGACTGCTTCAAAGGATTGACTAGCATCGATTTTCACAATGCGCTCTGGTTCCTTTTCATACAAGGCCAAATAACCCTGTCTTACTTTTTGGTGAAGCTCCAATCCTTCCAAATCCAAACGATTGACTTCCCGCTCTTGGTTTTTGGCAATTCGAGCGAGCCCTTCTTCGACATCCACATCAAAGTAAAGGGTGAGATCTGGTTTAAGACCATCTGTCGCAAATTGATTGAGCCACTCGATATCTTCCACACTCAGACCGCGACCATACCCTTGATAAGCGACCGAGCTATCAATAAAGCGGTCCATCAAGACGATTTTCCCAGCTGCAAGGGCCGGCAAGACACGTTCCACCAAATGCTGCCGGCGACTAGCAATATAAAGCAACAACTCTGTCTTGGCATCCATACTAGTATGGTCTGGATCTAAAATGACTTGGCGGATCTTTTCTGCAATGTCTACACCGCCTGGTTCACGGGTTGTAATAAAAGGAATTCCTTTTTCTTCAAGTAGAGGCAAAACGGCTTCTAGGACCGATGATTTCCCCGCTCCTTCTGGACCTTCAAATGAAATTAATGTACCGTTTACCATAGTATCCTCTTTCTAGTTTTCTTCTTTTTATTTTACCAAAAATAAGGGTAAAAATCTTGTATTTTAGGAGAGAAAATTTTTCAAAGTCATTTTCATTTTTTCACTTTTTTGTTACAATGTTCTTATAAAGTTTTAGGAGACAACCTATCATGTTTAAATTTAAAGATATTCTGGCTATCATCTTGGGGGCCGGCATTTTTTCATTTGGGATCTATTTTTTGGTCATTCCCTTTCACTTCTATGAAGGAGGAGCGACAGGGATTACCTTGATCACCTATTACCTCTTAAAAGTCCCCGTATCCCTGATGAACTTGCTGATCAATATCCCTCTCTTCGTTCTGGCTTGGAAACTGCTGGGCAAAAAATCTCTTTATCTGAGCTTACTTGGGACTTTCTCGGTTTCGGCTTGGATGGCGATTTTTGAAGCCATGCCCCTCAGCCACCACTACCATCACTTTATCTTTACAGCCTTTAAAGGAGATATTCTGCTTGCCTGTATCGCCTCAGGGGTTGTGCTTGGTTTGGGGCTAGGGATCATCTTCAATGCTGGTGGAACTACTGGAGGAACAGATATCCTCGCTCGCATCTTTAACAAATACACTTCCCTCAGTATGGGAAAACTCATGTTGATTGTAGATGCCATTGTTCTGATAACTGTTGTCGTTGTCTTCCAAGATGTCCGTACGGCTATGTATACCCTCTTCTTTATCCTGATTGACACCCTTGTGATCGACTTGATTGGAGAAGGTGGTTTTGCTGGAAAAGGCTTCCTTATCGTCACATCTAAACCAGAAGAAATTGCCCAAAAAGTATCCGACGATCTGGGTCGCGGGATTACCTTTATCCGCGGGATGGGCTATTACAGCCGTAAGGACCTGGATATCGTCTACTGTGTCGTTTCACGGAATGAGATGAAACAAATGAAAGACATCATCAATCAGATCGATCCATTCGCCTTCATCACCATTTCAGAAGCCCATGAAATTCTCGGCGAAGGCTTTACTTTAGATAAAGAAAAACAACCCATTACCCGTTAATAAAAAATCAGACTGGATGATCATCCAGCCTGATTTTTTATTAAATAGCTTTTGCGCTAGTTCGAATGATTTCATCGACTTTCAAACCGTTGGCTTCAAATTTAGTACGGATTTCTTCTAGATCTGTCACCCCATCAATTTGAACTTCGATAACGACACGATCGTCTTTGGTTGGGATATTGACTGTATTTGCGATGTTATACCCTTCTTCTACAATCAAGTGAATGATTTGCTCGAGAACGCCAACCTTGTCTTCCGTCACGAAGCGTACACGAACTCCTTCTTCTCCATAACCGGATACTTCAAGGAAGGCACGGAAAATATCACGGTCTGTGATGACACCGGATACTTGCTCATTGTCCACGACTGGAAGAATTCCCACCTTGTTCTTATACATGAGGTAGGTCGCATCTTCTAAGCTAGCAAATTTTGAGACGGTAATGACATCGCGAAGCATGACATCTTTGACCTTGGTTTTGTTCAACAGATAGTTCATCTCAAAAATAGACAAGCTGGTTGCTTTAGATGGACTTGCTTCTGCAATCGTACCTTCTGTCACCAAGCCAACTAATTGATCATTTTCAATGACTGGCAAACGGTGCAAGCCTTGTTCGCGCATCAAATCTGCCGCATGAGCAATTGTAGTATCTGGACTAATGTAAACCACTTTACGTGTCATAAAATCTTTAACAGCCATAACAAGTTCTCCTATGCTTTTACTAGTTTTATTATACTTGATTTTAAGAATGATTTCAAACGCTTTCAGCAGTTTTCTCTTGTTTTCAAAATTTAGAAAAATCAAACAAGAGAGATGAAAAAAGAAAGGCCTTTAGGACCTTTCCTTTCAAACAAACTTTAGCAATCTTATCCACCAAGGTAGGCCTTGCGGACTTCTTCTGAGGCCAAGAGTTCTTTTCCTGTTCCAGAAAGAACGACTTTTCCTGTTTCCAAAACATAACCGCGGTCTGCGATGGCAAGAGCCTTGTTGGCATTTTGCTCGATCAAGAGAACAGTTGTTCCTTGTTTTTGGATATCTTGAATGATATCAAAGATTTCTTGGATAAAGATTGGGGCCAATCCCATAGAAGGTTCATCCAGAAGCAAGAGTTTTGGCGTCGACATAAGTGCACGACCCATTGCTAGCATTTGTTGTTCCCCACCAGATAGGGTTGCTGCATCTTGGTTCTTCCGCTCTTCCAAACGTGGGAAACGGGAGAAGACTTTCTTCAAGTTAGCTTGATTTTCTTCTCGATCTTTTTTCAAGAAAGCTCCCATCTCCAAGTTTTCCATAACGGTTAAGCCTGGAAAGACATGGCGGCCTTCTGGAACTTGAGAAAGTCCTGCTGCTACAATCTTTTGAGCCGGAACCTTTTGAATCTCCTGACCCAAAAATTCGATTTTCCCAGCACTTGGACGCACCAAACCTGAAATGGTACGAAGAATAGATGTTTTCCCAGCACCGTTAGCACCGATAAGAGAAACAACTTCCCCTTCGTTTACCTCGAAACTGACATCACGGACAGCCTGGATCATGCCATAGTGTACAGAAAGATTTTCAACTTTTAACATAGACATTAGGCTTCACCTCCTAGATAGGCTTCGATTACGCGTTTGTTGGTCTTGATTTCATCTGGCGTACCATGGGCAATCAAGCGACCATATTCCAATACATAAATCCGTTCTGTTACTTCCATGACCAAGCTCATATCGTGCTCGATCAGCATAATCGTAATATTAAATTCTTTTTGAATGCGACGGATCAATTGGGTTAATTCTGCTGTTTCTTGAGGGTTCATCCCTGCAGCAGGTTCATCCAAGAAGAGGATTTTTGGCTCTGTAGCAAGGGCACGAACGATCTCCAAGTGACGTTGTTGTCCGTAAGCTAAGTTTTTGGCCAAGGTATCTGCTTCTTTTTCCAGACCAAAAATCGCTAACAATTCAAGGGCTTTCGCTTTCAAAGCTTCTTCATTCTTGTAATAGCTTGGCAAGCGGAAAAGACTCGCAAAGACATGTGGTTTGTGGTGATTGGCAAAGGCAATCAAGACATTGTCCAAAACGCTCAAATCTTTAAAGAGACGAATATTTTGGAAAGTTCGTCCCAGACCACCAGCAGCGATTTTATAGGGTGCTTTTCCATTTAGCAGCTGACCATCTAAGGTAATGGTCCCTTCACTTGGTTCATATACCCCTGTTAGGAGGTTGAAGAGGGTTGTTTTCCCGGCACCGTTGGGTCCGATCAAACCAACCAATTCCCCTTCATTAAGTTCCATGGTCACATCCCCAACGGCTGTCAAACCACCAAAGTTTTTTGTTAAATTTTTTACTTCAAGAAGTGCCATTAGTTAGCCTCCTTTTTTGAGAGTAGTTTTTTCAAGCTGAATTCCCATGTTCCAAGAAGACCACCTGGACGGAAGATCATCACGAGAATCAAAGCCAATGAGTAAATGATCATACGTACACTTGAGAAGTCTTGAAGCACCATATTCAAGATACCCAAGACGATGGCTGCCACAACTGTTCCGGACATGGATCCCAAACCACCAAACACGACAATGATCAAGACATTAATAGTATTGGTGAAAG
Source organism: uncultured Streptococcus sp. (assembly GCA_963554405.1). Taxonomy (GTDB): domain Bacteria; phylum Bacillota; class Bacilli; order Lactobacillales; family Streptococcaceae; genus Streptococcus. The sequence goes on along the minus strand of CAUVRI010000009.1, from coordinate 10,534 downwards.
AGTAGTCTTTAGGAACAACAGAGCCGATAAAGCCGGCTTGGAGAGATCCAGCAATCGCCGCTGTGATCGCACCAAATACAAAGGCGATGACTTTGACTTTGGTCGTATTGATCCCAACAGATTCTGCCGCGATTTCATCTTCACGAACAGAAAGGGTAGAGCGTCCAATTGGACTGCGTAAGAAGTTAATCGTAAAGATCGTTGTAATGACAACAAAGAGGTAAACCAATTGCCAAGTTGTAAAGGCTGGCAAACCAAGGATCCCAGCAGCACCATTTGTTAGAGTACCACCATTGACGATCAAGATCCGGATGATTTCAGAAACCCCAAGTGTCGCAATCGCGAGGTAGTCCCCCTTCAAACGAAGGGTTGGAACCCCAACGATCAAGGCAACGACACCAGCAATCAAAGCCCCTAAAACCATCGCGCCAAAGAAAGCCCCGTAGGTTGGTGATTTGGAACCGAGAATGGCTGCAGAGTAGGCACCAATCGCCATAAATCCGGCATGTCCGAGTGAGAATTGACCTGAGAAACCAACAATGAGGTTCAAGCCAACTGCAAGGATAATATTGATTCCGATTTGTTCTAAAATTTGGATATAGAAGAGGTTGAGCACACCCGCTGCAACCAAGACTTGGATCAAGGCAAAACCTGCGACCAAAAGACCAAGCCAGACTAAATTCACTTTTAAATTTTGTTTCATGGCTTACACCTTCTCTTTCACATTTTTACCGAGGATACCTGCTGGACGGATGAGCAAGATCACAATCAAGATGGCATACACAATGGCATCACGGAAGTCTGAAAGACCGATCGCTGTAGCGAAGGTTTCTAACAAACCGATAACAAATCCACCTAGGGCAGCACCTGGAATGATTCCGATTCCCCCAAGAACGGCTGCGACAAAGGCTTTGATCCCTGGTGTCATCCCCATCAAAGGCTCGATCGAGTTGTAATACAAACCAATCAAGACACCACCAGCACCAGCCAAGGCTGATCCCAAAGCAAAGGTAAAGCTGATCGTACGGTTTACGTTAATCCCCATCAATTGAGCGGCATCACTATCGACAGATACAGCCCGCATGGCTTTCCCCATCTTTGTCTTTTGAATAATAAATTGAAGAGCGACCATCAAGAAAACAGACACTCCCAAGATCATCAACTGAATATTGGAGATTGAAATAGGACCGAAGTTGTAACGAACCGTTTTAATCACTTGCGGGAAGGAACGGGTATTGGCACCGACGAAGAAGACCATCCCATATTCGAGCAAGAAGGAAACCCCGATGGCTGTGATCAAGGCAGCAATCCGAGTCGAATGACGAAGCGGACGATAAGCCAGGTATTCAATTACAACCCCTAAAATAGCTGTCCCAACCATGGCTAGGAGCAAGGCTACAAAGAAGTTTACTTTCCACGAGTTCAATAAGAAATATCCCATAAAGGCACCTACCATGTAGATATCCCCATGGGCAAAGTTGATCAATTTGATAATTCCATACACCATAGTATAACCAAGGGCCAAGAGTGCATAGACACTTCCCAAGATTAGACCGTTCACTAATTGCTGGAGCATTTGAACCATCCTTTCTAACAATAAAGAGCGAGGCCAGGAATTTTCATTCTCCCAGCCTCTTGTACAAACAACAAATGATAATTATGGTTTAACAGACTCAACTGATTTGACTTTACCATCTTTCAAGCCAATCATAAGAGCTGATTTAACCGGGTTGTGGTTCTTGTCAATTGACATTGTACCAGTCACACCTTCCAAGTCTTTCAACTTCGCAAGGTTATCTTTCAATTCGACAGAGTTCTTAGCACCTTTAGATGCTTCTGCAACCATGTAAACTGAATCATAAGCCAAAGCTGCGAACATTGAAGGTTCTTCATTGTATTTCGCTTTGTATGCTTCTACGAATTTCTTGGCTTTATCAGTCATTTCACCTTCAGTAGAGAATCCAGCTACGTAGTAGATATCTGTAGCTGCAGCAGGTGTTGCTTGTTCAACGAACTTAGCATCGCTAAATCCATCCCCACCAATGATTGGTTGTTTGATTCCCATACCACGCGCTTGGTTTACGATCTTACCAGTTTCTGTGTAGTAACCTGGAAGAACAATCGCATCGAAATCTTTATCTTTGATTTTTGTAAGAGCAGCTTGGAAGTCTGTATCCTTAGATTGGAAGGTTTCTGTTGCTACGATTTCACCTTTGTAAGATTTCTTGAAGGCTTCAGCAATCCCTTTCGCATAGTCAGATGAGTTATCGTAGTAGAGAACGACTTTCTTCGCTTTCAAGTTATCAGTTGTGTATTTAGCGATGATTTTTCCTTGGAAGCTATCGATAAAGGTTGCACGGAAGAGGTAATCTTGACCTTTTGTCAAATCATCTTGAGTTGCTGATGGTGTGACCAATGGAACACCTGCTTTACCAGCGTTGGCAACCGCTGCTGCAGTAGCACCTGAAGTTGCAGGTCCTACAAGAGCGTTCACTTTTGATTGAGTGACAAGGTTTGTAGTGACTGTAGCTGCTTCAGCTGTTTCAGATTTGTTATCTTTATCTGTGACAACGATCTTCTTACCGTCAGCTCCACCCTTAGCGTTGATTTCATCAACGGCCAATTGAGCACCTTTTTGTTCAGCGCTACCGTAGGCTGCTACTTCACCAGTTTTTTCAAAGTTAAAACCGACTTTTAGTTCCTTGCCGATTTCGTTACCAGTTGTGTTTGAACCTGAAGTAGAAACTTCACCACAAGCAGCAAGAAGAGCGACACTTGCAATGGTTAAAAATGAAAGAGCAAATTTTTTCTTCATTTGTAATGATCTCCTTAAATGAATCTTAAAATAAATACATTAAGAATATACCGAATTATCTGACAATTGTCAATAAAAAAAGCGCAATCCATCAAATGATTGCGTTTTCTAACTTTCTGTGACCACAGATGGGGTCTCCAATCGTTGCAAACTCCCCACAAAATCTGTATCTAAATCTTTGAGATGGCAAGGCAAGACCTTTTTGACATAACGTTCTTTCTTTAAGTCTTCCATGACTTGATCGGCCTTGTCACTGTCCACATACAATTGGACATAACGGCATTTCTTAGAATGGTACAAGACATCTCCGACAGATTGTAATTTTTTCCCGTCTCGATTGTAATACAATTTAACAATTAAGCCTGTTCTTTCTTGTTTCTCAAACATGGTCAATCCCTTTCTCGTTCTGTTACTAGTATATCAAATTTCAAGAAAAAGAACTACTCTTTTATGAGAGCAAAAAAGAGAGTGGGACAGAAATCGGTAATTCGTTAGAATTCGATTTCGTCGTCCCACCTCCGCACAGTTGAGTAGGGCTGTAAAAGCTGATGAAATCAGCGTAGTAGAGCCCACTCAACCACTGCGTTTTGCTCGACAATCCAAAAATAATTGAGAGGCTAGGACTTTTGTCCCAGCCTCTTGACGGACCTTCCCATCGGATGGTTTAACCCAATTTATTATTGGCCATGATTTCATCAATAAAGCCATATTCAAGTGTTTCTTGTGCGCTCATCCAATTATCACGTTCCGCATCAGCATGCACTTTTTCAATGGATTGACCTGAATTTTCCGCAAGGATTTTTTCCAAGTTATTCCGTGTTTTGAGCAAGTGTTCTGCTGCGATCGCCATATCGGTTTGTTGGGTACCACCACCAGTACCACCCATTGGTTGGTGAATCATGTACTCGGCATTTGGCAACATGAAGCGTTTGCCCTTCGCACCACTTGAAGCAATGATAGTTCCCATAGATGCTGCCATCCCCATAACAATGGTTTGGACATCTGACTTGATAAAGTTCATAGTATCTACGATGGCAAGACCTGCTGAGACAGAGCCACCTGGGGTATTGATATACATATAGATATCTTTTGTATTATCTTGGGCATCCAAGAAGAGCAATTGAGCGATAATGGAGTTAGCCATTTGGTCCTCAACTGGTCCTGTTACCATGATAATTCGATCTTTCAACAGACGGGAATAAATATCGTAAGAACGTTCTCCACGACTGGTTTGTTCAATAACTACTGGAATCATCTATTCTTCTCCTTTAGTATCCATTCATTCTCACGATTCGTGAGGTTCAAAGTATATGTGCTATTATAAACCAATGGTCAAAAAAGGTCAAATCTTAAGCACCTTTCGGACGAATCATGAATGGCTTCTTATTTGGTACCGAATAAACGGTCACCTGCATCTCCAAGACCAGGAACAATGTAGCCATGTTCATTCAAATGATCATCGAGGGCTGCTGTAAAGATATCAACATCTGGGTGAGCTTCTTGAAGAGCTTTCACCCCTTCTGGCGCTGATACTAGGCAGACAAATTTGATATGGCTAGCGCCACGTTTTTTCAAGGAATCAATCGCTAGAATAGCGGATCCACCCGTAGCAAGCATCGGGTCTACTACAAAGATACGACGTTGATCAATATCTTCTGGCAATTTCACCAAGTATTCAACTGGTTTCAAGGTTTCTTCATCACGGTACATCCCGATATGGCCAACCTTAGCAGCTGGTACCAAACTTAAGAGACCATCAACCATCCCAATCCCTGCACGAAGAATGGGGACAATAGCCAATTTCTTCCCTGCGATTTGTTTTTGAACGGTTTTGGTAATAGGAGTTTCAATTTCAACATCCTCAAGAGGCAATTCACGCAACACTTCGTAGCCCATCAACATAGCAATCTCATTTACCAATTCACGAAAGGCCTTCGTAGAGGTATCTGTACGACGAAGAATAGACAATTTGTGTTGAATTAGTGGATGTGTAATAACTTCTAGTTTTCCCATTTTTGAGATCCTTCTTTCTAAGCTGCGATCCTTTAAAAAGGAGCTTGGATTGAGAAAGAGTCAAGCTCTCCCTCTTTCTGTTACTCCTTTTTTGATACGCGCAACACGTGGAAATCATCATTTCCAACTTTATATTCGTCTTATTATACCAAATTTTACCAAAAAAAGAGAGCCCTTACACTTAATTTTTTAAGTTCGGACTCACTCTTTCTATCAATCAATTACAACCATTCTTTGTATTTCTTAATATAGATACGTTTGACAACCGTCACACTCAGCATATAGAGGACGATAATCGCAAACAATAGAACAAAGTACAATCCATTTAGTTGGCTCAACTTCAAGATAGAAGCCAAAGGACTATATGGAAGGGAGGTTACAAAGAAGGCTGCTGCTAGGGTCGTCACCACGACTGAGAAGGCTGGACGACTTTGGATAAATGGAAGTTTTGGTGAACGCAACATATGGATAACCATGGTTTGAGACCACATAGATTCGATAAACCATCCAGTTTGGAACACCATGATAAAGGCTGCTGCATCTGCTGCTCCATGGTTGTAGCCATGACCTAAAATCATAGGAACAACAAGGAAGTAAAGAAGCATGTAGGTAATAATATCAAATACAGATGAAATTGGACCAATCCAGGCCATAAAGCGCATGATAGAGTTTGCTTCCCAGATACGAGGTTTCTTGAGAAATTCCTTGTCGACATTGTCAAAAGGAAGGGCGATACAAGAAAGATCATAGATAAGATTGAGCACAATCAAATGAACGGGAGCCATTGGAAGGAAAGGCAAAAAGATGCTGGCAAAGAGAAGAGAGAAGATGTTCCCGAAGTTAGAAGAGACCGTCATCTTGATGTACTTGGTCATATTGGCATAGACCTTGCGGCCTTCGACCAAGCCTTTTTCAAGAACCATCAAGTCCTTATCTAGAAGGATGACATCTGCTGTTTCCTTGGCAATATCCACAGCGGTATCCACGGAGATCCCAACGTCTGAGACCTTCATGGATGGAGCATCGTTGATCCCATCTCCCATGTAACCAACCTTGTGGCCATTATTCTTGAGGCAGAGGATGATCCGCGCTTTTTGATCTGGTGATAGTTTGGCAAAGACCGTTGTTGTTTCCACAACTTGTGCTAACTCTTGGTCTGTCATCGTATCAATTTCGCTTCCCAAAAGAATCCGCTCGACATCTAGTCCTACTTTTTCACAGACAGCTTGGGTGACCTTTTCATTGTCCCCAGTTAAGATCTTGGTGGTTACCCCATATTCTGCAAGAGCTTTGATCGCTGGAGCTGCAGAAGGTTTTGGTGGATCAAGAAAGGCAAGGTAACCAGTTAGGATCATGTCTCGTTCATCTTCAACACTAAAGATGTCATTTTCGTCCAAATCGGTTTTGTAACTAACACCCAAAACACGAAGTCCTTGTTCATTTAACTGAGCAACTTCAGCGAGGACCTCTTGACGAACTTCATCTGTCAGGCGTTTAATCTCACCTTTGTATTCAACATAAGTCGATACAGAAAGCATTTCTTCCAAGGCACCCTTGGTCACCATGCTGACCACACCGTCTTCGTCTTTGACAATGACACTCATGCGACGACGTTCAAAATCAAAGGGCAATTCATCAATCTTATGGAAGGTTTGATCCAGGTCGCGAACAATTTCATGTTTCTTGGCTTCTTTCTGGGTCCGATTGATAATCGCTCGGTCCATCAAATTTTTTAGCCCGGTTTGGAAATAGGAATTCAAGTAAGCCCGGCGAAGGACTGATAGATCCAACTCGCCATGGATATCAAGCGGATACTCCAAAACGATTTCATCTTGGGTCAAGGTTCCTGTCTTATCAGTACACAAAATATCGATAGCGCCGAGGTCTTGGATGGCATTGAGCTTTTTGATAACGACTTTTTCTTTTGCCATAATGATGGAGCCCTTAGCAAGACTTGCTGTAATAATCATCGGCAGCATTTCCGGAGTCAAACCAACCCCAACGCTGAGGGCAAAGACACCCGCTTCTAACCAGTCACCATCTGTGAGGCCATTGATCACAAAGACAATGGGCACCATCACTAACATGAGCCGAATCAAGAGCCAAGAGATGGTATTCATTTCTCTCTCAAATGAGGTTGGTTCGTCATAAGTGTTGATGGTTTGCTCAATAGCTCCCATCATGGTTTCATCTCCCACGACCAAGACCAAGGCTGTCGCCCGTCCGGAGATGACATTGGTCCCCATAAAGGCCAAACTTTCACTTTCCAAGAGACTATCTAGATTTTGACTGTCGGCTTTTCTGAGACAAACCTTTTCAACAGCATCACTTTCCCCCGTGAGACCAGATTGTTGGACAAAGAAGTCACGGGAATCAATCAAGACCACATCTGCTGGGATCATATCGCCGGCACTCAGTTTGATCACATCACCTACGACGATTTCATCGATCGGAATTTCTTGTTCCGATCCATCACGCAGAACGGTCGCTGTATTGACAATCATACGTGATAAGTTGCTAGCTGCTTTGTCGCTCCGCAATTCTTGAATGAAGCGGATACCACCAGAGATCAAGACCAAGGTCACAATGATGATGGAGGTCGTTGGATCCTGTTCACCTGGTTTTGCTAGCCAGACATTAGTAATGAAGGAAACCAGCGCAATGACCAACAAAATCACCGTAAAAGGATTGATGATCGATTCGTAGATCTTTTTGATCATGGAATCTTCTTGACCTTTTGTGATGACATTTTCGCCATAAATATCACGGTTTTCTTCTACTTGATCGTCAACCAAACCAAGGGCACTGGTTTTGTAGTTGGCAAAGGTGCTTTCAAGTGGTTCTTGAAGAGCAGCAATGAGTCTTTCTTTATTTGTTTGCATTAGTATCTCCTTTTTCAATCAGGAGCCAATCACTTTTGGAGTCCCTAGGACACAAATCAGCGATTGGCTGGTTCGGTGCGGTTCGGGATGATCGTCGATTTGTATCATAGCTCTCTCCTTTCTCTTTTCTTGGTAAGGCATAAAAAAGAGTCCTACCCTCGATCGGTAGGACTCATGAAACTCGTCATTTATTTTTCAATCAAAACTCTCAAAAAACTGACCGTCCAAGCTTTAGCTCCACAAGGCAATGAAATGAACTTAGTCTTGACCTTTGCGATCAGAACTGTTGACCAACGAGTAGTGTCTCCACTGCTTTGCGGTAGTCATCCGTATCCTTGTGGTAGCCTCACCTACCGTATTTCGAGTATATTGTACTCCTTCACTTACAGAAAGTCAACACTTATTTGTGAAAAGTTTCCACCAAGCGTTTGGTGATTTCTTCAATCAGGGTGAAGGGAGCTGCCACATTGAGGCGGGCATGCAAGGTTCCTTCTTTTCCGAAATCTGTTCCACGGTTCAAAATCAATTTGGCTTGGTCATGGATTTTAGCATGCAGCTCATCATCGGTATAAGGATAGGCTGAAAAATCCAACCAAAGAAGATAGGTTCCTTGGGGCTTCATGACACGGATTTTGGTCTTTTCATGCAATTCATCTACGACATAGTCAATGTGTTTTTCAAAGACTTGCTTGAGCTCTGTCAACCAAGGTTTGCCGTGACGATAAGCCGCTTCTGTTGCAATATAGCCCAATCCTGAGATTTCATGTTGATTATTGGCCAATTGCCGTTGTTTAAAAGCCGTACGAAGCTTTGGATTTTCAATGACCACATAGGAATTTTTTGTTCCTGCAATATTGAAAGTCTTGGTTGCACTGGTTAAGATCAAGCTGAAATCTTTAAAGCTTGGATCAACCGTGTTAAAGCTGGTATGACGGTGGCCAAACAAGGCCAAATCTTGGTGGATCTCATCTGAAACGAGAAGGACACCATGTTTTTGACAGAGGTGGCCAATTTTTTCCAAGACTTCACGATCCCATACACGGCCTCCAGGATTGTGCGGATTACACAAAACATAGAGTTTCACCTCTTGCTCCACAATGTCTTTTTCCAGCTGATCAAAATCAATTTGGAAAAGACCATCCTTTTCAACTAATGAATTTTCGATCAATTTTCGACGATTGAGCTTGACACTTCGGGCAAATGGAGGATAGACCGGCGTATTGATTAAGACAGCATCCCCTTCCCTAGTAAAGGCTTGAATAGCTGTTGAAATGGCTGGAACAACACCTTCGATAAAGACAACAGCTTCCTTGTCAAAGGAATAGCCATGTTCTTCTTTTTCCCAATCAAGGATAGACTGGTAGAGGCTATCTGAGGCATAGGTGTAGCCATAGACCATTTGGTCTGCATAGCCAATCACTGCTTCTCGTACTTCTGGAATGACATTAAAATCCATGTCCGCGATCCAAGCCGGGATGATTTCTGGATCTGTCTCTGTTTCTTTCCACTTGTAGGTATGGTGGGTCAAGCGATTCGGTAAAGTCGTGAAATCATATTTGGTCATCTTAAGCCTCCAATGCTTGTTTCAAATCTTCAATCAAATCATCCGCATCTTCGATTCCGATGGACAAACGAAGAAGATCATCTGTCAAACCATATGAATGGCGAACTTCTGCAGGAATGTCCGCATGGGTCTGAGTGGTAGGATAAGTGATCAAGCTTTCAACTCCGCCAAGGCTTTCTGCAAAGGTAAATACTTGAAGGGAATTCAACAAGTTAGGAATTTTTTTCTCATCTTGAATTTTAAAGGAGACCATTCCACCTTTTCCAGTGTAGAGGACTTCTTTGACCTGAGGGGAGGTTTTCAAAAACTCGACCACCTTGCGAGCGTTCTCTGTGGAGCGCTCCATCCGAATAGAAAGCGTCTTGAGACCACGGATCAGCAGATAGCTGTCAAACGGGGAAAGAACAGCACCTGTCGTGTTCAAATTGTAAAAGAGTTTGTCATACAAGTCTGCATCGTTTGTCACGACAACACCAGCCAAGACATCGTTGTGACCAGCCAGGTACTTGGTTGCTGAATGTAGGACAATATCTGCTCCCTCTTCAATCGGACGTTGATAGATTGGGCTATAGAAAGTATTGTCCACCACGACTTTGGCACCTTTTGCATGGGCCAATTTGGCTAAATGAGCAATATCAAATTCCAACATCAATGGATTGGTTGGTGTTTCAATATAGAGGACATCCACCGGATCATGATCTAGATGGTGGATCAGTTCTTCTTCTGTATTGGCATAGGTGAAAGAGAAACGACCTTCTTGCTCTTGTTGGTTAAACCAGCGGAAAGAACCTCCATAAAGGTCACGAACAGCCAAGACTTTTGAACCAACTGGGAAAATGCTAAAAGCTAGCACAATGGCTGACATTCCAGAACTTGTCGCCAAAGCATAATCTGCACTTTCGATAGCTGCCAAAGTCTTCTCAGCTGTTGCGCGTGTTGGATTTTTCGTACGGGTATAGTCAAAACCTGTAGACTGACCAAATTCTGGGTGTTGGTAAGTCGTAGAGAAATGCAAAGGAGTCGTCAAAGCTCCCGTTGCTTTATCCGACTTGATTCCTGCCTGTGCCAAAATCGTATTGATATTGCGTTTTTTACTCATATTGCCCTCCGATAAACATTCAATCTAACTGATTACTATTTTATCACTATTATGAGGAGAGCGGTTTTCCCATTTTCAAGACCTAGCTATAGTTTCAAACTATAAGAAAAGAGAGTGGGACAGAAATCGGTAATTCGTTAGAATTCGATTTCGTCGTCCCA
>CAUVRI010000008.1:0-37787 GCA_963554405.1 uncultured Streptococcus sp. | reverse complement strand
GATCATATCCAACATTTCACCTTTACGTTCAGAAAGGCTTTGGATAACAGATCCTTGGTATTCTTCTGGTGTGTCGATTTGCACACGCTCAAATGGTTCACATTTGACACCATCAATTTCCTTGATGATCACTTCTGGACGAGATACTTGCAATTCGTATCCTTCACGACGCATGGTTTCAATCAAGATAGACAAGTGCAATTCCCCACGTCCTGAAACTGTCCATTTATCAGGTGAGTCAGTCGGGTCAACACGAAGAGAGACGTCTGTTTGCAATTCGGCTTGCAAGCGTTCTTCGACCTTACGAGAGGTCACCCATTTCCCTTCACGACCTGCAAATGGTGAGTTGTTGACCAAGAAGGTCATTTGAAGGGTTGGCTCATCGATGTGAAGGATTGGAAGTGCTTCTACTGCGTCAGTTGGTGTGATGGTTTCTCCAACGAAGATATCTTCCATACCAGAAATAGCGATCAAGTCACCAGCTTTAGCTTCTTGAATCTCGCGACGTTCCAAACCAAAGAAACCAAAGAGTTTGGTCACACGGAAGTTTTTAGTTGTACCATCCAGTTTAGAAAGGGTAACTTGGTCCCCAACCTTAACTGTACCACGAAAGACACGTCCGATACCGATACGACCAACGAAGTCATTGTAGTCAAGAAGAGACACTTGGAATTGAAGGGGCTCATCAGAGTTATCAACTGGAGCTGGGATGTGATCAATAATGGTATCAAAGATCGGTGCCATAGTTTTTTCTTGATCTGCTGGATCATCTGACAAGGATGATGTTCCGTTGATCGCTGATGCATAAACAACTGGGAAGTCAAGCTGGTCATCATCCGCACCTAGCTCGATGAAGAGTTCCAAGACTTCGTCTACTACTTCTGCTGGACGAGCAGATGGCTTATCGATTTTATTAACTACAACGATCGGCACAAGGTCTTGTTCCAAGGCTTTTTTCAATACGAAACGAGTCTGAGGCATAGTTCCTTCGTAGGCATCTACGACCAATACAACCCCGTCAACCATTTTCATGATCCGTTCCACTTCTCCACCGAAGTCCGCGTGTCCTGGTGTGTCCATGATATTGATCCGAGTTCCGTTATAAGCAACGGCTGTATTTTTAGCAAGAATGGTAATCCCACGTTCTTTTTCAAGATCGTTTGAGTCCATTGCACGTTCTTGCAATTCTTTGCGTTCATCCAAGGTGTGCGATTGTTTCAACAATTCGTCTACCAAGGTTGTTTTACCATGGTCAACGTGGGCAATGATCGCAACGTTACGAATATCTTCTCTTAATTTTGTCATGATTTCCTCTATATAATTTTAAATAATATTTCTAACTGAACAATTATACCACAGTCCCGTTTAAAAAACACAGTTCAGCTAGTTGTAAATGTTTTCATCCTTATTTCTTTTCTCCGACTCGATTTCCTTTTCTTTTCATGATACACTGGTTACAAAACTTTCAGAAAAAGAGGCGCCCATGAGATTAGATCAATTGATGGCAGACCATCAGTATGCTCGTAAAGACATCAAACAACTTCTGGCCCGAAGGAAAGTCTTGGTCGATCACCTACCAGCTAAAAAACTGTCACAAAACATCGACCCTGGACTCCAAGAGATTCAAATAGGATCAAAGACCATTCAGGAACCGCGTCACCACTACTACATGCTCCATAAACCAATCGGGGCAGTGACTGCCAAAAGAGATGCACACCATCCAACGGTGATCGAGCTAGTAGATCCCCAGCATGAGTACCCAGATCTTTATCCGCTTGGTCGCCTCGATCGCGATACGAGTGGCTTACTCCTCATCACAGATAATGGTCCCCTAGGTTTTCAACTGCTCCATCCTCAATATCATGTGGAGAAAGTCTATGAGGTAGAAGTCAACGGTCCGCTCTATGGCCCCCACATCGAACAATTTCAGAATGGGATTTCATTCACAGACGGCCCCATCTGTAAGCCTGCTTCCTTAACCATTCTAGAAAGTAGCCCTAGCTACAGCAAGGCCCAGGTCCGAATCTCAGAAGGGAAATACCACCAAGTGAAAAAGATGTTCTTAGCCATTGGCGTCAAAGTAATGACCTTAAAACGCTTGTCTTTTGGTCCCTTCACCTTGGATCCTCAGTTAGCATCTGGCGAAAGCCGGCCTTTGAATGAGGTAGAGCTCACTTGGGTCAAAGATTTCCTTGAAAAAACGAGATAAAAGAGGCTAGGACTTTTGTCCTAGCCTCTTAATTGTTTTTGGATTGTCGAGTAAGACGCAGTGGTTGAGTGGGCTCTACTACGCTGATTTCATCAGTTTTTACAGCCCTACTCAACTGTGCGGAGGTGGGACGACGAAATCGAATTCTAACGAATGACCGATTTCTATCCCACTCTCTTTTATTAGGCGTCTTTTTTCACTTTCCCATTCCAAGAATCAAGACCATAAGACAAGACATAAATGTCTGTATAGCCCTGTTTCTTGAGATAGAGGGCCGCATTGGTCACACGAGAACTACGGCTATTCTCATAGAGCAAAATCGGTTTGTCTTTGCGCAAGGCCGCAAGGCTCAACTTCAACTGAGTAGAAGGAATGTTGCGCGCTCCTAAAATATGCTTTGCATGAAACTCAACTGGCTCTCGCAAGTCAATCAACTGCCCTTTACGAATCAACTCTTCAAAAGCAGCATTGTCCACAAATTTAGCAGCTTTACGGATGCGGAAATAATTAAAGGCCATCCACCCAACTACTCCTAAAACAACCAACCAAAAAATGATATTTCCCATCACTCTACCTCACTCTTTTTCAAAAATTCTAATTCTTGTTTGTGCTCTCTTCTTAAAACAGTTTCAGCTTCTAAATAATCGAGCCGCTCCATCAAGCCTGCATCATAAAGACGTTGAAGCTCAATTTTCATCAATTCGATGTCATAGAGGCGCTTCCCTACGTAAATGATGATTCCAAAACGTTTTAAAAATTGTTGAACATCATACAGGTTTTTCATGTTCATTATTGTATCAAATTTAGAAAGGCTTTACAAGATTTTCAAGTAAATGATGACATTTTTCGATTTGTTTACGAATAAATAAGTATGATCAACTTTTATTTTTTTACCATCGGTACTTGTTTCGCCTCTTTTTTGGGACTAGTGGTCGATCGCTTCCCAAACCAATCCATTCTCGCTCCTCACAGTCATTGCGATCACTGCCAGCACGTCCTTGGAGTTTGGGATCTCATCCCCATTCTCTCACAACTACTGCATCGCTTTCGCTGTCGCTATTGTCATCAGACCTACCCATCTTGGTACTGCCTTTTTGAGGTCTGGAGTGGCCTGATCTTCTTAGCCTGTTCTAATGGTTTTCTTTCTCTGCCTCAACTTCTGACGTTACTCGGATCTGCTGTTTTAGCCATCTATGACCTACGCTTTATGGAATACCCCTTGGTCATCTGGTGTTGTCTCCATACCTTAGTCCTCTTTTTATCCGGTAGTAATCTCCTCATGCTGGTCTTTTTACTCCTTGCGATCGGTGCCCACTTTTTCTTTATTGGAATGGGGGCGGGAGATTTTCTCTTACTCGCCACCTTCTCACTGACCTTTTCTTCTACCAAGATCCTTATTCTCATCCAGATCGCATCCATCTTAGGCATTCTCTTCTTTGCTCTCAAAAAAGAAAGAGACCGGATTCCTTTTGTTCCCTGTCTCTTTCTCAGTTATCACGCTTTACTGCTTTATACGATATTTTGCAGATAAATTCTTCTTATTTTGCAGCTTTTGCTTCCAAATAATCGGCAATAGCAGCCACGTCCTTATCCCCACGTCCAGAAACGTTGATGATGATAATCTTGTCTTTATCCAATTGTGGAGCACGTTTGACCGCTTCTGCAATCGCGTGTGAGCTTTCAATGGCTGGAAGGATCCCTTCTGTCTTACTGAGGAGAAGAAGAGCTTGAACCGCTTCATCATCTGTCGCTGCTACATATTCTACACGACCAGAATCTTTAAAGAAGGCATGCTCTGGACCAACCCCTGGGTAGTCCAAACCAGCAGAAATCGAATAAACTGGAGCAACTTTTCCATCTTCGCCAAAGACAGCATAAGTCTTCATGCCATCGACAACTCCTACAGTCCCTTTGGTCATGGTAGCGGCGTGCTGATCGGTATCCAAGCCATGACCAGCAGCTTCTACCCCAATCAAACCGACTTCCTCTTCTGCGACATATTCAGAAAAGGCACCGATGGCATTGGAGCCACCACCAACACAGGCAATCACATAGTCTGGCAAACGACCTTCTTTTTCCAAGATTTGACGTTTAGACTCTTCGCTGATCACTTTTTGGAATTCATGCACAATGGTTGGGTAAGGGTGAGGTCCAACAGCAGAACCCAAAACGTAAAAGGCATCGAGGTCTGCCATCCATGCTCCAAACGCAGCATCAACGGCGTCTTTCAAGGTCTTGGTTCCTGTTTCAACCGCATGAACGGTTGCCCCCATCATTTCCATGCGGAAGACATTGAGACGTTGACGCTCCACGTCTTCTGCCCCCATGTAGACATCACAAGCCATACCAAATTTAGCTGCCGCAGCTGCTGTAGCGACACCGTGTTGACCTGCTCCTGTTTCAGCAATCACGCGCGTTTTTCCCATGCGCTTAGCCAATAGGATTTGCCCCAAAACATTATTCAATTTATGCGAACCTAGGTGATTCAAGTCTTCGCGCTTCAAATAAATTTTTGCCCCACCTAAATGCTCTGTTAAACTTTCTGCAAAGTAGAGTGGTGTTTCGCGTCCAGAATAGTCTTTCAAATAATGTTTGTATTCTGCAATAAATTCTGGGTCATTTTTATACTGTTCAAAGGTTTCCTCTAATTGATTGAGCAAGTTTTGAATGGGTTCTGGTACGAAAGATCCACCAAATTGTCCGAAATAGCCTTTTGTTTCTGTCATGATTGTGTCCTCTTTTCTATATCTTCAATCCTGTTTATGATCCTTTTCTCTCGCTGGCCCTTTGAGCTGCAGTCTCACTGGGTTCCTTTGAGATACAAAAAACCTCACACAGAAAAATCTGTGTGAGGACGATTCGATACCGCGGTGCCACCTCCATTGTAGGAAGATAGTCTTTCTCCTACATCTCTGACCTGTCTAACAACAGGGTGCACGATAAGGTGTGCTCACCGAATTTTTATTGTTTCAAATTCATCATCATAAACGCATCAGCCCATTTCAAGATTTACCACTGCTTGTTCGCAATCACCACAAGCTCCCTGGAAGTGAGAAAAATCTCTACTTTTCTGATGTCTTGAAGCTATTATAGCTCCCGCTTCTGATTTTGTCAACAAAAATTTTAAAAAGGCGCTAAAATGTTCGGATTTTATATTTTTCCATCTTCTGCTAGCAATCGTGCTCGGAGATACTGAAATACTAGATAAGCCAAGTAAGCCCCTAAGGTATTGGTCCACAAATCATCTAGCTCAAAGACACGATTGGCATCAAACAAAAGATCTAAGAGAACTTGGCTAGATTCAATCCACAAGCTCATGGCAAAGCCGAAGAACAAGACCCGTTTGCGACTCCTCAACCAGGGCCATAGCCAGAGAAGTTGAAAGACCAGCGGGCTTAACAAAAAGACATTGGCTACGTTTTGTAGAATAACCTTAATGAGTTGGATGACACTGGTGATCTGGCCAAAATTCATCAACGAATTCAGTGGAACCAGTAGGACGACGATGCGACCAAAATGTTGAATTCCCGGTGTTTCCATACCCGGCTCTGGCTGTTGAGGCAAAAAGCACATCAGGCACAAGAGGATAAAATAGAAGAAGCTGCCACTCTGTAACAGCCTTCTTCCTCTCTTTGTTAGTTCTGTTTGATCCATCAGCCCTTGTTTAAGGTTGCGCATGTTCAACAATCGCTTTCTCCCGATCTCGTTTCATGGTATTTGAACGCAATTGGCCACAGGCAGCATCAATATCTGTACCGTGCTCTTGACGCACCACACAGTTGACACCTTGTTTTTTCAAGGTATCATAGAAGGCCATAACCCGTTCTTTTGGACTCCGGCTATATTGGTCATGCTCACTGACAGGATTATAAGGAATCAAGTTAACATAAGACAATTTCTTGATATTCTTGAGCAATTCTGCCAACTCTAAGGCTTGCTCAACCCCATCATTGACTTCATTCAACATGATGTACTCAAAGGTCACCCGACGGTTCGTGGTTTCGATATAGTATTCAATCGCTGCAAACAATTTTTCAATTGGGAAAGCCCGGTTGATCTTCATGATGCTAGAGCGCAAGTCGTTGTTTGGAGCATGTAGAGATACCGCCAAATTGACCTGCACACCTTCATTTGCAAAGTCGCGAATTTTATGGGCCAAACCAGAAGTTGATACGGTAATATGACGAGCCCCAATCGCTAGACCTTTATCATCGTTGACGGTCCGGATAAATTTCAAGACGTTGTTATAGTTGTCAAATGGTTCTCCGATCCCCATGACAACGATATGGCTGACCCGTTCATCTTGACCCCGTTCGTCAAAGTATTTTTGGACCAACATGATTTGAGACACGATTTCCCCATTGTTCAAATCGCGTTGTTTTTTGATCAAACCTGAAGCACAGAAGGTACAACCGATATTGCATCCGACCTGAGTCGTTACACAAACAGATAAACCATAGTGCTGACGCATCAAGACGGTTTCAATCAACATGCCGTCTGGCAATTCAAAGAGGTACTTGACCGTTCCATCTGCTGACTCTTGCACGATCCGTTGTTTGAGTGGGTTGACAACGAATTGATCATTTAACTTCGCAATTAAGTCCTTAGAAAGGTTGGTCATTTCTTCGAAAGACTGGACACGTTTACGATAGAGCCATTCCCAGATTTGGGCTGCACGGAATTTCTTTTCGCCGTTTTCTTCTGCCCAATCAATCATCTCTTGGCGTGTCAAACTATAAATGGATGGTTTCATTTTCTCTTACTCCTCTTTTTGACGAATCACAAAATGACGTTTGTTGTTCGTCTTCGTTGTTTTTTTAGTTTCAGCAGACGGTCTTGTTTTTTTCGAGTTATTCGTTGACTGTCCCTTGTCGCGTTCTCGTTTTTGGAAACGATCTTTTTGTTTACGATTGCGCGAACGCTTCTTAGGCTCTCTCTCTTCTGATTGAGCTTTTTTGACCGGTGATTTCTTATCAAAGGAAGCACGATGAGGCTCCTTATTTTCAAGGACAAAATAAGCACAACCATAGCTACAATATTCTAACAAATAATCGTCTAAGCGACTTAGTTTATCCATCGTTGCAACATCGCGTTCTTCCTTATAGAAGCCACGCAAGCGCAACTGCTCATTGCTCCAATCACCAACAATGTAATCAAATTTAGTTAAAATCTCAGAAAATCGTTGACCAAAAACGGTCGCATCAAATGCTTCCTTCTCATTTTTTAACAACTCAAAAGAGAGGTTTTCTGAAAGGATCTGGTCTCCTACCTGACGAAACACAGGTCCAGGAAATTTATTGTAATTATATAATTCAGGGTCAATCTCTTTTCGCATAGTGTTCCTTCATCAAAATCTATTTACTGTAACACTTTATTCTATCATAAATTTGATGACTTGCGTCAGATTTGACTAGAAAAGAGTTGAAATTCCTTTAACAGCAAAAAGAGACAAAGAAGGCAATCTTTTTCTCTATACATGTTCATCAGATGATGAAAGGGGCAAAAAAAGAGTAATTTTCGTATAGCTATTGGCTTTGGAATCAATCTCCATACGATAGGCTTCGCCAAATTGAAGATGCAATCGTTGGTCCACATTTTTCAAGCCAACACCTCCTAAACGAAGAAGGGGTTGGTCTGTTGATCCTGATAAATCAAACCCTTGTCCATTGTCAAAAATCGATACGCAGGCGGAGTCTCCACTGACTTCAGTTGTCACTCGAATGAGACCTGGCCGATCGATCTCTTTAATGCCATGGTAAATTGCATTTTCCACTAAGGGTTGAAGCACTAATTTGGGGAGCTGATAATCGCCCAACCGTTCATCTTCTAGAATTTCATAATTGAGCTTTTCACCATAACGTTGTTTTTGAATGAAAAGATACTGGCGGACATGGTCAATTTCATCTCTCAGTAGGATTTGCTCCTGGCCTTGGTTGAGAGCCAGTCGAAAATATTGAGCCAAAGACTTGGTGATGTTGACCACGCGCCGACTATCATTAAACTCCGCCATCCAGACAATCGTATCCAAGGTATTGTAGAGAAAATGCGGATTAATCTGAGCCGAAAGTGCCCGCAGCTCGTAACGCCGTGCGTTCTGCTCCTCCTCCTTTACCTGTTGCATGAGATGATCGATTTGATCCAACATGGCATTAAAAGCTTGAGCGAGGTCGACCAATTCTGGAGATCCTTTGGCTGTAGCCCTCACGTGAGCATCTCCTGATCCAATCCTCAAAATAATGGTCTGAAGGTCTCGTAAGGGTTTGATCCACAAACGCAGAACAAAGCCAAGCCCTATTAAACACATGATCAAGGCCAGTAATCCTAGACCAATGAAAGAGTATAGGAGTTGCGACTGAAGCATCTGAAGTCCTTCAAGTGAAGCTACTCCAACCAAGGTCCAATCACTATCTGGAATCGGAACCTGATAGATAAAACTCTGTCCTCCTTTAGCATAGCCATCTGTCACAGCAATATAGGGCTGCATGGCCTGCATCTCTTGGCTGGAGGAATAGACCGCTTTTTTAGGATGGTAGACAAACTCGTGCTTTTGATTAATGATAAAACTAAAGCCTTGTTTCCCTAGCTGAAGGTGATCCAAATAAGCCTGTAAGCTATCGTAGCCAATATCCAAACGTACTACTCCGAGATTTTGACCAGTCTGATCGACTACTTCTTGGGTAATAGAAACCACCCATTTTTCTTTTTCCGAGGTCAAGGATTCCTTTCGAGCTGGCGTCAAAACTGGCATGGCTCTTTCCTTAATCGCCTCTTGATACCAGCTTTCATTCATCATGTCCGAGGAAGTCTGCATGCTGATTTTGGAATCTGTCGCTACCAGACGTCCATCCTTGGTCACCAAGACCGCAGAGACTAAGTCCGGATCCGTTTCAATCATCGTTCGCATCAAGTGCTGAACCGTTTCTTGATCTGCACTCCTATCTTGGGCAAATTGTTGAACAGCCTGTTCCTTGCTAAGCACCGTTGTGGTCTGCTTTAATTTTTTTAGATAGGAGGTGATAAACTGACTGCTTTGATCGATACTATTTCTTGTCGTCCGCTCCGTTAGCTGACGGATCGTCCCTGAACTCGTTTGATAATAGAGGCTACCAATAAGACCAAAAAGTAGGAGAATGAAGAGAAAAAAGTAAAGGACCAGCTGGATCAGCAAGGGATATCGTTTCATTCATGCTCTCCTTTTTTGTACTGCCTTGGTGTCACCCCAACAATCTGCTTAAAGCGTTGAGAAAAATAGTTCATATCTTCAAAACCAACCTGATCGGCGATCTCATAAATCTTTAGATCTGTCGTGAGAAGTAAGAGTTGAGCCTTCTTCATTCGCTCTTGAATGAGGTAGTCTTGGAAGGGGAGTCCCAATTTTTTCTTGATCAATACACTTAGATAAGAGGAACTGAAACCAAGTTGATAGGCCAAATCCTTCAGGGTTAACTGAGAGTCTGCTAAACGAGCATGAATGGCTTCTTCCAAGTCTGTCGAATAACCCTGACTGACCAAATCTTCGACTTGCGCCTTTTTTCGCTCTTGATCGAGTTTTCCCTTCACCTTTGCTAACATCTCTTCAATATCATCTTTTGAAAAAGGCTTCAGCAAATAATCATCTGCACCTAACTTGATGGCTTTCCTCGCAAACTCAAAGTCATCATAACCCGTCAAAAAAATGATATGACAAGACGGAGACTGCTCTTTGACGAGATGGGCCAGATCCAAGCCATTCATTTGTGGCATATTGATATCGGTTAGAAGGATATCAGCTGGTTGATCTTGAAACTTTTTCCAAGCCTCACGTCCATTTTCTGCCTGGTTGATAACGGTCATTCCAAACTGTTCATAATCCACTAAGGAAGTCAGACCCTGCCGGATAAGCTCTTCATCTTCCACAATCATGATCGCATACATGTCTTTCACCTACTTGTTTTTGCTATACTTATTATAGCAAATTATGGGCTGAATTGTCTCAGACATAGTCCAATAAATAACCGTAGCCCTTTTCTTTCATTTCTGCTTTGGGAATGAAGGTAATAGACAAACTATTGATGCAATAGCGAAGGCCGCCTTTTTCCTTGGGACCATCGGTAAAAACATGGCCCAGATGAGAATTTCCCACACGGCTCCGAACTTCTGTCCGCGTCATATTGAAACTCTTATCCTCCTTATAGATGGCCACATCAGGACTAATAGGACGACTGAAACTTGGCCAACCACAACCAGAATCAAATTTATCCTTAGAGGAAAAGAGCGGCTCACCGGTCACGACATCTACATAAATACCGGCATCAAACTGATCCCAGTAACGATTGGAGAAGGCCCGTTCGGTATCATTTTTTTGTGTCACCGCATACTCTTCAGGAGATAACTTCTTTTTGATTTCCTCATCGCTTGGCTTAGAGTAGCGACTAGCATCAATAACAGGATAAGAAGCCTGATTGACATCGATATGGCAGTACCCATTCGGATGTTTCTTTAGATAATCCTGGTGGTAGTCCTCAGCCTTGATGAAATTGGTCAGTGGTTCTTTTTCCACTGCTAACGGTTTGTCGTATTTTTTTGCTTCTTCTTCAAAAACTTGATTAATGGTTGGAAGATCTTCTTGGGAGACATAATAGACACCTGTTCGGTATTGAGTCCCTTGATCATTTCCTTGACGATTCTTCGACGTTGGGTCGATAATCCGGAAATAATGCAGGAGCAATTCTTTCAGAGACACCTTCTTGACATTGTAAGTGATATGAACTGTTTCAGCATGGCCTGTTTGAGGGACCAATTCATACTTGGTCGTTTCTCCCTTTCCATTGGCATAGCCTGATACGGCATCAATCACACCTGGAACACGTGAGAAATATTCCTCTACGCCCCAGAAGCAACCACCAGCTAGATAGATTTCTCGTTGGTCTTCTGGATTGACTTTTTCTTCCTGCTTTTTGTTTGCTACTGGTGTCTGACTCATGGACGCTTTTTTGATCTGTTCAGTCGTCGCATCTGATGTATCCAAGGCCATGGATCCTTTGACAAGGAAAAAGATTCCAAAACAAAATAGCCCCACTAAAAGAATGGAAATGAGTTTCCATTTTGTTTCCATTTTATGTCCTCCTTACTTCATTTCTTTTAGAGTCTGGACGATGTCTTCCTTGCTCATATAACCGATATGGGTCTTAGCGAGAGTTCCATCGCTTGCAATAAAGAGGGCCGATGGATAAGAACGAATCCCATACTCTTTTAGTAGCTCCCCTTTACTATCTAGCAAAACTGGGAAATCCTTGTAATCCAAAGATTGGTACCAATTTTTGAAATCTGCTGCTGATTTTTCGCCATTAAAGGTTGGAGCTACAACGGATAAAACCACATAATCCTTACCTGACTCTTCTTTTGCCAACTCATTGGTATCCTCTAATGTCGACAGGCAAATAGAGCACCAGGAAGCCCAAAATTTGAGGTAAACTTTCTTTCCCTTGTAATCGGATAAGCGGTAGGTCTTGCCATCCACTCCTTGCAGGTTAAACTCCTTCACTTTCTTGCCAGATGCTTGCCTAGCCCCAGCTTTGGCTGTTTGTTGGCTAATGTCCTTATTGGAAGTAGCCATTCCTTGACTCGAACAAGCCCCCAAAAGTCCAGTACACAAGATTCCTGCAGCTACTAAAGCTAATTTTTTCATCATTATCACCTCTTTAAACAAGGAGAAAGTCATCCTCAGATGACCTCTCCCTTCTTTTATTCCTTGTCTGATTTCATATCCGATGATCCACTCTTTTCGTCTTTCATTTCTGAATCGCTAGATTTCATCTCATCTTTTTTCATATCGTCCTTCATTTCAGAACTGCTGTCAGACATCATAGATGAATCTTTCATGTCTTCTTTTTTCATTTTATCATCGGACATGGATGAATCCTTCATGTCATCCTTCTTCATATCGTCCTTCTTCATATCGTCCTTCTTCATCATACTACTATCGTCCGTTTTTTTCATGTCTGAATCCGATTTTTGACCAGAACAAGCTGCTAAAGTGACGATGCTAAGTGTAGCAATAGAAAGTGCAAGAATTTTTTTCATGATTTTTCTCCTTTAATCATTTAAGATTAGTGAAACAAAGATGCGAGGCTATTAAGATTTCCTAGCATCAGCAAGATGCCCATCAAGATGATGAGGGCACCACCAATTTTTTTCAAGGTTCCCATATGGGGCTTGAGTTTAGCAAAATGTTGTAGAACCCAGCTAGAAGCCAAGGCCAAAAGCAAGAAAGGCAGAGCCAAGCCTAATGTATAGACCAGCATCAGGAGAGCGCCTTGTAAAGCACCATCTCCTCCAGAAGCGGCAATGGCTAAAACAGAACTCAAAACTGGTCCGACACAAGGGGTCCAACCAAAACTGAAGGTGACCCCTATCAGAAAAGCATTGAAGAATTCATTTCGTTTTTCGTCCTTCTTCAGTTGGATACTCTTTTGTTTTTGGAGTTGCTGAAGATTGATGAGGCCCATCTGATGGATTCCCAATAAGATGACAATCCCTCCTAGTAGGTAACGGAACCAGGGAGCATAGAGTACCTGACCAAGGGCACCTGCACCATAACCTAGGATGAGAAATACAGTTGATAGACCTGCGATAAAACAAAGCGTCTTCACCAAGCCGTACCAAGAAATATCTCTTCCCAAAATCCGAACAGTTTTCACACGTTCAGAATCCAATAGAATTCCTACATAGACTGGCATCAGTGGCAAAATACATGGGGAGAAAAAGGATAGAACTCCCGCTAAGAATACTGAAATGGAAAACAAACTGGTTTGAATCATTTCACTACCTCCCTTTCTTTCTGATACCAGTATAAAGAAAAAATCCCTCTAAAAATAGAGAGATTGATAAGCAAAAACTTGAATTTGATTAGAAGATGAATCTTTCTATCTGCCAACATCAGCTCATACTTTCAAGTATGAGACTAATCTAGCAAGATACTTCTACTTCTTTTTCAAATAATCAATAGCGTCTTGAAGGGTTTTGACGGGCACAATTTTCATCTTCGAATGAATTTGTTTCGCGGCTTCTTTAGCGGTTTCGTAGTTTGATTTAGCCTTGGGATTAGCTTTCTTTTCTTCTTTGGAAACAGGGTTATTAGGGGCAAAGAAAATTTCTGCTCCTTCTTTATCAGCTGCAACGACTTTCTTGTCAATCCCACCGATATCGCCAACCGTTCCATCTTGGTTAATGGTTCCTGTTCCTGCAATATGACGTCCCTGACGAAGATCTGGATCAGCCACTTGAGTGTAGATGGCTAGGCTAAACATCATACCGGCACTTGGGCCACCGATGCCAGCTGTCGCAAACTGGACAGGAACATCGCCTTTGGCTTCGGTTCGGTCGATCAGGCTAATCCCAATTCCGTTTTTCCCATTGGTCAATTTGATGATCTTTCCGTCTGCGGTCTTGGTTTGTCCATCCTCAATATAGGTCACCGAAACAGGATCGCCAATTTTTTGAGAACCAACATAGTCAATCAATTCTTTGGAACTCTTAAAGGTCTTGCCATTCACACCGGTGACGGTATCCGCAATGTTCAAGACTCCTTTAAAGGTCGAGTCATCTGCCACCTGCATGACATAGACTCCTAGAAAGTCCATCTGGGTTTCTTTTCCAGCTGTCTTTAACCCTTGGTAGATGGCCATATTTTGCGAGGTTTCCATATAGAATTGGTTAATCCGCGTGAATTCTTGGCTCGAACTACCACCGGTCATATCCTTGGCAGAATAGATGTCTGTAAAAGGCGTTGCCCAAGCATAGATCAAATCAGCCGGGGTCGCTTCTTTCACTGCCACGGTTACAAAATCATAAGATCCTGACTTGGTATCTATTTTTCCATCCACTGTCATGACGGATCGAATATCTTCTGCCGTTCCCGGCATCTCAATATAATAGGGAAGGCGGATCACAAAAGCAGCTAGCAAGAGAAGCAAGAAAAGAACTCCTGCAATCGGCCATCGGTATTCTT
The DNA here is from genome assembly GCA_963554405.1 of uncultured Streptococcus sp. Lineage (GTDB taxonomy): Bacteria > Bacillota > Bacilli > Lactobacillales > Streptococcaceae > Streptococcus. The sequence goes on along the minus strand of CAUVRI010000008.1, from coordinate 23,589 downwards.
TCAACCGTCCTTTTTTCTTTTTAGGGGTCAAGCTTGGTTTATTCGCTTGTGTCATCTTTAATTTCCTCCATTACACTCTCTGGGACATACGGTGAGATATCCTGCTGAAAAGCCAGCAACTCTCGAATACGCGTCGAACTAATGGCCTGGTAAGGAGGCTGAGCGTAGAGATAAACCGTCTCCAATTCAGGCGCTAACTGGTGATTAAAATAATCCATATTAGCTTCGTATACCAGATCCTGCGCATTGCGCAAGCCCCGGATCAAAGTGATAACCCCAAGATTGCGCGCCACTGTCACAGCCAACTCTTGAGTTGACGTCACAATTTCAACATTTTCCAAATGAGCCAAGGCCCCTTCTACCATGCGCACGCGCTGTTCAATGGAAAAGAGTCCGACTTTTTCCGGATTATAAAAAATTCCGACATAGACACGGTCAAACAAGCGACTAGCTCGCTCGATCAATTGCACATGCCCAATGGTAATCGGATCAAACGATCCTGTAAACAATCCACTTCTATCTGACATATACTGTTACCTTACTAATTCCATAGATTTTTTCTTTCCAGATTCCCACTTGTCCGATTTCCTCAGGAAGTTCTACGTGTTTATCGGTTTCGCACACAATCATGACGTCCTCTGACAAGAGTTGACGCTCGCACAAGGTTTCGATATCGCGAACAATCTCTTCCTTAGCATAAGGAGGATCCAAGAAAACTAAGTCAAAGGTGCCCGTTAAAAGCCCTAAGGCCTGCTTGGCCTCCATTTTTAGCAGTTGAAACCGTTCCTTTTCCTTGGTCATGGCAATATTGGCTGCTACAATCTCCTGCGCTCTACGATCTCTTTCCACTAGAACGGCCTCTGACATGCCTCGAGAAACGGCTTCGATAGAGAGCCCACCGCTTCCTGCATAGAGATCCAGCACTCTTCCACCATCAAAGTAAGGACCAATCATATTGAACATGGCCCCTCTGACCTTATCAGAAGTCGGCCTGGTTGTTTTTCCTTCAAGTGTTTTGAGGGGGCGTCCCCCATAGGTTCCAGATACTATTTTCATAGGGACCATTATACCAAAAAAAATCAGAAAATTGCGATTTGATATGGTCAAGCGACAATTAAAAGAGGCTGGGACAAAAGTCCTAGCCTCTCAATTATTTTTGGATTGTCGAGTAAGACGCAGTGGTTGAGTGGGCTCTACTACGCTGATTTCATCAGCTTTTACAGCCCTACTCAACTGTGCGGAGGTGGGATGACGAAATCGAATTCTAACGAATTACCGATTTCTGTTCCACTCTCTTTCTTTACTTATAGGATATTTTCATATTCATCGCGGACAGATTGAGGCCAGACACTGGTTTGGACTTCACCGATATGTTTCTTACGAAGCAAGAACATAGCCAAACGAGATTGTCCGATCCCTCCACCAATCGTAAGTGGGAAAAGACCATTTAACAAGGCCTTGTGCCACTCTAATTGGAGACGATCCTCGTCCCCTGTGATCGCAACTTGACGGCGAAGCGTATCTTCATCAACACGGATCCCCATTGAAGACAACTCAAAGGCTGAACCTAGAACGTCATTCCAGACGAGGATATCGCCATTTAATCCCTTGTAGCCATTTTCAGACTCTGTTGTCCAGTCATCGTAGTCAGGTGCACGTCCATCGTGTGGTTTACCATCTGCAAGCTCTCCACCAATACCGATCAAGAAAACGGCTCCGAATTCTTTGGCAATGGCATTTTCACGCTCTTTTGGAGTTAAATCTGGATAGCGTTCCACCAATTCTTCTGTGTGAACGAAGGTAATTTGTTTTGGAAGAACTGACTCAATATCATAGCGCGCTTCTACTGCTAGTTCTGTTAAACGAATGGCCTTGTAGATTTTTTCAACCGTTTCTTTGAGGTAGGCAATGTTGCGTTGACCATTTGGGATGACTTTTTCCCAGTCCCATTGGTCTACATAAACAGAGTGGATAGCGTCTAGCGAATCTTCATCTGGACGAAGAGCCTTCATATGGACAAAGAGACCTTCTCCTTCGCCAAAACCAAAACGGGCCAAGGTATGGCGTTTCCATTTTGCGAGTGAATGCACGACTTCATAAGTCTCATCAGGAATTTGAAGGACCTTTACAGATACCGGATGTTCAATCCCAGAAAGGTTATCCTGCATCCCGTCTCCGACCTTACTCAAAATTGGCCCTTGGACTTCAATGATATCCAATTTATCTTTTAAATACTGCGTAAACGTCGTTTTAACAAACGAAATTTCTTTTTGTTGGTGGATAAAACTTTTTTTCATATAGTTCCTCATTTATAGACATTTTAGAATTGATTATACTCCTTTTTCAATCAAAATCAAGTCTTTTCATTCGTTTTCAACTGAATTTTTCTCTTGCAAAAAGGATTCATTTTTGATAAACTATATGTAACCTTTAAAACGTTACGTAGGAGAAGCGACATGTTTGATGCAAAAAAACTAAAAGAAAGACGCCTGGAAAAAGGCTTGACCCAAGCAGATGTCTACGAGGATCTCAAGATTTCTCGCAAGACTTACTCCAGTTGGGAGAATGGCTTAGCGGAGCCGCACGAAAAAAATCTCAGGAGGTTGGCCAAGCGCCTCTCCGTTAAAGAGGACTACTTTATTAACAAAGACTCCGCACTCTACACCTACCCTTTATTAACCCCACCTCATCAAAAGAAAGTCGACCAGTTGGCCAGCCAGTTATTCGAACAGCAGCAAAAAGTTGTTTCCTTGACAGCTTATAAGGTTCTTTCGGTTGAGCTTGCAGCTGGTTTGGGACACACCTTTTATGACAACGAAACGGACTATGAAACTGTCTATTTTGACCAAGAGATCCAGCACGATTTCGCTTCTTGGGTATCAGGTGATTCGATGGAACCTCTCTATCCCAACGGCTCTGTTGCCCTCATGAAGCAGACTGGCTTTGACTATGATGGGGCTGTCTACGCCCTCATCTGGAATGGAAAAACCTACATCAAGAAAGTCTATCGGGAAGCGGAAGGTTTGCGCTTAGAATCCATCAACCCTGATTACGACGATTTATTTGCTCCCTATGAAGACGAGCCCAAAATCGTCGGCATTGTGGTCGGGCATTTTCTTCCACTAGAGGTTTAAATATGCTATTTGATTATTCACGTGAGCCTCATTCTGATATTGCTTTTGTGGATATGAAAAGTTTTTATGCCAGTTGTGAATGTGTCCGTCTAGGGCTCAATCCCTTGACGACTTCTCTTTGCGTCATGAGTCGGAGCGACAATTCAGCTGGCCTAATTTTGGCGAGCTCTCCCGTTTTCAAACAAGTCTTTGGCAAGAAAAATGTCAGCCGTAGCTACGACCTACCTTTTGACCTCAAAACCAGAAAATTTAATAGCTACGTCGCTAAAAAGCAAGGATTGCCCACAGATCCAGCCTTTATTGCATCCATTGAATCCTGGGCCAAGAGAACCCTGATTGTACCTCCACGGATGAATGCCTATATTCAGGTCAATATGGAGATTCAAAAAGTCTTTCAGGAATTTGCGGCACCAGATGATATTTTCCCTTACTCGATTGACGAAGGCTTTATCGATCTGACCTCTTCCTTAAATTATTTTATTCCAGATCTCTCCCTCTCTCGAAAGGAAAAATTGGATCTCCTTTCTGCCAGAATCCAAAAAAGGATCTGGCAGGAAACTGGAATCTACTCTACCATCGGCCTCAGCAATGCCAATCCCCTTCTTGCCAAGCTAGCCTTGGACAATGAAGCCAAGCATTGCCGAAATATGCGCTCCAATTGGTCTTATGAAGATGTAGAAAGTAAGGTCTGGAAACTGCCCCAGCTTACTGATTTTTGGGGCATTGGACGTCGGACTGAAAAGCGATTGCAAAAAATCGGGATCACGTCGATTGCTGAACTGGCCCAGGCTCACCCAGATCTCTTAAAGAAAGAATTCGGAGTCATGGGCCTTCAACTGTGGTTTCATTCTCATGGCATTGATGAAAGCAATGTCCACAAGCCTTATCGTCCGAAATCACGAGGCATTGGCAACTCTCAAATCTTGCCCTATGACTACCATCTACAAGCTGATATTGAACTGGTATTTCGGGAGATGGCTGAACAGGTGGCTATTCGCTTGCGACGGAAAAAAAAGAAGACCCAACTGGTCTCCATTCATGCCTCCTACTCCAAAATCGAGGGGCTTCCGTCCATTCATTGTCAGCAAAAGATTGAGCCCACCCAATCCACCAAGGTTTTATCCGATACGGTTCTGCGGCTCTTTCTCTCCAAGTACGAAGGAGGCGCCATTCGGCAGATTGGTGTTTTTTATGGAGAACTTGTCGAGGAGTCTCTTCAACTCTTTTCTCTCTTTGATGACCCAGTAGCCTTGGAAAAAGAGGAGAAACTCCAGCAGACCATTGACCGCATTCGGGACCAATTTGGCTTTACCTCTCTTCAGAAAGGCTCCTCATTACTAGAAAACTCACGCGCCATTGCACGCAGTAAACTAACAGGCGGACATTCCGCAGGAGGCTTAGATGGATTAACATGATCGACCGTTCTTATCTCCCTTATCAATCCGCCCGCGAATTTCAAGATCGTGGCATGGCCAAATGGGCTGGCTTCTTTTTGTCTGAGCACACAACCGCCCTACATACAAAAGAAATTGACCGTAGTCAGCTCACGGTTCTTCCACTTGCTGAACAGATCCAGCTCCTGGAGCAGGCCTTTCAACAACAAACGACGATCTCGATCACAACTTTAGAGGGGAATCAATTTGCTACCTACACAGGTTCGATTCACACCTTATCTGCTTCTGAGCTTCTTCTCAAAAGCGATGGCCACTACCACCGTCTCCTCGTAGACTCTATCATTTTTATTGAATCTGAGGAAACACCCTATGAAACCTATTCAGACTAAACACGAATTACAATTTGATTATTTTTCGGAGAATTACCACCAATTTGAGATGGACTTTTACAAGTGGGCCGCTACTTCTACGCCGCTCGTCTTTTTAGAAGACGATATTCTCCACTCTATGGCAGCAGGCCAGCGAAACTACTTTCGTCTTCACCATACTAAAAGTCGGGATCATCGAGACCATTATTTCTATTTCAAGGTTTCCACACTCTCCCAATCACCCCTGACCCGTATTTACGCTTATACAGGACATCACTTACAAAAGATAGATCCTCATCAGACAGAGAAAAAGGATAGCTTGATCTGAGAAGCTATCCTTTTTCTTGATTTATGGGATTCACTACAATCCTTATGAGTGATTAGAATCCATCTACGTTGGTGTAGATTTTTTGTACGTCCTCGTCATCTTCAAGAACGCTGTAAAGTTTTTCAAATGTTTCCAAATCTTCACCTGATAACTCAACTTCTGATTGAGGAATCATTTCCAATTCTGTTACTTGGAATTCTTCGACACCTGATTCACGCAAAGCAACGATCGCTTTGTGAAGATCAGTTGGAGCAGTGTAGACTGTGATCGTTCCTTCTTCTGCTTCGACATCATCTACATCAACATCTGCTTCAAGCAAAAGTTCAAAGATCGCATCGGCATCATCACCAGCAAATACGATGACACCTTTGTTGTCAAAGAGGTAAGATACAGAACCGGAAGCTCCCATGTTCCCACCGTTTTTACCAAAAGCAGCACGGACATTAGCAGCTGTACGGTTGACGTTTGACGTCAAGGTATCAACGATCAACATCGAACCATTTGGTCCAAATCCTTCGTAACGTCCTTCTGTAAAGGTTTCGTCAGTGTTTCCTTTTGCCTTATCGATCGCTTTATCAATCACGTGCTTTGGCACTTGCGCTTGTTTCGCACGGTCAATAACGAATCTCAAAGCAGTATTTAGTTCTGGATCTGGTTCACCCTTTTTAGCAGCTACATAGATCTCCACACCAAATTTAGCATACACTTTTGAGTTGGCACCATCTTTGGCAGTTTTCTTGGCAACAATATTGGCCCATTTACGTCCCATGAGGATTCTCCTTAAATTTTTTCAAATTATTTTCAATCTTTTATATTATATCATAAATCACAAGACTTGGAAGAGTTTTTTGCGTATCCTTCCAATTGGAGTTGCTCGACTATTCACCTCTTATTGATCTTCCACTCTCACTGGCACCCGCCCCCAGATCTGCTCTGGCAATTGGGGATGGCCTAGTTGATACACCTGATCGGCTTGCTGGGTCAAACTGTCCCAAGGTTCCTTACCGATTCGGGTCACGATTTCTACTGATTTTTTCAAGCCTTTGAGATGAGCTTGTCCCTTTGCGGAAAATCCTAAGACATGAATGGCATAGGGAAGAGCTTGATCCATCGCCCCTACCAAGATGTAGGTCAAGATGCGGCGCACACGTGCTTTGGTATAGCGCTTGGTTGCGACTTTCTCCACCAGGTCTTCCACAGAACTAGCACTTCGAACCGCATCTTTTATCCGATTGGCCAGTTCTTCATTGACTTGAAAAATCTGTGTCAAATCCGGATGGGTTAGGATTTGATAACGGAGCAGTTGGTCATAATACTCCCAAGATACCTGTGGAGCCGACTGAAAGAGTTGGCTATTGGGCATGAATTTAGCGACAAAGTCTTGATCTTCCTTGTGTAGGCGTAGACTAGTCGCAGAAGCATAGGCCACCTCTTTTTCTTCTGAATGGTAGCCTGCACCTTGACGTTGGATAGCCTTGAGCGCAATTCCCTTCCCAGCACAAGCCTTGGCATAGGCCAAACCCAGGATATGATTGGGAGTAGCTCCTGTGAACTCCACTCCAGCAAAGGTTTCCCACATTTTTTGAGTCTTTTGTGGATAGGATAAATCTTCTGGAAGACTTCGCAGGAAAGCTTCCATTTCCACTTCTTTCTCCGAATAAACAGTCGCAATCGCTTGGTAATCTAAGACCTCTTCTGTCCCAAAAGTCAATTGGTCGATTCCTAGACGGGACAAGATTTCTACTGCTCCCTTGGCAAAATGATCAGCCGACTGAACAGCCACGAGAAAGGGGAGCTCGACCACCAGATCTGCTCCATTTTCCAAAGCCATCTGAGCACGTGTCCACTTGTCTACAATGGCAGGTTCGCCACGCTGGACAAAATTCCCAGACATGAGCACAATCTTCAGCCCTTCTGCCTGTTCCAGCAGGTACTTGTGTCCATTATGAAAGGGATTAAATTCTGCAATAATACCTGTAACTGTCATGCTATCCTACTTCTGTGCTACAAAAAACCAACGTTTGCTGGTCTTTGTTGGCGCTTTGTCCTCAAAGTCTGCATACAATTTGAAAGATTTAAAGCCAGCCTGCTCCAATAAGATGTCATAGGTTAAAACTTCATAAGTGCGTTCCTCATGAACTTCATCGTGGCGACTAAAGGAGCCATCCTCTTCTTGGACAAAGAAGGTCAGCTCATGGACGATCGAGTGAGGGGCTGCATCCTCATAGGTATCCCAGAGCATGGCAAAGTCTTCCGCATTCTCGTGGTAAGAATATCCTGGGAATACCTCATCTGTCTGGTAGGTCGAATGTACATCAAAGATAAAAACACCATCTTCATTAAGGGCATTATACACTTCTTTGAAGACATCCCCTACTTCTACCTCGTCTTGCATGTAGCAGATAGAATCGGAATAGCAGGTCACGAAATCATAAGTGCCTGCTTGCGACAGGTCCAGCATATTGCCCTTGATAAAATCAATCTTCTGCTTGGCTGAAGCCGCTCTTTTTTCAGCAATTTTCAGCATATCCGCACTCAGGTCTAATCCTGTCACATCAAAACCAGCTTTGGAAAAGCGAACAGACTGAATCCCTGTCCCACAAGCCAATTCCAGTAATTTTTTCCGGTCCTTACTTTTAGGAAGATGACGGAGGGAAAAATCCGTCCATAAGTCATACAGACTATCATCCATGACCGCATCGTAGACCGCCGCAAACGTTTCATAAGTCGCCATATTCATGATACCAAGTCCATCCGTAATCCGATAGAAAATTAGGAGCACGACGATGGAGCTAAACTCCAAGGAGTGCTATCTATTTTCCGAGGAGTACAGGACGGGTTCAAATCCTTTCTAAGATACAAGGAGCGTTAAAAGCATAGAGAAAATAGGGAACTTTCTGCCGTATCATCAGATACAAAGGAAGTTACTCTTTTTCTCACAGCTTTTAGCTCGTGTTCAATTATCAAATTAACCAAACACGAGGCCCCATCCTTTCTTTCCATAGAATTTCAATTTAACCAACAAAACTCAGTTGCTACCAACTGAGTTTACCTGCTTATGCTAGGGCTGCTGAAAGATCGACAGCACTTGCTTCGTGCCATAGCTTTTCTAGGTTATAGTGGGCACGCATTTCTTCTGAGAAGACATGAACCACTACACCACCTAAGTCAAGAAGGACCCAACCTCCAGCTGAATCACCTTCGACGTGGCTGGCATTGCCACCAGCTTCAACGACCTTCTCGCGAATATTTTCAGCGATAGCCTCCAATTGACGGCTATTCATAGAGCTTGCGATGACAAAGTAGTCTGTCACGCTGGTTAAGCTTTGAACATCCAAAGCCACAATGTCTTCTGCACGCTTTTCATCGGCTGCTTTGACAACTAGTTCAAGTAGTTCTTTTTCTTTCATGTAATCCTCTTTCCTTAAAAAATTGATTTGTAATCTAAGACATCCGCAAAACGTTCTGCCCAAATATTTTCATAAAATTCATTAAGCGTTTCTGCCGGAATATCCTCTCCATCAAAGGTTGTGACAACTCCTTCTGGAATGACCAGCTTGTAGCCGTATTCAAACCCTACTTTGACGGATGTATCGACACAATATTCTGTCTGCATACCACACAGGACCAGTTGTTCAATCCCTTGTTGATCCAAGTATTCTTTTAATCCTGTCTCTTTAAATATGCTATTGTATCGCTTCTGAAATACCTTTTCATTCTCCTGTCTTTTCAACAGAGGAGATAATTGCCAATCTTCCGAGGTTAAAGCCTCTGGCGTTTCAATATGCTGCATGTATATAATTTCAATCTGCTGTTTTCTAGCCTGATCTTGCAAATAAGCAATCTTCTCTAAGAGCTTATCTGTCTCAAAACCTGTCTCCACGAGGATATTTTGTACATCAATAATGATTAAAGCTGTTTTCACTCACTGCTCCTCTTTCAAATACTTCACAAAGGCATTGTAGGTTTCAAGGGTTTGGGGATAAATCGGCAATCCTTGGTGAGCCAGGTGTTCGACTGTGCGAGCCGTCTCATAGGCCACGGCACGATCCAAGGAGACTTGAGCGATGTCACGCGCTTGATCTACCCCTGGGAAATCCCGATTGTGTTCAATATAATCTGCCACATAGACAATCTTGTCTAAGGTTGACATCTGTCCACTCCCCACTGTGTGAATCTCAATACTGCGAAGAATGGCTGGATCTGTCAATCCGAGATCTTCTTGGATCTTGTAAATCCCGACCATCCCATGCCAGACATTGTTGCCCCAGTTTTTTAATGATGGATCTAGCTCATAGCGATCAATCAAGTCCAAAAATTCCTGATCCGATAATTTCTTGGCATAGTCATGTAACAAACCTGCTAGACCAGCCTGCTCTTCATCAGCCCCATAGCGTTTAGCCAAGTCACGCGCAGCCTTCTCAACCCCTAAACAGTGGGTTAGCCGTTTTTCTGGCAGGATTTGACGCATTTTTTCGAGCAAGACCTCACGAGAAAAGCCTAGGTAGTTTTCATAGGTCATTAATACAAACCTTCTTTCTTGATGTAGTCCAAGACTGGTTTTGGCAACATAAAATTCGGCGTCCGGCCTTTAGCAAGAAAATCGCGCACCATACTAGAGGAGATATCCATTAGGGGAACATCCACCCATATCACCGGATAAGAAGTCCCTGCCTTATAGCGTGGTCGCTGTACTCCGACAAATTGCACAATCTCCACCAATTCATCGATGCGGTGCCATTTGGGTAAATAATCCACCATATCTGCACCAATAATGAAGTAATAGTCTGTGTCTGGATCTCGTTCATTGAGCAAGAGCATGGTATCGTAGGTATAGGAAATCCCTTTGCGCTCGAGCTCAATCGTCTCGATTTCCAGACCTTCAATGCCTTCAATGGCTAATTCCAGCATCTTGAGACGATGGTGCTCTGCAATCGTCCCCTTGGCATCGACATGCGGTGGTAAATACTCAGGCATCAAGAGCACCTTATCTAACCCTAATTGTTGGCGCACTTGATCCGCAACGACCAAATGGGCATTGTGGACCGGATTGAAATTCCCACCCAAAATACCAACTTGTTTGCGTTTCTTGTTTTTGATCTCTGGCTCTAATTCTACCTTGGTAAAGGGAGTCAATAGTTCAATTGCCATAGGTTTGCTCTCCTCAATGTCTTAGATTTCTTTTACTTTGACTGAAATCTTCCGGTTTTCTTTTTTGCTTGATTGTTTATACAAGATGAGGATGCGTCCAATTTTTTGAACCGTATCCACACCGATTTCTTCTTCCAAGATTTCCGCTACTTCATGGATATTCTCGTCCGTATTTTGAAGGAGGGTGACCTTGATCAGTTCGCGCGCATCTAACGCTTGGCGAACACTGGTTTTGATTTGGTCATTGAGCCCGTTTTTCCCGATTTGGATAATGGGTTTGAGGCTGTGGGCTTGGCTATTGAGGAAAGCCCGTTGTTTGGATGTTAATGTCATGTTTTTACTTCCTTATTTTTTGATCATTATTTTAAGTGGTGGGGACGGCCGGAACTAATTTTTCAAAGATCTCATCTTTGAAAAATGGATTTCTTTACCTCAAAATGGAGCCTTGGTCTCCATTTTGCCCTTGCCAATCTATCGATTAGCAACTACACCACGGCAATAACGATCCCTATTTGAGCTCACTTCGTTCGCTCTTCAATTTCATTCTATTTCAAATTTTTAAATAATAGCTTTGCGGGTGACGACGGCGACGCCTTCTGGTGCCCACACAGCTACTTTGGCTTCCCCATTGACGCGGATCCAGCCGAGTCCTGAGATGACGAGGTCTGTCTTGTCTTTGATGGTAAACTCATGAGAAACCAAGGGTGGGAATTCTTCTTTTTCCTTGCTGTTAGGGGGTGTTAGTAAGCCACCGACATGCTTGTCATAAAAGGCGGTCGCTCCTTCGAGCTTGGTTCGGTGAAGCTTGAGTTCATTATCAAAGAAGGCGGTGAAACCTTGCTTTTCCCCCTTGATAAAGTCAAAGCGTCCCAGACCACCCAAGAAGAGGGTTTGCTCTGGGTTGAGCTGATAAGTCTTGGGCTTGATTTCCTTTTTAGGGCTGACATACTTGAGGTTTTTCGCCGTCAAGTAGTGAGCCATCTGGTGGCGATGGATAATCCCTGGTGTATCGTAGATGTAGGATCCATCATCCAATGGGATTTCGATCTTGTCCAGTGTTGTCCCGGGGAAGCGAGAAGTTGTAATAATATCCTTATCGCCTGTGATTTCTTGAATAATCGCATTGATGAGGGTCGACTTCCCTACGTTGGTCACCCCCACCACGTAGACATCACGTCCCTTACGGTGCTGCTCAATCTTTTCCATCAAGTCCTTGATAGCACTCTTGTTTTGGGCAGAGGTGAGGACCACATCGACAGGACGCATGCCTTCTTCGTGGGCTCGCTCCATCAACCAATGGGTCACCTTGCTGTCCTTGACAGACTTAGGCAAGATATCCTTTTTATTTCCGACCAAGAGGACATCATTTCCTGCTACAAAGCGTGGTAATCCAGGGATAACGGATCCATTAAAATCAAAAATATCCACTACATTGACCACAAGAGCATCACTATCTCCTACTTCGTGAAGGAGTTTTAGGAAATCATCATCTGTCAGATGCACATCAGTGATTTCATTGTAGTGACGCAGACGGAAACAGCGTTGGCAATAGACTTCACCTGTTTCCAAGCCCTTTTCAAGAGCTGATTGGGGAGTATAGCCTAGCCCCTCTTTGTTTTCTGTCTGAATGGGGGCCCCACAGCCAATACAGAATAATTCTTCCATTCTTAAATTCCTTTTTTATATTCAATCGGACCATATTTTTCGGCCATTTGCTTCATAACACGGCGTTCACGCGCCCGGTTGATCTGTGTCTTGATGGAGTCATGCTCAACCAAAGGCTTGACCAAAATCGAACGAATGCCTGCACGATGAGCAGCCCGAATATCGGTCATCAATTGATCACCCACCATGACCACTTCATTTTTCTCATAGTGGAAACGTTTGAGGGCACGATCAATCCCAAAGGTAAAGGGCTTGAGCGACCACGCTTCATAGTCAATATCAAATTTCTCAACAGCGCGCTTGACCCGTTTCGGACTATTATTAGACACCACGATAACCCGGATCCCCCCATCACGAAGGTCATGCAACCACTGGCGCATCTCAGGAGTTCCATCCGGATTATTCCAAGCAATCAGGGTATTATCCAAATCCACAAGGACCGCCTTAATCCCCTGTTTTTTCAAGTCTGCAACGGTGAGATCATAGGCTGCTTCCACCGCAAAATCTGGTTTGTAATTTTCGATTGACACGTTTTTCTCCAAACATTCGTATTCTCCCCATTATAGCATAAAATAGGCTTTTTAGCACGGATGACTTGATTTCAGAGGAGAGAGTTGCTTATAAACAAATGGAGAAAGTCTTCCTCACTTTTGTAGACAAAAAAACTTTCCAAAATGGAAAGTTCTACTGTTAGAGTATAGAGCAGTTTCATTCGTAAGCTGTACTATTCTCCATTTTTTTCTTTTCGTAATGTTGATTCATGAAGTTTTTGAAGCGTCAGTATTATTCCTTCAGCCCCTTCTCTTTCACCCCTTTTAATATGAAGAATCTTAGAGAATTTCTTTAAATCTTTCTCAGCATCACCAGGAGCAATGCGAATATCCACAGATTGCCATTCGCCATTTTTCTCTTTAAAACCTACTAAAGCGACAACAAAATTATTTCCCACGGTCTGTCCAACTGCCAGATGATTCGCCACGTTTCCAAACAATCCATCATAAAATATCGGATTAGGTACCGCAAATAGAATAATATCTTTTCTCTTTAAATCCCCATCAATACTAGCGATAGGGACTTCGTCCACATTTTCCAATACCGGCAAAACTGTATCAGATTTTAAGGAAGCAATACGTAAGGAATCATTGTATGGTGAATTTGGATTCATAATTTTATCATAGCTGTATATATACTCCGTAGCCATACAAAGAAAGAACAAGAAAAAAGGCATACATATAAGCACAAAAACAAGTTTTTTTCGTCTTACCAATTTGTGAAATGAAGTATAAATAGGGTAAATTGATAAAACTAGTAAAATTATAAAAAATACACCAAATACCTTCTCAACATTACTAAAAGCTATTTCCCATAATTTCTGATGGTATAAGTTTATATATTCTTCCACTACATCCTCCCCTATGACCTATGATATTTATTTTAGCTTCCAATTACATCATTATACCATCTTTTATGACTTTCAGCACTTTCATCACCAGGGCTTACAAATAGACAAAAAAATGGTATAGTAGAAGAAAAAGAACTCGGAATTTTTTATGAAACAAACAAGCTTAAAAGAGGTCTCTCCTCTTCTCCAGCGCATCATTAATTGGTCGTCCATCATTGGAGCTCTTGGGACCTTGGCCTTTTGTATCTGGGCCTACTTTGCTGGCATCCTTCAATCCAAGGAAACTTTGTCAGCTTTTATTCTCCAAGCTGGCATCTTTGGACCACCTCTCTTTATCTTTCTTCAGATCCTTCAAACAGTGGTCCCTATTATTCCCGGCGCCCTGACATCTGTAGCAGGTGTTTTCATCTACGGCCATATTATTGGGACCATCTACAATTACATCGGTATCGTGATCGGCTGTGCCATTATCTTCCACCTAGCCAGAATGTACGGGCCTAAGTTCGTCCAATCCATGGTCAGTCAGAAGACCTACGACAAGTACATTGGCTGGCTCAATGAAGGCAAGCGGTTCGATCGCTTCTTTATCTTCATGATGATCTGGCCGGTTAGTCCCGCCGACTTCATCTGTATGCTAGCAGGTCTGACCAATATGACCTTCAAACGCTACATGACCATCATCATCCTCTGCAAACCTATCACCCTCGTTATCTACACCTATGGCCTGACCTATATCATCGATTATTTCTGGAAAATGGTCTAAAAATAGGTTACTTAAACTTTTTCTCTTACAGAATCATACAAAAAACACGGCATTCCGCCGTGTTTCTGTGTTTATTTCACCAACTTCTTCATCTCATCAATCCGTGCTACAGTAGCGTCGTATTTCGCTTGATAGTCGGCTTGTTTGTCGCGTTCTTTTTGGACGACTTCTGGTTTGGCATTAGCTACAAAGCGTTCGTTGCTAAGTTTCTTACCAACCATGTCGAGTTCTTTTTGCCATTTGGCCAATTCTTTTTCAAGTCGAGCCAATTCTTCTTCGACATTGAGAAGGTCAGCGAGTGGCAAGTAGATTTCTGCACCTGTGATGATGCTTGACATAACCAAATCAGGTACTGCTACATCTGCTGCAATTTCCAAGTGTTCTGGGTTTGTGAAGCGTTTGATGTAGTTTACATTATCATTGAAGAAGGCATCAAGCTTGCTGTCGCTTGTCTTAATCAAGATAGTGATTGGCTTACTTGGCGCTACGTTCACTTCTGCACGTGAGTTACGAACGGAGCGAATCACATCTTTAAGAGCTTCTACACCAGCTGCTGCTTCTTCATTTTCAAATTCTGGACGAACCACTGGGTATTCCGCAGTCACGATGGTTCCTTCAGAGATTTGGCCGTAGATTTCCTCAGTCACGAATGGCATGATTGGGTGAAGGAGACGCAAGATTTGATCCAAGGTGTAAAGAAGAACAGAACGAGTGATGACTTTTTCGTCCTCGTTATCACTGTAAAGCACTTCCTTAGTCAACTCAACATACCAGTCCGCAAACTCGTCCCAGATGAAGTTGTAGAGGATGTGACCAGCTACACCAAACTCAAACTTGTCAAAGTTTTCAGTGACTTTTCCGATGGTTTCATTGAGGTTGTGGAGGATCCAGCGGTCAGTGACATTTCCAGCTTCCTTGTTAACAACTTTTTCCACATTAGTAGTTGCTTGCTCAAGGGTCAAACCTTCATTGTTCATGAGGATATAGCGAGAGATGTTCCAAATCTTGTTAATGAAGTTCCATGATGCATCCATTTTCTCGTAAGAGAAGCGCACGTCTTGACCTGGTGCAGAACCGTTTGAAAGGAACCAACGAAGGGCATCAGCACCATATTTCTCGATAACATCCATTGGGTCAATCCCGTTTCCGAGAGATTTAGACATCTTGCGTCCTTGCTCGTCACGAATGAGTCCGTGGATCAGAACGTTTTGGAATGGCTGACGACCAGTGAATTCCAATGATTGGAAGATCATACGAGATACCCAGAAGAAGATGATATCGTAACCTGTTACCAAGGTTGAAGTTGGGAAGTAACGTTTGAAGTCTTCTGAGTCGACATCAGGCCAGCCCATGGTTGAGAATGGCCAAAGGGCAGAACTGAACCAAGTATCCAAGACGTCTTCGTCCTGAGTCCATCCGTCACCTTCTGGAGCTTCTTCACCGACGTACATTTCACCCTCAGCATTGTACCAAGCAGGGATTTGGTGACCCCACCAGAGCTGACGAGAGATTACCCAGTCATGGACATTTTCCATCCATTGAAGGAAGGTATCGTTGAAACGAGGTGGGTAAAATTCAACCTTGTCCTCTGTATCTTGGTTAGCAATAGCATTTTTCGCCAATTGGTCCATCTTGACGAACCATTGCGTAGACAAGCGTGGCTCAACCATAACCCCTGTACGCTCTGAGTGACCAACTGAGTGGGTCATCTTCTCAATCTTAACAAGGGCACCAATTTCTTCTAACTTCTTGATAACAGTCTTACGAGCTTCAAAGCGGTCCATGCCGTTGAATTCGCCAGCCAATTCATTCATGGTACCATCATCGTTCATGACGTTAACTTGCGGAAGATTATGACGTTGACCAACCAAGAAGTCATTCGGGTCGTGGGCAGGAGTGATTTTAACAACCCCAGTACCAAATTCAGGGTCTGCGTGTTCGTCACCTACGATTGGGATTGGCTTGTTCAAGATTGGCAAGATAACATTTTGACCAATCAAGTCTTTATAACGGTCATCATTTGGGTTAACCGCTACAGCAGTATCCCCAAACATCGTTTCAGGACGAGTTGTTGCTACTTCAAGGGCACGTGAACCGTCTTCCAACATGTAGTTCATGTGGTAGAAGGCACCTTCTACATCCTTGTGAATTACCTCGATATCAGAAAGGGCTGTACGGGCTTTCGGATCCCAGTTGATGATAAATTCACCACGGTAGATCCAGCCCTTCTTGTAAAGCTCTACAAAGACCTTACGAACGGCTTTTGACAACCCTTCATCAAGGGTAAAACGCTCACGAGAGTAATCTACAGAGAGCCCCATCTTGCCCCATTGTTGCTTGATAGTAGTGGCATACTCGTCTTTCCATTCCCAAACTTTTTCAAGGAATTTTTCACGACCCAGGTCATAACGAGAGATGCCGTCCTCAGCCAAACGCGCTTCTACTTTAGCTTGAGTGGCAATCCCAGCATGGTCCATACCTGGAAGCCAAAGCGTATCAAAACCTTGCATGCGTTTTTGACGGATGATGATATCTTGCAAAGTTGTATCCCAAGCGTGACCCAGGTGAAGTTTCCCAGTTACGTTTGGTGGTGGAATGACGATGGAATAAGGCTTAGCCTTTTTATCGCCTGAAGGCTTGAAAACATCCTCATCAAGCCATTTTTGGTAACGACCAGCCTCAACCTCGGCTGGATTGTATTTAGGTGAAAGTTCTTTAGACATGTGTGTGTCCTTTCTAGTTATTTCTTTTTAATGTTTATTTTGAGCTTCCCACTCACTCTTTAGCAAGCCGTATCTCAAATCATCACAGCGGTTGCCTTGAGCATCTTTGCGGTCTCTTATGCGAGCTTCGAGGGTAAAGCCAAGCTTTTCCGCGACTCGTTGACTTTGAAGGTTGTAACCAAAGCAAGACAATTCTATCTTGTGAAGGTTCAATTCTTTAAAAGCTAGATCAATCAAAGCACGCGCCGCTTCAGGCACATAGCTTCGCCCCCAATAGTCTGGGTGCAAGGTATAGCCAATCTCCAGCACATCGTCTTCGTGGCGATGGTTGAAGTCAACAGAGCCAATGATTTTATCGGTTCCTTTGACCACAATTCCATAACCTGCTGGGAGATTGTCCTTTTCATTGCGCTCGGGAAGGATATGCTCTAGGTAATAAATCTCATCTTCCAAGGTCTTAACGGGTGGAAAGCCTGCTGGGTAAGAAACCTCTGGAAGACTAGCGTAAGCATGGATGTCCTCAGCATCAGCCACTGTTCGGACTCGTAAGACTAGACGCTCCGTTTCGATTCGTTCAGGTAATGTTGCTCTTGTCATTCTTTTTCCTCGCTTTCTTCATAAAGCTTCCCATGGGGTCGACTCGGTCATCTAGATAACGGTAAACGCGCTGATGTCCGTCCCCCATAAAGTAAGTCGGCGCAAAACGGTCATTTTTAAAATGCCCCTTGTCATCTAAGAGCTCTGTATCAGCCAGTCGCTCAAGAATCTTAGCAAAGATATGGCAGATGCCATCTTCCTCGATAATTCGATCTACCTGGCAATCCAAAACGACTGGACAAGCCTCTAAAATCGGAGCCTGGGTCCGTTCAGAAATCTCGTAGTCAAGCCCCAGGTGTTTCAATTTCTCCCGATGGCTGATAAAGCCAGCTTGTTCCATCTCAAGCATGAGTTTTTCGTCAGGGATATTCACAGTGAACTGTTGATAATGCTTAATCTGATCAGCCGCATTTTCCTCAGCACCAACACCGATGACCAGCCAATCTCCCAAGCTATAAGAGGAACTGCAGGTCGTGATATTGTTCCCAAAGTTCTGGTCCTGATACCCCAAGATGAAAATCGGAAAGCCATAGTAGAGTTTGCTGGTGTTAAAAGATTGTTTCATGACAAGCTCCTTCAGCTAGGGTTGCAAAAGAAAAATCGCCCCTGTCATCAATCTGACAGGGACGAATGTGTTGATCCGCGGTACCACCCAATTTCGGGCAATGCCCGCAACTTTGTTTATTTCATTTTCATCCATTAGCAACTAGTTTTGACACATTTGTGGACTTCTCAGCACCGCCACTTTCTGTAAAATGTGGGATTCAAAACACCTCTAACAGGTTCATTTTAGCAAGTTTTCCTGGAAATAGCAAGAAATCATAAAAGCGATTATTTAAATTTAACGCCTAGTTCTTGCAATTTCTTGATTGTAGCTGGGCCGATTCCTTTAAGGGCCAACAACTCTTTTTCTGTCCAGTTTGCAAAGTCCGCAACAGAGCGAATACCTTCATCATAGAATGTTTGCGCACGATCAAGTGCCACACCTTCCAAACTTGCAGCAAATTCTTCCACTGAAGAAGCTGCTTGTTTCACTTCTTTCGCCACTGCTTTTGTAGCTTTCTCAACCTTTTTAGGTGCTTCTTTCACAGCTGCAGTTACAGTTGCGACAGCTTTTTTCAAAAGATGTCTATTTTGATGTTTGTATTGTTTCGCACGGTTTACGTTCTTCTTTGCCATTTTTCCTCCTAAATTCAGTGATCAATTCCTAAGGCAACAAGGTTTCATCACTATCATTCCATTCAAAAATCCGTTGATGTCATTTCAACTTTTTTATTGTATCACAATCCCCTAAAAAATCAAGTCATTGCTCAATTTTCAGGTAAATCTAGCTAGTAAAACGCCTTCAATAAGGCCATTTTAATATTTTCTTTCACCAAAGAGGCCATCTGGTAAATCATGAAATCCTTTTCCGGCATGAAAATTTTCAAACTTCCCTTGCAAGAACTGATAAGCGTCCAAACGGCTTTCATAGCGAATCATCGCGATTTTAGCTCGCTCATCCTGGTCTTCATCAAAAACCTTCTTACTTTCTTCGAGAGCCATTTCATTGATCATGACTTGGGTCTTGATCCACTCCTCAAACTCCTTCATAAACTCTGTTTCGTAACTCATCTTTACTCCATTCCTCTATAAAAATCCGTATCGATCTCTCGATAAGGTTGAATATCCTGAACATATTCCAAGACACCTTGAAAATCTCCAGCTTCATCACGCACGGCTGCATAGGTGACATGGACAAATTTCCCACGCGATTCTGATTTGAACCACATTTCATACTTGTCTTTTTTCCCTTCACGAAGCCCTTGCATAATCGCTTTGACCTTCTCCAAGTATTTCGGAGGGTGACACAGCTCCACATTGCGTCCTACCTGAGATGGCGTCCTCTTAAAAATCATTTCCTCAAAAGGTGCAGCATCATTGTAATATTGGAAAATATCATCCTTATTGACAAAGGTGATCTCCATTGGTAACTGGTTCAAGATCAAATTTGCTTGCTCAACTGACAAATAGCCATTACCAAATGGTTGTGGTTGTTGGCGATCGAAGCTCTCTTCTTTTTTCTTAGGCGTGAAAGTAATGGTCAATTGTCCCTCAGGGGTCTCAATGACCTGACGGTGCTCGCTTCCATTTGAAGAAGGAAGCGGTTCAGTTAAACCTTTTGACTCTTCAGACGCTTCCTCCTTGAAGTCCACGCGTTTTGGCACCCATTTCTCACTTGGGAGAATAATGGCATAACCATAAGCATCACTTTCTTCTGCAATGGAAAGCCAATCATCCTGGGTAAAAGCCTCCAGCAAAATCATCAAAAGGATCGACTCTTCCTTGAAGATCATGCCCTCAAACTCTTGTGCAAATGCTTCAAAGCCTTCCTTAACTTCAGAAATGGCAGAATTCGGTAGTTCCTTGGCCACGTCCAAAGCTTTTGCAAAGAGGTCTCGAATCTGGTCATCTACTCCCCACATGACTTTAGGAGGAGAATCATGGCCGTATTTTTCCATAATCGGAAACATCAGTTCTTCCTTACGGCGGTAATGCCGATCAAATTGACCCACCAAGCCAAGCTGACGCAAGAGGCCTTTGTGAATCTCCTGGATCATCTCAGGATCCTCCGTCGTCTCATAATTATCCAGCAAGCGACGGACCCGCATCATAGCGGCACGAAGGGCTAGGTTCTCCTGTTTAAAGATCTGAACCGGGTGACCTGGATGGTCTGTATCTGCCACTTCGACCCCTTGAACAGCATTCTTAAAAAGATTCGCATGGACATCACAAAGCTCCATAACATCTTCAAAAGTAACACCTGCATCTGAATTCATCAGTTCATGCTCCATGAGAGAGATCTCAATCGCAGAAACCCCCGCAAAGGTCGCATCAAATCGTTCTTGGACCGACTCAGGTGATGCTCCATGATGCAGGTCTAATAAGATGTCTCTCAAGACATGAATTCGTTCATCGCTCATTGGTCTAACCCCACTACTTCATAGCCATTAGCTTCTAGCGTTCGCACAATCTTCTCCATGGGGGTACCTTCTAATTTTGATCCTTGTTTCAAGGAAACCTTGCGCCCAACTGTATTACGCATGATGGGGTTGGCTAAAGGTTTAAAGCCCAACTCCACCAACAAGTCCAATACTTCCGGATGTTGATCAATGACTTGAGCCACTGGAATCGATACATCAATAACATTGTCCATTTTCCTATTTCCTTTACTCATTTCGTTCATTTTCACTTCTTCACTAACTTCACGACAGCCTCTGTCCTTGCCGTATGTGGAAACATGTCAACTGATTGAATGTATTCAACCCGATAAACCTTTGTCAAAGCCACTAGATCCCGTGCCAAAGTAGAGACATTACAAGAAACATATACCATCTTTTCAGGTGCATAGTGCAATAAGGTCTCGATCAATTTCGCCCCTAAACCCGTACGAGGTGGATCCACGATCACAGCATTGGCCCGATAGCCTTCTTGGTACCAGCGAGGAATGATCTCTTCTGCTGTACCAGCCTCATAGTGGGTATTCTCAAATCCCATCCGTTTAGCATTGTATTTGGCATCTTCAATCGCTTCAGGAATGATATCCATCCCCCGAACACTTTTCACCCTATTCGCAAAAGCAAACCCAATCGTTCCAACCCCACAGTAGGCATCTATCAAGTGATCCTCTGGGGAAACATCTAGAGCCTTAACCGCTTCACTATACAATACTTGAGTTTGTTCTGGATTCAACTGGTAAAAAGCTCGAGGAGACAGGGAGAATTCATAATCCAAAACACCTTCCAAAATGGCCTCTTCTCCCCAAATAATCTGCGTTTGTTCCCCATAGATTTCACTAGAGCGAGACGTATTTTTATTAACAGCAACTGTGACAATCTCAGGGTGTTTCGTGACCAAGTCTTGCACCAAATTATTTATGTTAATCTGACGACTAGTGACCACAATGATCTGAACTTGACCAGACTTCCGCGCCCGTCGAACCATCATGGTTCTGACACCCAGTTCTTTACGCTCATCAGCAATCGGAATCTGATAATAGGTCAATAAATCCGTTAGATCGTTGGCGATAGCTTGAATAACCGGGTCTTGAACCAAACAATCCTTTAATTCCACCAAATAATGTGAATTTTGAGCATAGAGGCCCGCCTTCACCTGGCCCTTGAATTTCCTAGTTTGAAATTGCAATTTTGCACGATAGTAAAGAGGCTCCTGCATTCCGATTGTCGGCCGAATATCATACTGTTCAAATCCTTCAGGTGAGAACTTCTTCAAGGCCTGTTGTAATAAATCTGTCTTAAACTCCAGCTGCTTATCATACTTCAAATGCATGATTTGACAGCCACCACAGGTCTCATAGATATCACACATGGGCGTCACACGAAACTTAGACGCCTTATTCACAGATAGGAGTTTGGCTTCCGCAAAATTTTTCTTGACACTTGTAATTTGACAGAAGATATCTTCTCCCTTCAAAGCGCCTGGCACAAAGACAAGTGTTTTTTTATAAAAGCCAATCCCTTCTCCGTTAATTCCCATTCGTTTAATTTTCAAAGGAATTTTTTGTTTTACTTTAACGTTCATATCCCTATCTTAACACATTTTTCGGTATAATAAAAACATGAAAATTACAAAACTAGAAAAGAAAAAAAGACTCTACCTCCTGGAATTAGACAATGATCAAAAACTTTATATTACAGAAGACACCATCGTCAAATATTTCCTTTCCAAAGATAAAGAAATTAGTGAAGAAGAACTAAAGGAAATCCAAGAGTTTGCTCAATACTCCTATGGTAAAAACCTGGCCCTTTACCATCTTTCTTTTAAAGCTCGGACAACAAAAGAAGTCAGAGACTACCTGACAAAGTATGAGATTGAAAGTGGCATTATTGATAAAGTGGTCCAACACCTAAAAGAAGACAAGTGGTTAGATGATCGTCAATATGCAAGAAACATGATAGAGGCCAACCTTCTCAGTGGCGATAAGGGCCCTCTCTTATTACAACAAAAAATTCAACAAAAAGGGGTCCCAAAATCTATCCTTCAAGAAATTCTTGCAGACTATGATTTTTCAGAAGTGATCGACCGTACCGCAATAAAACTCCTAAAAAAATACCAAGGAAAATATCCGTTAAAAGCCATTGAAACGAAAATCATCCAAGCACTCATTTCAAAAGGTTTTGCTTACAATCAAGCAAAGATAGCATTCCAAAATCTCGAGCTCGAAACAGATGAAGAAACAACCAATGAGCTCATTCTAAAAGAGTTAGAAAAACAATACCGTAAATACAGTAAAAAATATGAAGGCTATGACCTCAAACAACGCTTGACTCAGGCACTAGCCAGAAAAGGCTACGACTATAGTGATATAACGTCAGCCATAAGAGAATACTTAGATTCATAAACCAAATTGAAAATTAAATAGAAAAATAAGAAAAAATTTGAAAAAATATGATACAATATAGAGGATATACTTAGATTGTAGAAAGTTGGTAAGTTATGAAACTACCTAAAGAAGGCGACTTTATTACAATTCAAAGTTATAAACATGATGGCAGTTTACACCGAACATGGCGTGACACCATGGTATTAAAGATAACCGAAAATGCAATTATTGGAGTAAATGATCATACACTAGTTACTGAAAGTGATGGTAGACGTTGGATTACACGTGAACCAGCGATCGTATATTTCCATAAAAAATATTGGTTTAACATCATCGCCATGATCCGTGACAATGGTGTGTCTTACTACTGTAACCTAGCAAGTCCTTTTCACATTGACCAAGAAGCCTTAAAATATATCGACTATGATCTCGATGTCAAAGTCTTTACCAATGGTGAAAAAAAATTGTTAGATGTTGAAGAATATGAACAGCATAAAGAAAAAATGCACTATTCAGATGACATCGACTTTATTTTAAAGGAAAATGTTAAGGTTCTAGTAGATTGGATAAACCAAAACAAAGGTCCCTTTTCTGAGGAATATATCAAAATTTGGTATAACCGTTATGTTGAACTGCGAAATAAATAAAGTTGGAAAGAGCGCAAGCTCTTTTTTCTTGTAA
>CAUVRI010000007.1:0-37810 GCA_963554405.1 uncultured Streptococcus sp. | reverse complement strand
AGAACGCCGGAAGTAGTTGGGGGTTGCCCCCTGTGAGATAAGGTAGTCGCTTAGCTTGATTCCGCCATAGCTCAGTTGGTAGTAGCGCATGACTGTTAATCATGATGTCGTAGGTTCGAGTCCTACTGGCGGAGTATAGAAAAAAAGAGATCAGGTAATTGATCTCTTTTTTACTTTTCATTTTAATGTTAATTAAAGCTCCGTTTAGTTAACGGAGCTTTTCTCTATTTAGTTATTTGGGAAAAATGCTTGATATAAGGCTTTAATGGCTTTTTCTTCTTGATCTTTACTTACAACGAACATAATGGAAACTTCACTAGAACCTTGCGAGATCATTTGAATATTCACTTCATTTTCTGATAGTGCTTTGGCTGCAGTGGCGGTAACCCCCACTTGACTCTTCATTTTCTCACCAACAATCATAATGATGGAAAGATCATGTTCAATTTCGGCTGTGTCAACTTCTAGCTTTTGTGTTAATTGTTTCAGAATCTCTTGTTCTTTGATTGGAGTCAGTTCACGTGAACGCAAAATGATGGATAAATCATCAATTCCTGTTGGCATATGTTCCCAACTGATATTGAGATCTTCTAAAATTTGAAGGACTTTTCGACCAAAACCGACTTCGCGGTTCATAAGGTATTTTGTAGTGTTAATACTAACGAATCCTGAATCACCTGCAATCCCTACAACAGTCACATGATCATTTGAATGTTCCAAAACAATGCGGGTTCCAGGGTGGTCTGGATTATTTGTATTTTTAATGACTAATGGAATTTTACCTCTGTATGCTGGAACAAGTGCTTCATCATGTAAGACTGAAAAACCAGCATAGGCTAATTCACGCATTTCTTTATAGGTTAATTCAGGGATAGAATGTGGGTGTTTAATGATACCTGGATGTGCTGCAAAAATACCATTTACGTCTGTAAAGTTTTCGTATAAGTCTGCTTTTACACCTGCTGCAATAATCGATCCAGTAATATCAGATCCTCCACGAGAAAATGTACAAATGTCGCCATCTTGAGTAACACCAAAGAATCCTGGAATGACAATCACTTCACTTGAATCTTTTAGTTCTTCAATTTTATCGTAACTAGATGGTAATATACGAGCGTTGGAAGGTTCAGCTGTGACTGTAATTCCTGCCTCTTTTGGATGGATGTATCTTGCTTCTAAACCATTTTGATTGAAATAAGCAGCAATGAGTTTAGCATTGTTATTTTCGCCTGCTGCTAGGAATGCATCGTATGTGAACGGATTCCCTTTTTTAGGTAAATTTGTTAAATCATAGATATCTTCAGCAATTTCCTGAATAATAGACTCTTTGAGACCCAATTCTTCTGTAATGGCACGATAACGTTCAATAATCCACTGTTGTGTTTGTGTGACATCCTTATCTGAAGTAAATTCTTTATAATACCGGATCAGAGCGTCTGTTACTTTTGTATCTTCAGCGTTGCGTTTGCCTGGAGCTGATACAACTACAAATCTTCTTTCTGGATCATCTTTAATGATATCAAGTACTTTTTTTAATTGAGAAGCTGATGCTAGAGAACTTCCACCGAATTTAGTTACTTTCATATTTTCTCCTTAATAGTTTCATTAGTACATTATACCAAACTTCAGTTGTTGATACAATGTATTTATAAATAGGACATAGAATAGATGGATCTTATGAGGCTAGAAATTGTCATGATTTAAATTTTACAATTTTGTTACATCTTATAGATATATTTTACTATTCTTATTTTTTATGGTATGATATGTTATAATTAAAAAGTTTTAATATCAAAATATTTTATATTTAAACAAAAGGAGTCTGTGATGTTTGAAACAATTTTGTATTCTGTCGAAAACGATCTCGCGTCAATTTCTTTAAATCGTCCTGAAGTTTCCAATGGTTTTAACATTCCAATGTGTCAGGAAATTTTAGCTGCCTTGGAAGATGCAGAAAAAAATGAGGAAGTAAAATTCATTATTCTATCAGCAGAAGGGAAAATCTTTTCAGTTGGTGGAGATTTGAGTGAAATGAAACGCGCAGTCGATGCAGATGACATTGAGTCTCTTGTTTTAATTGCTGAATTAGTTAATACTATTTCTAAGAAGATTAAGCAATTACCTAAGCCGGTTATTATGGTAGCTGATGGAGCGGTCGCAGGAGCGGCGGCCAACATAGCAGTAGCTGTTGATTTTTGTATTATTAGTGATCGTACTAAATTTATTCAAGCCTTTGTTGGGGTTGGTTTAGCACCAGATGCGGGTGGGTTATTCTTATTAGGAAAAGCTATTGGTATGTCTCGGGCTACTCATTTAGTAATGACGGGTGAAGCTTTGACCGCAGAAAAAGCATTGGAATATGGCCTAGCTTACCGTGTTTGTGAATCTGAAAAACTTGAGAAAACGGTTGATCAATTGCTTAAAAAATTAAGAAGAGGATCTTCAAATTCTTATGCTGCCATGAAAGAAATGGTTTGGGAAGCCTTCTTGAAAGAATGGGATCAATATGCGAATCTTGAATTAAATTTGCAAAAGAAACTAGCATTTACAGAAGATTTTAAAGAGGGGGTTATTGCCTACTCTGAAAAACGTCGGCCACAATTTAAAGGAAAATAAATTTGTATTTTTTCTATGTTTTGTGAAAAAAAGCTTGCAAATTATTTTCATTTTTGATAAAATTTGACTATCAAAGTAAAATTAGGAGGTGGAGTTTTGAATTACCAATTAGTTAATGACTATTTAACATCCATCTTTAATAATGTTTTGGTTATCGAGGAGACGAGCCTAAGAGCAAGTCGATTTAAAGATGTTTCTATTAAAGAAATGCATACGATCGACGTGATTGGTTCGACACCGAATGCAACCCCGAGTGATATTTCACGGGAGTTGATGGTGACTTTGGGGACTGTCACGACAAGTTTGAATAATCTTGAGCGCAAAGGGTATATCGAAAGAAGAAGATCTGAAGTTGATCGCCGGGTTGTACACTTGAGTTTAACAAAGAATGGTCGTCTACTTTATCGACTTCATCAACAATTCCATAAACGGATGGTCAACCAGATTATTGGAGATATGAGTCCTGAAGAGAAGAAAGTGATGCAAAAAGGATTGCAAAATCTGTATCGTTTCTTGGAGGAAATTAAATAATGGTCTTTGCTAAAATTAGTCAAGTCGCTCATTATGTACCTGACCAAGTCGTATCGAATGATGATTTAGCTGAGATTATGGATACAAGTGATGAATGGATCAGTAGTCGGACAGGCATTCTTCGTCGTCACATTTCAAGAGATGAGACGACCAGTGATCTTGCAACAGTTGTCGCACAAAGATTATTAGCAAAAGCAAACTTAGACGCTGAAGAAATTGATTTCATCGTTGTTGCTACGATTACTCCAGACAGCTTAATGCCATCAACTGCAGCCCGGGTACAAGCTAATATTGGAGCTTCTCGAGCTTTTGCTTTTGACCTGACTGCAGCATGTAGCGGATTTGTATTTGCATTAGCCACTGCTGAAAAATACATTTCTTCAGGTATGTACCGGCGAGGAATTGTGATCGGTAGTGAGACGCTTTCAAAAGTATTAGACTGGTCAGACCGTTCCACTTCAGTCCTTTTTGGAGATGGAGCTGGTGGTGTCTTGCTTGAAGCAAGCGATCAAAAATCGTTTTTGGCTGAAAATCTTTTTACGGATGGTAACCGAGGTGCTAGTCTTGAGTCTTGCTATTTGGGTCTGTCTTCTCCTTATTCAGATGAAGTTTCTGATCGAAGATATCTGACAATGGACGGACGGGCAGTTTTTGATTTTGCCATTCGTGATGTCACGAAAAGTATTCAAAAAATGATAGCAGACGCCTCTATGGAAGCAGATGAGATTGACTATTTTCTGTTACACCAGGCGAATGACCGAATGTTAGATAAGATGTCAAAAAAACTGGGTGTTTCTAGAGAGAAAATCCCAGCAAATATGATGGAATATGGAAACACTAGTGCTGCTAGTATCCCCATTCTATTATCGGAGTGTGTCGAGAATCATCGAATCAAGATGGATGGAAGTCAAAAAATTCTTCTGACAGGATTCGGTGGAGGTTTGACATGGGGCACACTTCTTGTTACAATCTAGTTAAACATGTGGAAACACATTTTAAAAATTTATATATTATTTTTTAAGGAGGCCTATCATGGCAGTATTTGAAAAAGTACAAGAAATTATCGTTGAAGAACTTGGTAAAGAACCATCAGAAGTAACTCTTGAATCTACATTCGAAGATTTAGAAGCAGATTCATTGGATTTGTTCCAAGTTATCTCTGAAATTGAAGATGCTTTTGACATCCAAATCGAAACTGAAGAAGGATTGTCTACAGTTGGTGACCTTGTCGCTTACGTAGAAGAAAAAACAAAATAATGATAGATGAGAGTATCGAAAGATATTCTCTCTTGTTTAGGTAATAGTTTGAGGCTCAAAGAAACAATCATTTAAACTCAAACTATTACTTAAGCGAAAAAAGAGGTAGGTATAATGCAAACACGAATTACTGAACTATTGAATATTAAATATCCAATCTTCCAAGGTGGGATGGCATGGGTCGCTGATGGTGACTTGGCTGGAGCAGTATCAAATGCCGGTGGTCTTGGAATCATTGGTGGCGGGAACGCTCCAAAAGAAGTTGTAAAGGCTAACATTGATAAAGTGAAGTCTATTACAGATAAGCCTTTTGGTGTAAATATCATGCTTTTGTCCCCATTCGCGGATGACATTGTTGACCTGGTGATTGAAGAAGGTGTAAAAGTTGTTACAACTGGAGCTGGAAATCCTGGGAAATACATGGATCGTTTCCATGAAGCAGGGATCGTTGTCATTCCTGTTGTTCCATCTGTTGCCCTTGCAAAACGGATGGAAAAATTGGGTGCCGATGCAGTGATTGCAGAAGGGATGGAAGCTGGAGGTCACATTGGTAAATTGACGACTATGACCTTGGTTCGTCAAGTGGTTGAAGCTGTTTCTATTCCAGTAATTGGTGCTGGAGGTGTCGCTGATGGTGCCGGTGCTGCAGCTGTCTTTATGTTAGGTGCCGAAGCTGTTCAGGTGGGAACTCGTTTCGTGGTTGCTAAAGAATCTAATGCTCACCAAAACTTTAAGAATAAAATCTTGAAAGCGAAAGATATTGATACGGTAGTTTCAGCATCAGTTGTTGGACACCCTGTTCGTGCGATCAAGAATAAATTGGCTTCTGCCTATAACCAAGCTGAAAAAGATTTCTTGGCAGGTAAGAAGACTCAAGAAGAAATTGAAGAATTAGGAGCAGGTGCCCTTCGCAATGCCGTTGTTGATGGAGATGTTGACAATGGATCTGTAATGGCAGGTCAAATTGCTGGTCTTGTGAGCAAGGAAGAAACCTGTGCTGAAATTCTAGAAGATATCTATTATGGTGCAGCCAAGGTGATTCAAAGAGAGGCTGCTCGTTGGGCAGATGTAAACGTCTAAAAACGTCGAAAGGATTAGGATAGTGACAAAACGTGCGTTCTTATTTGCTGGTCAAGGGGCTCAGAAATTGGGCATGGCGAGCGATTTGTATGCGACTTATCCCGTTGTCAAAGAGACATTTGATACGGCTAGTCGTATTCTAGGTTATGATTTGCGTGAATTGATTGATTCTAACGAAGAAAAACTTAATCAGACACGCTATACTCAACCAGCTATTTTGACAACGTCAGTAGCCATTTATCGCCTTTTGGCAGAAAATGGTATCACTCCTGATATTGTTGCCGGTCTCTCTTTGGGTGAATATTCTGCCCTAGTTGCGGCCGGAGCACTCTCATTTGAGGATGCGGTAGCCTTGGTTGCTAAACGTGGAGAATTCATGGAAACAGCTGCTCCTGCTGGAAGTGGGAAAATGGTTGCTGTCATGAATACAGATCCAAGTTTGATTGAAGAAATCTGTCAGAAAGCATCTGAAAAGGGTGTAGTAACGCCTGCTAACTATAATACTCCAGCACAAATTGTTATTGGTGGTGAAGTTGAGGCTGTTGATTATGCTGTGGAATTGCTTAAAGAAGCTGGTGCTAAACGTCTGATTCCTCTTAATGTTTCAGGGCCGTTCCATACAGCTTTACTTGAATCAGCTAGTCAAAAATTGGCAGCAGAACTTGAGAAAGTGTCATTCAAGGACTTTACGCTTCCTTTAGTAGGTAATACTGAGGCTCAAATCATGAAGTCAGAAGACGTCAAAGCACTTTTGGCTCGTCAGGTGATGGAACCTGTACGTTTTTATGATTCGATTGCCACTATCCAAGAATTTGGTGTAGATGAAGTAATTGAGATTGGTCCAGGAAAAGTCTTGTCAGGCTTCTTGAAGAAAATTGATAAAACCTTACCAACTCATAATGTTGAAGATCAAGCTAGTCTTGATGCCCTTCTTAATGCTTAAAACGAGGTAAACATGGAACTTAAGAATAAAAATGTTTTTGTAACAGGTTCAACACGTGGAATTGGATTAGCTGTGGCACACAAATTTGCTAGTCTTGGTGCCAATGTTGTTCTAAATGGACGTTCTGAAATATCTGAGGACTTGCTTGCACAGTTTGCAGATTATGGTGTAACTGTTGTAGGTATCTCAGGTGATATTTCTAACGGTGAAGATGCTAAACGTATGGTAGCTGAAGCTATTGAAAAGCTTGGTAGTGTTGATGTTCTAGTTAATAATGCTGGAATCACTAACGATAAGTTGATGTTGAAGATGAGTGAAGAAGATTTTGAACGTGTCTTGAAAATCAACTTGACTGGTGCTTTCAATATGACACAGGCTGTCTTAAAACCAATGTCTAAGGCTCGTCAAGGTGCCATCATCAATATGTCATCTGTTGTAGGTCTCATGGGGAATATTGGTCAAGCTAACTATGCGGCTTCAAAAGCTGGTCTGATTGGTTTTACAAAATCAGTGGCGCGTGAAGTTGCGGCTCGTGGTGTCCGTGTCAATGCTATTGCTCCTGGTTTCATTGAATCAGATATGACTGACGCTATTCCAGAGAAAATGAAAGATGCTATGATTGCTCAAGTGCCAATGAAACGTATTGGTCAAGCAGAAGAAGTGGCTGAAGTTGCAGCATTCTTGGCTAGTCAAGAATATCTCACAGGTCAAACCATCGCTATTGATGGTGGTATGACCATGCAATAATTGAATATCAATATCAAAAAAATCATTTATTAGAATATCCATCCGACAAAAGGAGAATATATATGTCTACAAATCGTGTTGTTGTTACAGGTTACGGTGTAACCTCACCAATCGGAAATACACCAGAGGAGTTCTGGAATAGCCTTCATGAAGGAAAAATTGGAATCAAGTCCATTACAAAATTTGATGCTTCTGAAATTCCAGTCTTTAATGCTGGTGAAATTCAAGATTTCCCATTCGATAAATATTTCGTGAAAAAAGATCAAAATCGTATGGATACTTACTCATTGTATGCAATCTATGCTGCGATGGAAGCTATTGAAAATTCAGGCTTGAATATGGAAGAAGAAGACCGCGATCGTGTAGGTGTGATTGTATCATCTGGTATCGGTGGTTTGCAAGAATTGGAAGATCAAATTATCCGGATGCATGAACGTGGGATGAAGAGAATCCAACCAATGTTTATTCCAAAAGCTCTTTCAAACATGGGGGCTGGAAACATCGCACTTAAGATTGGGGCTCAAGGGGTATGTAAATCCGTGACAACAGCTTGTGCTTCTGCCAATGATGCAATTGGTGAAGCTTTCCGTGAAATTAAATTTGGTATGCATGATGTTGTTTTGGCAGGTGGTGCTGAAGCTTCGATTACTAAGATTGGTATCGGTGGTTTCAATGCCCTGACGGCCCTTTCAACAACGGAAGACCCAGAACGTTCCTCTATTCCATTTGACAAAGACCGTAATGGTTTTGTGATGGGGGAAGGTGCAGGAGTTCTCGTTATTGAAAGCTTGGAACATGCTCAAAAACGTGGTGCTAACATCTTGGCTGAGATTGTTGGTTACGGATCAAACTGTGATGCTTACCATATGACAACACCAACACCAGATGGTTCAGGTGCGGCTAAAGCGATTAAATTAGCGATCAATGAAGCTGGTATCAAACCTGAGGATGTCGATTATGTCAATGCACATGGTACCTCTACACCTGCTAATGAAAAAGGTGAAAGCGGAGCTATTGTTTCTGTCCTTGGTAAAGAAGTTCCTGTATCATCTACTAAATCATTTACAGGACACTTGTTAGGTGCTGCTGGTGCGGTTGAAGCGATTGCTACCATCGAAGCGATTCGTCACAGCTTTGTACCAAAAACTGCTGGTACCAAAGAATTGTCTGACTATATCGAAGCAAACGTTGTTTATGGTGAAGGTCAAGAAGCGGATATTCAGTACGCTATCTCAAATACCTTTGGTTTTGGAGGACACAATGCTGTTCTGGCCTTTAAACGTTGGGAGGGTTAATTCATGAATATTTCTGAAATCAAAGATTTGTTGGCTCAATTTGATGCGTCAACTTTGCGTGAATTCTCATATAAAAATAATGGCGAAGAATTGAATTTGAGTAAAAATCAAACGACTTCAGTTGCGGCTACACCGGTTGCTCCTGCAGTTGAAGTGGTAGCAGCTCCTCAAACTCCTGTAGTAGCCCCTGTTGTTGAAGCACCAGCAACTCCAGCTGTAGCGGCTGAACCAGTTGCTGCTCCAGCTCAGGCTGCAGAAGGTGATGTGGTTGAAAGTCCATTGGTTGGGGTGGCTTACTTGTCGCCAGCTCCGGACAAACCAGCCTTTGTGTCTGTAGGAGATAAGGTCATTAAGGGTCAAACACTCTTGATTATCGAAGCCATGAAAGTGATGAATGAAGTCCCAGCACCAAAAGATGGGGTAGTCACTGAAATTTTAGTAACGAATGAAGAAATGGTTGAATTTGGAAAAGGATTGGTTCGAATCAAATGACAATTGATATTAATGCTATTCGTGAGGCTTTGCCGCATCGTTACCCAATGCTTTTGGTGGATCGCGTTTTAGAAACAAGCGAAGATACGATTGTTGCCATTAAAAACGTGACAATTAATGAACCATTTTTTAATGGACATTTTCCACAATATCCTGTTATGCCAGGTGTTCTCATCATGGAAGCTTTGGCACAAACAGCAGGTGTACTAGAGTTGTCAAAACCTGAAAATAAAGGGAAATTAGTCTTTTATGCAGGGATGGACAAGGTGAAGTTTAAAAAACAAGTCGTTCCAGGAGATCAACTGGTGATGACAGCTACTTTTGTCAAACGTCGTGGAACCATTGCTGTTGTTGAAGCGAAAGCAGAGGTAGACGGTAAGCTTGCAGCTTCAGGAACGCTTACTTTTGCAATTGGAAATTAAGAAAGGCCTATCTATGTTTCGTAAGATCTTAATCGCCAATCGTGGTGAGATTGCAGTGCGCATTATTCGTGCGGCTCGTGAACTTGGCATCGAGACGGTTGCGGTGTATTCTACTGCTGATAAAGAAGCCTTGCATACCTTACTAGCGGATGAGGCAGTCTGTATTGGACCTGCTAAATCAACAGAATCTTATTTGAATATGAGTGCTGTCTTGTCCGCAGCTGTTTTAACAGGTGCAGAAGCTATTCACCCTGGTTTTGGATTTTTAAGTGAAAACTCAAAATTTGCGACCATGTGTGAGGAAGTGGGCATTAAGTTTATTGGTCCTTCTGCTAAAGTAATGGATTTGATGGGGGATAAGATTAATGCTCGTAAACAGATGATCAAAGCAGGAGTGCCTGTTATTCCTGGATCAGATGGTGAAGTGTATACTGCTGAAGAAGCCCTCGAGATTGCAGAGCGTATTGGTTACCCTGTGATGTTGAAAGCATCTGCAGGAGGCGGTGGCAAGGGAATTCGGAAGGTTGAAAAACCAGAAGATTTGGTTGCTGCTTTTGAATCTGCTTCCTCAGAAGCTCAAGCTGCTTTTGGGAATGGTGCCATGTATATGGAGCGGGTGATTTATCCGGCACGCCACATTGAAGTACAGATTTTAGCGGATCAGCATGGACATGTCATTCACTTAGGTGAACGCGATTGTTCTCTTCAACGAAATAACCAAAAAGTTCTAGAAGAATCCCCTTCGATTGCTATTGGGAAAACGCTTCGTGATCGAATTGGTTCTGCAGCTGTTCGTGCAGCTGAATCAGTTGGGTACGAGAATGCTGGAACGATTGAATTCTTGTATGATGAAGGCAAGGGTGAGTTCTACTTTATGGAAATGAATACCCGTGTGCAAGTGGAGCATCCTGTCACGGAATTTGTAACAGGAGTTGATATCGTTAAGGAACAGATTAAAATCGCAGCTGGCCAAGAATTATCCGTTACTCAAGAGGATATTGTCATTAAAGGCCATGCGATTGAATGCCGGATCAATGCGGAAAATCCTTCCTTTAACTTTGCACCAAGCCCAGGTAAGATCACTAATCTCTATCTTCCAAGTGGTGGGGTTGGCTTGCGTGTGGATTCTGCTGTGTATCCTGGTTATACGATTCCACCATACTATGATAGTATGATTGCCAAGATCATTGTCCATGGAGAAAATCGCTTTGATGCACTGATGAAAATGCAGCGTGCTCTTTATGAGTTGGAAATCGATGGTGTCACAACCAATAGCAGTTTCCAGTTGGATTTGATTTCAGATTCACATGTGATCGCTGGTGATTATGACACTGCATTTTTGATGGAACAATTCCTTCCAAATTATAATAAGGAATGATGAAAAAGCCTGGACTTGTGAGGGAAGTATGAACATCATCTTCACAGTTTCAGGCTTTTATAGTAATGCTTCAGATACTGTAGCATATTATAAGGAGTAAGTAATGGCATTATTTTCTAAAAAAGATAAATATATTCGGATCAATCCGAATAGGTCAGCCTGGAAGGAGCCTCAGCCAAAACCTGAAGTTCCTGATGAACTATTTTCACAATGCCCAGGTTGTAAACATACCATTTACCAAAAGGATTTAGGTAGTGAGCGTGTCTGCCCGAATTGTGGCTATACCTTCCGTATTTCTGCTAAAGAACGCTTGGCGCTGACAGTGGATCCAGCTAGCTTTGAAGAAATGTTTACAGGAATCGAAACGACAGATCCTTTGAATTTCCCAAATTATAAGAAGAAACTAGCAGCAGTGCGGGAAATGACAGGATTGGATGAAGCTGTCCTGACTGGAACTGCCTTGATTAAAGGGCAAAAAGTTGCGCTTGGGATCATGGATTCCAACTTTATCATGGCTTCAATGGGTTCTGTAGTAGGCGAAAAAATTACTCGTTTATTTGAATTTGCGACAAAAGAAAAATTGCCAGTTGTTCTCTTTACCGCTTCCGGTGGTGCTCGGATGCAAGAAGGAATCGTGAGTTTGATGCAAATGGCAAAGATTTCTGCGGCTGTTCAACGTCATTCTAAAGAAAAATTATTCTATTTGACAGTATTGACAGATCCGACAACTGGTGGGGTGACAGCCTCATTTGCTATGGAAGGTGATATTATCATGGCAGAGAGTCAGGCCTTGGTCGGGTTTGCCGGTCGTCGCGTGATCGAATCAACTGTGCGTGAAAAATTGCCAGATGATTTCCAAAAAGCAGAATTTCTACAAGAACATGGATTTGTAGACTTGATCGTGGAGAGAAGCCAAATCCGAGCAACAGTTGGACAATTATTGGCCCTTCATGGAGGTAAACATGAGTAAAATAACACAGATTATTAAAGAGGCACGTGACCAAGGAAGATTGACTGCGCTTGATTTTGCTCAAGGAATTTTTGATGATTTTATCGAATTACATGGAGATCGAAACTTCCGTGATGATGGTGCGGTGATTGGTGGAATTGGACGCTTAGGCGATCAAACGGTTACAGTCGTTGGAATCCAAAAAGGAAAAAATCTTCAAGATAATCTAAAACGTAATTTTGGACAACCACATCCAGAAGGCTATCGAAAAGCTTTGCGCCTCATGAAGCAAGCAGAGAAATTTGGCCGTCCAGTTGTGACCTTTATCAATACAGCGGGTGCTTATCCTGGTGTTGGTGCTGAAGAACGAGGACAAGGTGAAGCCATTGCCCGCAACCTCATGGAAATGAGTGATTTAAAAGTTCCAATTATCGCGATTATCATCGGAGAAGGTGGCTCTGGTGGTGCCTTGGCTCTGGCTGTAGCAGATAAGGTCTGGATGCTAGAAAACTCCATCTATGCAGTCTTGAGTCCAGAAGGTTTTGCCTCTATTCTTTGGAAAGATGGAAGCCGTGCTATGGAAGCAGCAGAGTTAATGAAGATTACTTCTCACGAGTTGTTAAATATGGACATTGTCGATAAGGTGATTCCAGAGCATGGATTTTCAAATGGTGAACTACTGGCTCAAGTGAAGAAGGAATTACAGGAAGAGTTAAAGGTTTTACAAGCCTTACCTCTGGAGGATCTTTTAGAGCAACGCTACCAACGTTTTCGTAAATATTAAAAAACTGAGCTTGCAACTTGCAAGACTCAGTTTTTTTAAACTTTATTTTGGTGCGATGACTTCAGCTCCACCCATGTATGGACGGAGGACTTCTGGAATAGTCACAGAACCGTCTTCATTTTGATAGTTTTCAAGAATAGCAGCGACGGTACGTCCAACAGCCAACCCAGAACCGTTCAAGGTGTGGAGAAGTTTAACCTTGCCATCTGCTTCATCACGGTAGCGGATTTGCGCACGGCGAGCTTGGAAATCTTCTGTATTGGAACAGCTTGAGATTTCACGGTAGGTGTTTTGTGCTGGGATCCATACTTCTAAGTCGTAAGTCTTAGCAGCTGAGAAGCCCATGTCTCCTGTTGAGAGAGCTACTACACGGTATGGAAGGTTGAGTTTTTGAAGGATATTTTCAGCATTGACAACCATTTTTTCCAATTCATCATATGATTCTTCTGGTTTGGCAAATTTCACCATTTCAACCTTATGGAATTGGTGCAAACGGATCAAGCCACGGGTATCACGACCGGCTGAACCAGCTTCTGAACGGAAAGATGGACTCATAGCGGTGAAGTAGATTGGAAGATCTTTTCCATCAAGAATTTCATCGCGGTAGTAGTTCGTCAAAGGAACTTCAGCAGTTGGAATGAGGACATAATTGGTATCGCTAAGTTCAAAAGTATCTTCCTTGAATTTTGGATACTGACCAGTACCAAACATAGAATCATGGTTGACCATGTAAGGAGGGATGACTTCAGTGTAGCCTTCCTTGCCATGTTCGTCCAACATGAAGTTGTAGATAGCGCGTTCTAAGCGAGCCCCAAGTCCTTTGTAGAAGAGGAAACGAGCACCAGTGACTTTAGCCCCGCGTTCCCAGTCAAGGATATCAAGGTCTTCACCTAAATCCCAGTGAGCTTTTGGTTCAAAGCCAAATTCGCGCGGTGTTCCCCAACGACGAACCTCAACATTGTCATCCTCATCTGCTCCAACAGGGACACTATCAGCAGGGATGTTTGGAAGGGTAGTAGTGAATTCAGTTAATTTTGCATCGATTTCAGCCAATTCTGTATCCAATGCTTTGACTTCTGTAGAGAGGGTTTGCATGGCAGCAATCTTATCATCTGCATTTTCCTTGTTGCGTTTAGCTTGTGCGATTTCAGCAGATACAGTGTTACGCTCTGCTTTGAGATTTTCTACTTTGACTAAGATATCTCGACGTTTGGCATCGATTTCTTTCATTTCATTCAAAATAGCTGCATCTACGCCACGTGTTGCCAATTTTTTAGCAACCGTATCAAAGTCTGTACGAATTCGTTTAATATCTAACATAGCTTCTCCTTTAACAAAAAACACACCTGTTACAGTGTTGGAGTGGCAGAGCCACGGTTCCATCCAACTTCACAGGTGTGCACTTGATTCGATATTGTATTTTAAAGAAACGGTAGAATTTCAATTAAGATTTCTATCTGCTCGCAGCAACCGCAGACTTTCTGAAAGAGACTCTTAACTTACTTATCCGTTTGCGTCTATTATACAAGAAAAGATCCTATTTTGCAAATAGATTTTTAATTTTAGCCGTGATGATTTGGATCAACGTAGGAAGTTTGACAATTTTATCATTTCCTAGATGTTCCCGAGCAATCTTTAAAATTTTTCCAGAGTCTTTTGAAGCAAAGAGAAATTTTGATTCTCTGGTATAGATTTCAAAATGGCGGCTAATTTTACGTCCGGATACATTGGCTCCGATTCGCTCGATTTCTTGCCAGGGAATTTGGATGTAGTCTTCTACATTTGCATCCGCATAAAATTCAAAAGCGGCATTCCCGACTAGGATTTTTCCAACCTTTCCCCCCACTCCAAGGTAAGAAACCCCTGTAGTATGGAATTCAACGGTTTTATTCAATGATTGAGCCATGAGATCCTCCTGTATTGCTATTCATTCCATTATATCATAATAAAAAGAAGGTCGAAACCTTCTTTTTAGTTGATCTTTGCTTACATCAAGCCAGCAACGTGTGCTAATACACCGATTACAAAGAGAGCGATGATGATAGTGATTGGAGATACTTTTTTCTTCAACAACCACATACAAGCAAAAGTAAGAAGCAATCCCATCAAACCAGGAATCAATGAATCCAAGTTTTGTTGGAAAGTTGTAACTTTTTCAGGTGTTTGAGATAGGCCTGAACCAACTTGAGCGAAGGCTTCTTGGATACCCTTGTATCCTTCAGGAAGTTTATCCCAGTGGATATAAGCTTTATCGGCTAATTTGACAGAAGAAACATTGAAGACGAATTTAATAGATACCCAACGTTCTACCAAAACAGCGAGGATGAACATCCCAAGGATAGAAGCCCCTTTAGTGATGTCTTGCAAGATCCCACCAGACATATCTTTGGTAATTTCAGAACCTGCTTTGTAGCCAAGTTCTTGCGTGTACCACAAGAAGGCCATACGAATTGCATTCCATGCGATAAAGAAGATAAGTGGACCAAGGATATTACCAGACGCAGCAAGTGATGCACCAAGGGCACCAAGGATAGGACGTACTGTAAACCAGAAGACTGGATCTCCGATACCCGCCAAAGGACCCATCATACCAATTTTAACCCCTTGGATGGCAGCATCGTCAATCGCAGCACCGTTTGCTCTTTCTTCTTCAAGAGCAAGTGTTACCCCGATGATAGGAGCGGCAACGTATGGGTGAGTGTTAAAGAATTCCATGTGACGTTCAAGAGCAGCCGCTTGGTCTTCTTTCTTTGTGTAGAGTTTTTTGATAGCTGGGATCAATGAGTAAGCCCAACCCAAGTTTTGCATCCGTTCATAGTTCCAAGAACCTTGCAAGAAGGTTGAACGCCACCAAACTTTTTGACGATCTGATTTAGATAATTGTAATTTTTCAGTCATGATAGTGTCACACCTTTCTTAATAGTCTTCGAGAATGTCGCCAATTGGATCGTTAGAAGTAGCGGCACCGCCACCTCCATTGCCACCTTTCTTAGAAAGAGTAAGGTAGATCAAGGCAAGGGCAACACCAATTGCTCCAAGAGCGATCAAAGTTAATTGGCTAACAGCTGCAAGAGCAAAACCGATGGCAAAGAATGGCCATACTTCACGGCTCGCCATCATGTTGATAACCATGGCATAACCAACGGCTACAACCATACCACCACCGATTTGCATTCCATCAGAGAGCCATTTTGGCATTTGTTCAAGAGCAGTTTTGACAGTTTCAGCAGGAATCATCAACAAGAGGGCTGCAGGAATGGCGATACGAAGACCTTGAAGAAGAAGGGCCACAAAGTGAGCGCGTTCTACACCTTTGATATCCCCTTTTCTAGCAGCAGCGTCGGCAGTGTGAACCAAACCAACGGAAAGGGTACGGACGATCATGGTCAAGAAAAGACCAGCAACTGCAAGTGGAATAGCGACACTTTGAGCGACAGCGATTCCTTTTGTACTGAAGTCTCCCCCAAGTACCATGATGATGGCAGCAGCGACAGATGCAAGGGCAGCATCGGGTGCAACTGCGGCACCAATGTTTGCCCAGCCAAGTGCAATAAATTGAAGTGAACCACCAAGCATAATGCCAGCAGTCAAATTACCTGTTACCAAACCGATTAAGGTACAAGCAACAAGGGGTTGGTGGAATTGGAATTGGTCAAGGATACCTTCAAGACCTGCTAAGAAGGCAACAACGACCACTAATACCATAGAAATAATAGACATGTTTAAAATCCTTTCGTAAGTAATCGATTATTGAACGTTAGCTTTGTTAATTAAGTCAAACAAATCTTTCTTAGAGTCATTTGGCACTTTACGGACGTCAAATTCAACTCCAAGATCACGCATTTTTTCAAATGTAGCCACATCATCTTTATCCATTGATAACACATTGTTAACCA
Organism: uncultured Streptococcus sp.; assembly: GCA_963554405.1. Lineage (GTDB taxonomy): Bacteria > Bacillota > Bacilli > Lactobacillales > Streptococcaceae > Streptococcus. The sequence continues at coordinate 21,420 of CAUVRI010000007.1, read as the reverse complement.
TGGTTTTACCAGTTGAGTGGGCCATTGAACCAACGTTCAAGGTTTTAATCGGAACACCACCTTCGATGGCGCGAAGAGCATCTTGAGGTGTTTCAAATAAGATCAAAGCATGGGTATTTCCAAAACGTGGATCTTTTGCAACGTCGATCAATTTTTGAATTGGGACAACGTTTGCTTTCACACCATTTGGTGCCGCTTGTTTGATCAATTCCTTACGGAGTTCATCTTTGGCAACAGAATCTGAAGCAACAATGATCCGATCGGCTTTTGAATCAGGTGTCCAAGCAGTTGCGACTTGTCCATGAAGAAGACGTGTATCTAAGCGGGCAAGGTTGATCTTGAGTTTTCCATCTCCGATAACCGTTCCTTCTGGAATAGCAGCTTGGGCTACAGGAGCAGCAGCGGCTGTACTAGCTTCTTCAACAGGATTCAATTCTTCTGGAAGGGCTTTGACACCGTCTTTTGCTTCCTTGATGATGTTTGCAGCGACTTGATCAACGCCGGCATTTGCATCCATCAAACGTTCTGTATAAGCTTGAATCAACATCGGAAGGTTCAATCCTGTGATGATCGCAAATTTACGATCTGGATTTTCTCCCATGACGCGACTTGCTTGGTTAAATGGAGAACCACTCCAAAGGTCAGCCAAAACCAAGACTTCATCTTCTGCATCAAATGCGGCAACAGCTGCATTAAATTTAGCATAGAGATCATCCGGGCCTTCACTTGGCATGAACGTAACCACTTGAACTTTCTCTTGATCCCCAAAGATCATCGAGCCGGATTGGTGGATTCCAGCTGCAAATTCACCGTGGCTAGCAATAATGATACCAATACTCATTATTGACATTCCTCCTTATAAAATTTGTTTGACTTTCAGTTTAAGAAAACTTTAAGCTACTTTATTATAAATCGTTTTCACACTTAAGTCAATTTTTCTATCAAAAACTCGATATAAAAGCATTAATTTATTATATTAAATTATCGTTGAATAAAAATTGAATGCTCTTGAATGGCTCTTGTTTATTAGTTGATGATGGCAGAAGAAAGCAATGATATGTAGGTTTCATAGGATTTGAATTTCAATAAAAATATTCCAACAATCGATCTATATCCGCAAAAATAAAAAATAAATATATAATAAATTGTAAAATAGAATGATTGAGAGCACTCAAAAAGACTAGCCCAGTTGGGCTAGTCCTGTAGGTTCAGTTGTTTAGTTTGTAAAGTCAAGTACCATACGTCCTTGAATGGTTCCAGCTTCCATTTCGTCAAAGACTTTGACTGCATCTTCTACTGGACGTTTTTGAACGACAGGGACTACCAAGCCTTCTGCACCAAATTGGAAGGCTTCTTCCAAGTCTTTACGAGTTCCTACAAGAGAACCAATGACTTGGATACCATCTAATACAGTTTTCACAATGCTGAGGTCCATCATTTCAGAAGGAAGACCAACTGCAACCACGCGGCCGCCTGCACGAACAGAATCTACTGCTTGGTTGAAAGCTACTTTAGAAACAGCTGTTACGACAGCAGAGTGAGCTCCACCATTTGTTTTTTCTTTAATCAATCCTGGGACATCTTCAACTTCGCGACCGTTGATGACAAAGTCTGCACCAACTTCTTTCGCCAATTCTAGTTTATCATTGTTGATATCGACAGCGATGACATGTGCGTTGAAGACTTTCTTAGCATATTGAACAGCCAAGTTTCCTAGTCCACCAGCTCCATAGATAACAATCCATTGTCCTGGTTCAGCTTTGGCTTCTTTGATGGCTTTATAAGTGGTAACACCTGCACACGTAATAGAAGATGCTTGGGCTGGATCTAATCCTTCCGGTACTTTCACTGCGTAATCTGCAGTAACGATACATTGTTCAGCCATCCCTCCATCAACAGAGTAACCAGCATTTTTTACAGTACGGCAAAGAGTTTCACGACCAGTTGTACAGTATTCACAAGTTCCACATCCCTCGAAGAACCATGCGACACTGACACGATCCCCAACTTTTAGGCTCTTGACATCTGGAGCAACTTCTTTAACAATACCGATTCCTTCGTGTCCAAGAACACGGCCTGGAACTTTACCGAAGTCCCCGTGAGCAACGTGCAAGTCAGTGTGGCAGACACCACAGTATTCGATTTGAACAAGTGCTTCCCCTGTTTCAAGTGGACGCATGTCTTTGTTTGCAACGATTTCAACACCAGTACCTTCTGGATTTACAACAACAGCTTTCATTTTGTTCCTCCTTAAGTGAACGAGAAGCGGTTTAAAATTTTTGAAAGCGCTTCTTTAATAACTATGTTAATAATATCACAAACCAGATGACGAGGCAATGAAAAAAATGGAAAAAAGGGGCGGTATTGATTAACCGATTAAGGATTTGGCGCAGAAAAAGACATGAGGGGATAACTCATGTCTGTTAGTTTTATAAGAATAATTGAATGAGTTGGCGCGCGACACCGTCTTCGTTATTCGTGAAATCTGTGACGGAGTCTGCATAGGGGAGAAGGACGGAGCTGGCATTTTTCATAGCGTATCCATGACCAGCTAGTGCTAGCATGTCGGTATCGTTGTGCTCGTCTCCAAAGGCAATCAAATCCTTCTGATCCATATTGAGTTTATCCAGAAGGTAGGTCAGAGCAGAAGCTTTGGTCACATTTTTTGGATTGCATTCCAGAATATTTAAGGGACCACCCCAAGTATTGATAGACAGATTGTAGTCATAATGCCGATTCATTTCATCTGCCAGAGCATATTTGTCTTCCGCTTTCGTTTGAAAGAGGATACAGTTTGGGTCGCTCGTTACCCGTTCGGGGTTGAATTGATTTTCTGGTTGGAAAGCCTCAATACCGAATAATTTAGGATCTGCGACGTGCTCATTGGGATCGGTAATAAAGAATTTATTGCGGTATTCGCCTGCTATAAAGTCCGCTTGGATGGTGTCTCGGTTGGCGACCATATCTAGCAGGTATTTTTTATCTAAAGTCAAACATTGTTCATCCACCCATTTTTTCTCTGGGAGATGCGTAAGGGAGCCGTTAAAATTGATCATCGGAGTATCTAGCTCTAGTTGTTTGTAATAGGTATGTGCCATACGGTAGGGGCGGCCTGTTGTAATAATGACTTTATGGCCAAGAGCACTAATTTTTTTTATCGTATCAATGGTAAAGTCGCTCAATTTGCTTTCGGAATTTAAGAGAGTGCCGTCTAGATCTAGAGCGATCATCTTTTTATGCATATTTCAGTTCCTTTCGAGAAGAATGAGACCATTATATCAGAAAAATCGGAAAAGCGCTCAAAAATCGAGAAGAGAAGTAGGATTTCTTGAAAGGCGAAAGATCTTTTGGTAAAATAGAAATAACGTTCGCAAATTGATTGGGAGCGAGAATGATGAAAAAGGAGTTTATTCTGAAATGGATAAGTTTTTTAAACTTTCAGAACATGGAACCACTGTTCGGACAGAGGTTCTTGCTGGTTTGACAACCTTTTTTGCGATGAGTTATATCCTCTTCGTAAACCCTCAAATGTTGTCACAAACAGGTATGCCAGCTCAAGGAGTCTTCCTTGCAACGATTATTGGATCCGTTGTCGGGACCTTGATGATGGCTTTTTATGCCAATTTACCTTATGCACAAGCACCTGGGATGGGCTTGAATGCCTTCTTTACCTTTACCGTTGTATTTGGTATGGGCTACTCATGGCAGGAAGCTTTGGGAATGGTCTTCATTTGTGGTGTGATCTCATTGATTATCACATTGACAAATGTTCGGAAGATGATCATCGAATCGATTCCGACCGCTCTTCGCTCTGCTATTTCAGCTGGGATCGGGATTTTCTTGGCCTATGTTGGAATTAAGAATGCGGGATTTTTGAAATTCACGATTGACCCTCATACCTATACAGTGGTTGGAGAAGGAGCAGATAAGGCGAATGCAACGATCTCAGCCAATGCATCTGCTGTTCCTGGATTGGTTGATTTTAACAATCCGGCTGTCCTCTTGGCTCTTGTTGGTCTTGCGATTACTATTTTCTTTGTTGTCAAAGGGATTAAGGGAGGGATTATCCTTTCTATCTTAGCAACGACTGTGCTTGGAATTCTCATCCATGTGGTTGATATCACTAAAATCGACTTTGCAAGTAATCATCTAGGAGCTGCCTTTAATGATTTAGGCAAGATCTTTGGTCAAGCTTTGGGATCAAAAGGATTGGGTTCTTTGATTTCCAATACGTCTCGTTTGCCTGAGACCTTAATGGCAATCTTAGCCTTCTCCTTGACGGATATTTTTGATACAATTGGAACTTTAATCGGTACGGGTGAAAAAGTTGGGATTGTTGCGACAAATGGGGAAAACCATCAATCAGCGAAATTAGATAAGGCCCTCTATTCAGACCTTGTAGCGACTTCAGTCGGAGCTATTGCAGGAACTTCAAACGTAACGACGTATGTTGAATCTGCAGCTGGTATTGGAGCTGGTGGACGCACTGGTCTGACAGCCTTGGTTGTAGCGATCTGTTTTGCTATTTCAAGTCTCTTTAGTCCGTTGTTGGCGATTGTACCGACCGCTGCCACAGCCCCAATTTTGATTGTTGTTGGGATCATGATGTTGAGTGGCTTGAAAAATATCCATTGGGAAGATATGTCAGAAGCAGTTCCTGCTTTCTTCACCTCTATCTTTATGGGCTTCAGCTACTCGATTACACAAGGGATCGCTGCTGGATTTATCACCTATAGCTTAGTGAAAGTGGTTAAAGGAGAAGCCAAAGAAGTGCACAGCATGATTTGGATCCTAGATGTTCTCTTTATTTTAAACTACGTTAGCATGGCCTTGAATTAAGTATCAGAAAAGTGCCAAAAAGGAATGGGAGTTGTCTCCCATTCCTTTTTAGATGGATCGAGGGAATGAATGGGAGAGTTTCCTGTTTTCTGTGATTCCTTTTTCTCAAAAACAAACCGGAGTCGAACAATTTCTAAAAGAAAGAGCAGATTTTTAAAAAGTTTGGTATAATAGAGAAATGATTAGTCACAATGAAACGGAGCTGATCGCTCTAGGAAAACAGCTAGGAAAACTCTTAGAAAAGCAAGACGTGATCATTTTATCAGGTGATCTAGGAGCAGGAAAAACGACCTTTACCAAAGGAATTGCAAAGGGGTTAGGGATTGATCAGATGATTAAAAGCCCGACCTATACCATTGTTCGTGAATACGAAGGTCGCTTGCCTTTATACCATTTGGATGTTTACCGGATTGGGAATGATCCAGATTCTATTGATTTAGATGATTTTCTATTTGGAGATGGTGCTACCATTATTGAATGGGGAGAGCTGATTGAGCCGAGTCTTTCGGATGCTTATCTAAAAATTTTTATCCGAAAATTAGAAGATGGGCGAGAGTTAGCTTTTGAAGCTCATGGAGCGCGTGCAGAAGCTTTACTGACATCCTTTGAGCAGGTGGAAAAAACGGATGACTAAGGAAAAGGAAGTGACAGTAGAAATTCGGCAAGCTGACAGTGCAGATGCGGCTCTTGTCGTTGATTTCTTAAATCAAGTTGGGAAAGAGTCAGATTACATGACACTAGATGAAGCTGGAATTGGCATGTCTCCAGCAGACATGGAGCAATTTCTGATGGTGCAAGAGATGGCGGAAAACCGGATTTGCCTCTTGCTATTTCTAGATCAGGAACTGGCAGCTTTGTTAAATATCACTGCAGCTTCTCAACGGTCCATTCGGCATATTGGTGATGTCTTTATTGTGGTTCAAAAAGCTTATTGGAATCAAGGGCTTGGACAGATCCTGTTGGAAGAAGGGATCGAGTGGGCGCACTCGACCGGTGTTCTTAGGAAACTAGTCTTGAATGTCCAAGTGCGCAATGAACGGGCGGTTCACCTGTATAAAAAGTTAGGTTTTGAGATCGAAGGTTGCCAAGCTCGTGGAGCTTGTTCAGCTGAAGGAGAATTCTTAGATGTTTACCTTATGGGGAAACTGATAGATTAGAGAGAGATTCTATATGGTTAAAAAAATTATTTTAATGTTTTTGAGCTTATTGACGGTAACAGTGATTGGGATTGGGGCTTATGGCCTTACCATCCTAAACCAAACGACTGGGACTCTCAGTAAGACCTATAAAGGCTTTGGAAATGAGACCAATGTCATTGCAGAAAACAAGCCGATGACCATCCTTTTGATGGGGGTTGATACAGGTAGCGGTTCTCGGGAAGATCCTTGGGCCGGAAATAGTGATACTATGATTTTGGTGACTGTTAATCCTCAAACAAAAGAAACAACCATGACGAGCTTGGAAAGAGATATCCTAACCAATATTACTTCAGATGGCGAAACGGTCCAAGCAAAATTGAATTCGGCTTATGCTCAAGGCGGTGCCAAGTTAGCCATTAAGACCATTCAAGATCTTTTGAATATCCATATTGACCGCTATGTCATGATCAATATGAAGGGACTGGTTCAATTAGTGGATAAGGTTGGTGGCATCACAGTCAACAATCCATTTGACTTCGATATCTCGATCGAGGAAAATGAGCCAGAATATACGGCTAAGATCGCACCAGGACGTCAGGAGATTAATGGGGACCAAGCTCTCGTTTATTCACGCATGCGCTACCAAGACCCAGAAGGAGACTACGGACGTCAAAAACGCCAACGTGAAGTGATCAAAAAGATTGTTGAGAAAGTTTTAAGCCTCAATAGTTTGAGTCACTACAAAGGAATCATTGAGTCTGTTAGTGACAATATGCAAACCAACATAGCGCTTGACAGTAATAGTCTTCTTCAATTGTTAGGATATAAAGATGCCCTTTCAACGATTCATCAGTACCAGCTGAAAGGAGAAGATGCCACCTTAGCAGATGGCGGAAGTTATCAGATTGTCACTTCAAAACATCTCTTGAAAATTCAAAATATCATCCGCAAAGCTTTGGGGATGAAAGAAATTAAAACATTGAAAACCAATGCTTACCTATTAGATGGAGATGAAGAGTTGAAGAATGCTTCTTCTCAAAATGATACGCCAGCGGCCTCATCTGAGGAAGCACCTGTTTACCAAGAGTTTAACCAACTACCAGTTGTACCATCGACCCAGGATACGGGAGTGGTGACACCTCAAAGTTCTGTTGCACCAGTGACACCAGTTGCTCCTGCAGCTACAGAGTCGAGCAGTGTGACACCTACGGTGCCTTCAGAATAAGAAAAAAACGATTGAGTTTTCTCAATCGTTTTTACTTGGTTGCCAGATGTCTTGAATTTCTTTTAGAGAAGCTGTTGCTTGTTGACTAAATAGTTTGGTCTTGTATTGGAAATCCGTTACCAATTCTTGAAGATTGGTCTTTTGGTCTTGGATAATATCCAGATTGCGTTGGATTTTTGCTAGGTTATCTTGAATTCCCTTGACCAATTGGCTGGATTCAGTCACCTCTGTTTTAATTTCTTTGCGGTTTTTTACTAGGTGGTAGCTAATGCTAGCTCCTGTTGCAAACCAAAAGAGATTTTTGAGTTTCATATAGACTCCTTTTTAACTGTTTTTGATGGTTTCTGCGAGAACTGCTAGTTGTTCAAAATTAGGCTCGTGTTCAGTAAATGAAATGGCAAGCTCATCTTGATCGGAATAGCGAGGGATAATGTGGACATGTGTGTGAAAAACGGTTTGTCCAGAAACTTCTTCCATGTTGCTGATGATATTCATTCCCTTAGCTTGGGTAGCAGCTTCTACTTTTTTAGCAACTTTAGAAACACGTGCAAATAGTTGAGCTGTGGCGGTTTCGTCCATCTCTAAGAGGTTGCGAGCGTGTTTTTTTGGAACCACTAACGTATGACCTGGTGTAACCTGAGAGATGTCCAAAAATGCGAGGACTTCCTCGTCCTCATAGACTTTGGAGGAAGGAATGTCGCCAGCTATAATCTTACAAAAAATACAATCGTCAACCATAAATACACCTCATTTAGACTAAATTTTGTTATAATATAAGAACATTATACCAGAAATCGGAGAAAATATGTTAGAAATCAACAAGTTGACAGGGGGCTATGTCAACATCCCTGTCCTGAAAGAGGTGAGTTTTTCAGTTCCGGATGGCCAACTGATTGGTTTGATTGGACTAAATGGAGCTGGGAAGTCAACCACGATTAATGAAATTATTGGTCTCCTGCATCCTTATGCTGGGGAAGTACGGATTGATGGCCTGAGCCTTCCAGAAGCTCCAACTGACTATCGTAAAAAAATCGGCTATATTCCAGAAACCCCTAGTCTATATGAAGAATTAACCTTGCGAGAGCATATCGAGACCGTAGCTATGGCCTATGATTTAGACATGGATCAGGTCATGGTGCGCGTCCAGCCTTTGTTGGAACGATTCCGTTTGGCTGAAAAATTAGATTGGTTCCCGACCCAGTTTTCAAAAGGGATGAAGCAAAAGGTCATGATTATTTGTGCCTATGCAGTGGAGCCAAGTCTTTATATTGTCGATGAACCCTTTTTGGGATTGGATCCTGTTGCGATTGCAGATTTGATTCAGTTATTGGCAGATGAGAAAGCAAAAGGAAAATCGATTTTGATGAGTACCCACGTTCTGGATTCGGCTGAAAAGATGTGTGATGGTTTTGTGATCCTCCATAAGGGTCAGGTCCGAGCACAAGGGACCTTGGACGAGCTGCGTTCAACTTTTGGGGATGAGAAAGCAAGTCTAAATGATATCTACATGACCTTGACAGAAGAGGAAACAGCATGAAAGAGTTGATGAAAAAACGGCAAGAAACGTTTCGAACTCAATGTGTAAAATATAGCCGCTATGTTCTCAATGATCATTTCGTCCTCTTTATGCTGATTTTCATAGGATTTTTGGCGGTTCAATACAGCCAATTCTTGCAAGATCTCCCCAAAGATACAAGCCTGATCCGCTGGAGTCTCATGATTGGTTTGCTCCTATTGGTTCCGATTGGCTCCATTGCGACCTACTTAGAGAAACCCGATGCTTTATTCCTTTTAGTAAAGGAAGAGGAAGTGAAACGTTATATCAAAGGGCAGGCCAAGAAGTCTTTTGTGTTTTGGTTTTTGATTCAAAGTTTTGTCCTTCTATTATTTGTGCCTCTTCTTCTGGCAACTGGGCTGGATAAACTTGCTATTGTAGCTTATATCCTTGTCTTAGGGGTGGCTAAAGGGGCTGTTTTTAGCTGGAAGGAAGCGCGCTTTTACCAGGATGGAAATTTGAATTGGAACTTGGCCATTGCTCGTGAGAATGCAAGGAAACAATTGATTCTTCGTTTCTTTGCCTTGTTTACAACGGTGAAAGGTATTACTAACAGTGTTAAAAGAAGAGCTTACTTGGATGGTTTCTTAGGGCTTCTTCCCAAAACACATGGCAATACGTGGCTTCACTTATATATGCGCTCCTTCCTACGGAATGGAGATCTTTTCTCTATGACTCTCCGACTCTTGGCTCTTTCCATTTTCGCTATCATCTTTATTCCCCAGCCTCTCGTAGTGATTGCTCTTGTAGCCTTGCTCAATTACTTGGTTATTTTTCAATTACTGGGGCTATACAGTGCTTTTGATTACCAACCCTTGACCCTCCTTTTCCCAATGAAAAAGGGCAGTAAAAAGGCAGGGTTGAACAAAACGATTCAGCTGGTCATGGGGATGGTAACGTTGATAGAAGGGGGAATTGGCCTGGCCTTTATTTCAGATAAAGTCCTGTTGTTAGGCTTACTGGCTTATACAGTTGCTTTAATCCTACTCTATCTTCCATTTAAGATGGCGCGCTTGGTTGACGAAAGTCGTTAAAATTAGTAAAATAGATTGGAAACTTTTTACGGAGGAAAAGATGGACTCGAATGAAAAAGAGCTAAGCCTCACCCCAATTCCTGGGAAGAGTGGGAAGGCCTACATGGGGACCTACCCAGATGGTGGGCGCGTTTTTGTAAAAATGAATACGACCCCAATCCTTGCGGGTCTAGCAAAAGAACAGATTGCTCCTCAATTGTTATGGAGTCGACGCTTGCCAGATGGAAATGTGATGAGTGCCCAAGAATGGTTGAATGGAGAAATTCTCACGCCTAATGGGATGTCGAAAAAACAAGTCGTCAATATTTTAACGAGATTGCACCGTTCTAGACCTTTGATGACCCAATTGAAAAAACTTGGCTATCCTGTGGAATCTCCATTAGAATTGCTCAATTCTTGGAGCAACCGGTTGCCAATTGCCCTACGTCAGAACCACTATATCCAATCAGTCGTAAAGAATTTACGTAAGACAGTGCCTGCCTTTCGGGAGGATTATGCGACGATCGTTCACGGGGATGTTCGTCATAGTAACTGGATTGAGACAGAGAGTGGCTTGATTTATCTTGTCGATTGGGACTCTGTTCGTTTGACAGACCGGATGTTGGATGTGGCGCATATCTTGAGTCACTATATCCCAGATTCTAATTGGCGCGATTGGTTAGGCTATTATGGCTACAAGTACAATCAAAAAGTATTTGATAAACTCTATTGGTTTGGTCAATACTCTTTCTTGTGCCAAATTGCTAAATACTATGAAAATAATGATTTAGAAAATGTCAATCGCGAGATCTATGCTCTGCGCAATTTCCGGTTGAAATATGGAAAGGAAATATGAGAGTTAGAAATCGCAAGGGAGCGACTGAATTATTAGAAGCGAACCCGCAATATGTGGTCCTAAATCCAGAAGATGCCAAGGGAAAGTGGCATGAGATTTTCGGAAATGACCATCCTATTCATATCGAAGTGGGTAGCGGAAAAGGGGCCTTTATTACTGGGATGGCTAAGGCCAATCCAGAGATCAACTACATCGGAATTGATATTCAAAAATCGGTCTTGAGTTATGCTTTAGATAAGGTCTTAGAAGCTGATGTTCCTAACATTAAATTGCTTTGGGTAGACGGAGATAGCTTGACCAACTATTTTGAAGATGGAGAAATCGATCGACTCTATCTGAATTTTTCAGATCCTTGGCCTAAGAAACGTCATGAGAAGCGTCGCTTGACTTACAAGACTTTCTTGGATACCTTCAAGCAAATTCTTCCAGAACATGGGGAGATTCACTTTAAAACAGATAATCGAGGTCTATTTGAATACAGTTTGGTGAGCTTTTCTCAATACGGAATGACTTTGAAGGGAGTCTGGTTGGACCTTCATGCTAGTGATTTTGAGGGGAATGTCATGACGGAATATGAGAAAAAGTTCTCCAGTAAAGGCCAGGTCATTTACCGTGTAGAAGCACAGTTTTAGCATATTCCTTGCAATCGTTGGGGAATCGTGTTATAATACCTTAAATGAATAGAAAAGGAGAGGCGGGGAAATATCTTCGCCTCTTATCTATGAGGAGGTGGCAACCATCGCAACGATTGTTGACTTAGTAACAGAAGTGATTCAGCCAGCTATAAAGGAACCATTTGAATTGGTCGATGTTGAATATGGCAAAATGGGTGGTGACTACGTCTTAAGCATTTTCGTAGACAAACCAGAAGGAATCACACTGAATGATACAGCGGATTTGACAGAAATCATTAGCCCGCTATTGGATCAAATCAAACCAGACCCATTTCCAGAACAGTACTTTTTAGAAGTTACCAGTCCTGGCCTGGAGAGACCTTTGAAAACCAAGGAAGCACTCGAGGGAGCTGTTGGCAAGTATGTCAATATCAGCTTGTATAAGGCTGTGGAAAAGCAAAAGGTCTTTGAGGGGAACTTGGTAGGTTTTGAAGAGGATGTTTTGACCATTGAGTATATGGATAAAACACGAAAGAAAACTGTAGAAATTCCTTATAACCTTGTGTCCAAAGCAAGGTTGGCTGTAAAATTGTAACAGAATGAAAGAAAGGATGCCTTTATAGTAGAGGCAAGAAAAACATGAGTAAAGAAATGCTAGAAGCCTTCCGCATTTTGGAAGAAGACAAAGGGATCAAAAAAGAAGATATCATCGAAGCCGTCACAGAATCATTGCGTTCAGCTTATCGCCGTCGTTATGGACAATCAGAAAGTGCAGCGATTGAATTCAATGAAAAAACTGGAGATTTCCGTGTTTATACGGTTCGTGAAGTGGTGGATGAAGTCTTTGATAGCCGTTTAGAAATCAGCTTGAAGGATGCCTTGGCCATTAGCTCTGCTTATGAGTTGGGGGATAAGATCAAGTTTGAAGAAGCACCAGCTGAATTTGGTCGTGTAGCAGCTCAATCTGCCAAACAAACGATCATGGAAAAAATGCGTAAGCAAACGCGCACCATCACCTATAACACTTATAAAGAACATGAAAATGAAATCATGAGTGGAACGGTGGAGCGCTTTGACAATCGTTTTATCTATGTCAATCTTGGCTCAATCGAAGCACAATTGTCTAAGCAAGACCAGATTCCAGGAGAAGTGTTCCAATCTCATGATCGAATTGAAGTATTTGTCTACAAGGTAGAAGATAACCCACGTGGTGTCAATGTCTTTGTTAGCCGAAGCCACCCTGAAATGATCAAACGTTTGATGGAACAAGAAATTCCTGAAGTCTATGATGGAACTGTTGAGATTATGAGTGTAGCGCGTGAAGCTGGAGATCGTACAAAAGTTGCGGTTCGTAGCCATAATCCAAACGTAGATGCGATTGGGACTATCGTTGGTCGTGGTGGATCGAATATTAAAAAGATTACCAGCAAGTTCCACCCAGCTCGATACGATCAAAAATTAGACCGTATGGTTCCGACAGAAGAAAATATTGATGTCATCGAGTGGGTTCCAGATCCAGCTGAATTCATCTACAATGCGATCGCTCCTGCAGAAGTGGACCAAGTTATCTTTGATGATGAAGATAGCAAACATGCTCTCGTTGTGGTTCCAGACAACAAATTATCTCTTGCCATTGGTCGTCGTGGTCAAAACGTTCGTTTGGCAGCTCATTTGACTGGTTATCGCATCGATATCAAATCTGCTAGTGAGTTCGAAGAAATGGAAGCAGCTCAAGAAACTTTTGAAGACCAAGTAGAAAGTGGCGAAGAGCAAGTCGATTAAGAGAGGGAGGGAACATGGTAAAAACAAGAAAAATCCCTTTAAGAAAATCTGTCGTTTCAAATGAAATTATTGATAAGCGCGATTTGCTCCGCATTGTCAAAAATAAAGAAGGACAAGTCTTTATCGATCCAACTGGCAAAGCCAATGGTCGAGGTGCTTACATCAAGCTAGACAATGAAGAAGCGGCACTTGCTAAGAAAAAGAAAGTTTTTAATCGTAGCTTTAATATGGAAGTGGAAGAAGCTTTCTATGATGAATTGATCGCTTATGTAGATCATAAGGTGAAGAGAAGAGAGTTAGGCCTTGAATAAGCAAAAGATAAGTAATTTGTTGGGCTTGGCGCAAAGAGCAGGAAAACTCATTTCTGGAGAAGAACTCGTGATCAAAGCCATCCAGGAAGAAAAAGCACAATTAGTTTTTCTGGCAAATGATGCAGCTAGTAACCTGACAAAAAAGGTGACAGATAAGGGTCACTATTATGAGGTTCAAGTATCTACCGTGTTTTCAACACTAGAATTAAGCACTGCAATTGGACGTGCCCGTAAGGTCGTCGCTGTTGTAGATGCTGGATTTTCAAAGAAAATGAGGTCTCTTATGGAATAGAAGAGGAGGACAGCAATTGTCTAAGAAAAGATTATACGAAATTGCCAAAGAATTGGGCAAGGAAAGTAAAGAAGTCGTCACTCGTGCGAAAGAATTAGGTTTTGACGTCAAGAGTCATGCATCTAGTGTCGATACTGATGTTGCTGAAAAGTTGATCAAGAGCTTTGCAGCGAAAAAAGAAACAGTCGAAAAGAAAGTAGCAGAAGTGGCTGCCAAGGCAACGGCTGTCGCAGAGAAAAAAGAAGCAGCGCCCGTCAAAAAAGAAGGAGCAACTGAGACAAAATCAGTAACGCCAGCTGCTAAACCAAAGAGTCGTAACTTTAAAGCGGAACGAGAAGCGCGTGCAAAAGAGCAGGCTGAACGTAGGAAACAACAAGATAATCGTCCAAAACGTGATCGCAAAGACAATCAGCGTCATGGTGACAACCGAAATCAACGACCACAAGAGCGAAATGAACAACGAAATCAAGGTTCTGAGCGTCGCAATAACCGACCAGATCAAAGACGTAGTGCACAACCCCAAGTAGCACCAAAAGTTGATTTCAAAGCGCGTGCAGCAGCACTGAAGGCTGAACAAAATGCTGAGTACGCACGTGGAAGTGAAGATCGCTACAAACAACAAGCTGCAAAAGCAGAACAAGAACGTCAACAGCGCCGGAAACGGGTAGAAGCACCAGAAGTGAAAGCACCTGTACAGGAGCCAGCTGTTGAGAACCATACAAAACCAGCTGTTGCTGCTGCTCCAGCTCAAGTCGATACACGTCGGAAGAAACAAGCGCGACCAGATAAGAAACGCGATGATTTTGATCGTGAAGAAGATGGTCCAAGAAAACAACAAAGGAATCGAAATAGTCAAAATCAAGTGAGAAATCAGAGAAATAGTAACTGGAATAACAATAAGAAAAATAAAAAAGGAAAGAACAACCGTAATGATGCTCCAAAACCAGTAACAGAGCGTAAATTCCATGAATTACCAAGTGAATTTGAGTATACGGATGGAATGACGGTTGCAGAAATCGCAAAACGCATCAAGCGTGAACCGGCTGAAATCGTCAAGAAACTCTTTATGATGGGAGTCATGGCGACTCAAAACCAATCGCTGGATGGAGATACGATTGAACTCTTGATGGTGGATTATGGAATTGAAGCCAAGAAAAAGGTTGAAGTGGACAATGCCGATATCGAACGCTTCTTCGTTGAAGATGGTTATTTGAATCCAGATGAGTTGGTAGAGCGTCCACCAGTTGTCACCATCATGGGACACGTTGACCACGGTAAAACTACCCTTTTGGATACCCTTCGTAATTCACGTGTAGCAACAGGTGAAGCGGGAGGAATCACTCAGCACATCGGGGCTTATCAAATCGTGGAAAATGGCAAGAAGATTACCTTCTTGGATACACCTGGACACGCGGCCTTTACTTCTATGCGGGCGCGTGGTGCATCTGTTACCGATATTACCATCTTGGTTGTAGCAGCAGATGACGGGGTGATGCCACAGACCATCGAAGCCATCAACCACTCAAAAGCTGCCAATGTCCCAATCATTGTGGCTATCAACAAGATCGATAAACCAGGAGCTAATCCAGAGCGTGTCATCGGTGAATTGGCAGAGCATGGAGTTATGTCAACTGCCTGGGGTGGAGATTCTGAGTTTGTAGAGATCTCTGCCAAGTTCAACCAAAATATCGATGAACTCTTGGAAACTGTCCTTCTTGTAGCTGAAATCCAAGAACTCAAGGCAGATCCAACTGTTCGTGCCATCGGTACTGTTATCGAAGCGCGTTTGGATAAAGGAAAAGGTGCGGTGGCAACCCTCCTTGTTCAACAAGGTACCTTGAATGTCCAAGACCCAATCGTTGTCGGAAATACCTTTGGACGTGTCCGTGCCATGACCAATGACCTTGGCCGTCGTGTGAAGGTGGCAGGACCATCTACTCCAGTTTCTATCACTGGTTTGAATGAAGCGCCAATGGCGGGTGACCACTTCGCGGTTTATGAAGATGAAAAATCTGCGCGTGCAGCTGGTGAAGAACGTGCCAAACGTGCGCTGATGAAACAACGTCAAGCAACCAACCGCGTCAGCCTTGAAAATCTCTTTGATACTTTGAAGGCTGGGGAAGTGAAATCTGTTAATGTCATCATCAAGGCCGATGTACAAGGTTCGGTTGAAGCTCTTGCTGCTTCTCTTCAAAAGATTGAAGTGGAAGGTGTGAAAGTGACCATCGTTCACTCAGCAGTTGGTGCCATCAACGAATCAGACGTGACCCTTGCAGAAGCTTCAAATGCCTTCATCATCGGATTTAACGTACGCCCTACTCCACAAGCACGTCAACAAGCTGAAGCTGATGAGGTAGAAATCCGTCTTCACTCAATCATCTACAAAGTGATTGAAGAAATGGAAGATGCGATGAAGGGTATGTTGGATCCTGAGTTCGAAGAGAAAGTCATCGGGGAAGCAGTTATTCGTGAAACCTTTAAAGTCTCTAAAGTGGGTACCATCGGTGGATTTATGGTCCTCAGTGGTAAGGTTACACGTGATTCCAAAGTTCGTGTCATTCGTGACGGTGTCGTGATCTATGACGGAGCTCTTGCAAGCTTGAAACACTTCAAAGATGATGTCAAAGAGATCACAAATGGTCGTGAAGGTGGATTGATGATTGAAGGTTACAATGATATCAAGACTGATGATACCATCGAAGCCTACATCATGGAAGAAATAAAAAAATAAGATGCTGACTAGGAAAAAAGAGGGGGATCCTCTGATTTCCTAGTTTTTAAACACAGAGCAGAAAGGAGTTCCTATGGCAAGTCATTTTCGGACAGACCGAGTAGGGATGGAAATCAAGCGGGAAGTCAATGAGATTTTACAAAAGAAAGTCCGTGACCCGCGTGTTCAAGGCGTCACCATTACGGATGTTCAAATGCTAGGTGATTTGTCTATGGCCAAAGTGTATTATTCAATTATGAGTGATTTGGCTTCAGACAATCAAAAGGCTCAGACAGGCCTTGAAAAAGCAACAGGAACCATCAAGCGTGAATTAGGTCGGAATCTGAAATTGTACAAGATTCCAGATCTTACTTTTGTGAAAGACGAATCCATCGAATACGGAAATAAGATCGATGAGATGTTGCGCAATTTGAACAAAGACTAGAGAGGTTGGGACCAATAGTGTCCAACCTCTTTTTTGACTCTTAAAATGAGGAAAATAAAACAGAAAGAAAAAAACGGTTTCAAAATATAATAGAAATTTACAGAAATCTCTTGTGTGATTGGAAATTATCCTTTACAATAGGAGAGGAGTTTTATTTCTGATCTCATATTTGGAGGAATGATCATGTCCATTAACTGGCAGGAAATTTTGTTTAACTTTTTGGGAGGGTTGGGTCTCTTTCTCTATAGTATTAAAACCATGGGAGAAGGACTGCAACAAGCTGCAGGGGACCGTCTTCGCTACTATATTGATAAATATACCAGCAATCCCTTTCTTGGAGTCTTAGTAGGGATTGTTGTGACAGCTCTTATTCAGTCTAGTACTGGGGTAACGGTGATTACCGTTGGTTTGGTCAGTGCGGGTCTCTTGACCCTACGTCAAGCCATTGGGATCATCATGGGGGCTAATATCGGGACTACGGTCACCTCGTTCATTATTGGGTTTAAACTGGGAACTTATGCCCTTCCAATTATGTTTCTTGGAACGGTCTTACTTTTCTTTACCAAGAATCGAATGGCCAATAATATTGGTCGGATTCTCTTTGGGGTTGGAGGAATTTTCTACGCTTTAAACCTGATTAGTGCGGGAATGAGTCCTTTGAAAGAATTGCCAGAATTTAGTCAGTACATGATCACCCTTGGGAAAAATCCAATTCTGGGTGTTTTAGCAGGAGCCATCATTACCGTTTTGATTCAAGCTTCGTCAGCTACCATTGGGATTCTACAAGGTTTGTATTCAGGTGGTTTCCTAGATCTTCGTGGCTCGCTTCCTATTCTTTTTGGAGACAACATCGGAACAACCTTGACAGTTATTATTGCTGCGATGGGGGCCAATGTTTCTGCTAAACGTGTTGCAGCAACCCATGTGCTCTTTAACTTGATCGGAACAATTCTTTGTTTGATCTTGTTAACACCTTTTACAGCCATGATTGAATACTTCCAAGGGCTCTTGCATTTGTCGCCAGAAATGACCATTGCTTTTTCTCACGGAGCTTTCAACGTGACCAATACCATCATTCAATTCCCATTCATTGGAGCTTTGGCATACTTTGTAACCAAACTGATTCCTGGTGAGGATGAGGTTGTCAAATATGAGCCGCTCTACTTGGATGAAAACTTGATCACCCAAGCGCCTTCGATTGCTCTAGGAAATGCGAAAAAAGAGTTGCTTCATTTAGGTGGATATGCAGACAAAGCTTTTAATCTTTCTTATGATTATATTGTTCATCAAAATGAGAAAACAGCTGAAAAGGGTCATAAGACAGAAGAAGCCATCAATACCATTGATGATGATTTGACTCGCTACCTGATTCGTTTGTCAAGTGAAGCCTTGAGTCCGAGAGAAAGTGAAGTTCTCACCAATATCTTGGATTCTTCACGGGATTTGGAGCGGATTGGAGATCACGCGGAAGCCTTGATCAATCTGACCGATTATTTAATTCGTAAGAAAGTGGTCTTTTCAGAAGCGGCCTTGGCTGAATTGGAAGATATTTACAACCAAACCCATCAATTTGTAGAGGATGCCTTAAAAGCTGTTGAGAACAATGATGTGAGTCTTGCAAACCAATTGGTAGCACGTCACGAGGCAATTGAAAAGTTGGAGAAAAGACTTCGGAAAACCCATATTCGTCGTTTGAACCAAGGCGAATGTACACCTCAAGCTGGAGTAAACTTTATTGATATCATTTCTCACTATACACGAGTTGCAGACCATGCCATGAATCTGGCTGAAAAAGTACAAATCGAGCAAATTTAAGGAACGTCAAACAGAGTAAGTAGGAAGCTTACTCTGTTTTTTGTTGGATTCTATTCAAAAATAGGTCTAGACCATTTACAAATGGAAGTGAAAGCGTTATAATATGTATGAATATAAATGGAACACAGTTCCTACAATGGAAAGGACGATTTTATGTCTACATATATTAAAGCAGATCAATTTTATTATCCACATGGGGTTCGCCGCGGAGGCTATTTGGAGCTTGTTGATGGCAAGTTTGGAAAACATGTGGAAAGCTTACCAGAAGGTGCGGATGTGCTGGATTATTCTGGTTACAGCATTGCGCCTGGCCTCGTAGATACCCATATTCACGGATTTGGTGGGGTAGATGTGATGGATAATAATATCGAAGGCACTCTCCATACCATGAGTGAAGGGCTCTTGAGTACAGGGGTTACGAGCTTTTTGCCTACGACCCTTACTTCCTCTTACGAACAACTTTTGGCAGTAACTGAAAATATCGGTGCACGATACAAAGAAGCAACAGGAGCTAAGATTCGCGGGATTTATTTTGAAGGCCCTTATTTCACAGAAAAATACAAGGGAGCTCAAAACCCATCTTATATGAAGGATCCAAGTATGGAAGAATTCCGGGCTTGGCAAAAAGCTGCCAATGGTCTGTTGAATAAGATTGCCCTTGCTCCCGAGCGTGAAGGGGTAGAAGAATTTGTTCGGACTATTACGGGAGAAGGGGTGACAGTCGCTTTGGGACACTCCAATGCTACTTTTGAAGAAGCTAAAAAAGCGGTTGATGCAGGTGCGAGTGTCTGGGTGCATGCCTACAATGGTATGCGTGGTTTGACGCACCGTGAACTCGGTATGGTTGGTGCCATGTATGAGTTGCCTCATACCACAGCAGAGTTGATCTGTGATGGCCATCACGTTGATCCGCTAGCATGTGATATCCTGATGAAACAAAAAGGAAAAGAAAATGTTGCCTTGATTACTGACTGTATGACAGCTGGGGGATTAGAAGACGGGGATTATATGCTTGGGGAATTCCCAGTCGTGGTTGCTGAAGGGACTGCTCGCTTGAAATCAACTGGTAATCTAGCTGGCTCAATCTTGAAATTGAAAGATGGATTAAAAAATGTTGTAGAGTGGGGGATTGCTAACCCTTACGAAGCAGTGATGATGGCCAGCCTCAATCCGGCAAAATCAGTCCATATTGATGATGTTTGTGGTCAAATTCGCGAAGGGTATGATGCGGACTTCATCGTGCTTGATCAAAATTTGGATCTGGTTGCGACCTATCTCGATGGGGTTAAACGTTACCAGGCTACGAACTAGTTTCAAGAATTAAAGATAGAATACTTCCTCTCTAGGTTATACCTAGAGAGGTTTTTGTTTACCGATGGTAGTGCAATTTTGTGAATGCTGTCTTTTCATGCTATAATGGGAATTGAAATGTGAGGTAGCTTATGAAGGCAATTGATATACGTTTTTTATTGATGGGAATTTTTTTCTTGCTCTATGGGATTGTAAGAAAAAATATCTTTATTGTAATCGTTGGTGGGTCATTTTTACTCTATAGTTTTTATAGCAAGAAGATGGAGCCAACCAAGAAGAATATTTTTAAGCCAGAGCTCAAGCTTCGAGGGCCTAAGAAACCGAAATCGAAGAAAGGAAAGAAGAAATGAATCATTATCGTTTAAATAATGGGGTGGAGATTCCTGTATTGGGATTAGGGACGTGGAAAGCAGCGAATGGAGAAGAAGCCTATCAAGCTGTCTTAGCTGCTTTAAAAGCAGGTTATCGCCATATCGATACAGCTGCGATTTATCAAAATGAAGAGAGTGTGGGTCGGGCCATTAAAGACAGTGGTCTTGCGCGTGAAGACCTGTTTATTACCACCAAACTTTGGAATACTCACCACACTTATGAAGACGCTCAAGCTGCTTTGGAAGAGTCTCTTGAAAAACTAGGCTTGGACTATGTAGATCTTTATTTGATTCATTGGCCAAATCCAAAACCTCTTCGAGACAATGATGCTTGGAAACAACGAAATGCTGAGGTTTGGCGGGCAATGGAAGATATGCTAGCTGCTGGCAAGGTTCGAGCTATTGGTATTAGCAATTTTCTGCCTCATCATTTGGAAGCCCTCCTTGAAACAGCTCGGGTCATTCCGGCTGTGAACCAAATTCGTCTAGCACCTGGGGTTTACCAAAGCGAAGCCATCGCAGCGAGTCGCAAGCATGGCATTTTACTAGAGGCTTGGGGACCTTTTGGCCAAGGAGAATTGTTCCAAAATGAACAAGTAAAAGAAATGGCTACTAAATATGGAAAGACCGTCGCCCAACTAGCCCTGGCTTGGAGTTTACAAGAAGGTTTCCTTCCATTGCCCAAATCGGTTACGCCTGAGCGGATTGCGAGTAATTTAAATTGCTTTGATTTTGAATTGACGGCAGATGATATGGAACTCCTTCGCCATCTTCCGGTTGAAGCAGGTGCACCAGATCCGGACACCAAAGATTTTTAAGAGAGAATTTCTATTTATTAATGAAAACCGAGGACAGTTTCGTTCTCGGTTTTTAAGATCCTTTCAATGATTAAATAATTTTAAAAATCCAATAAAAACAGATGTTCTATAATACTTTCCCATACTAATTTACATTTTTCCGAACGAAAATAAATTAATAGTTAGTAATATTCGTAAATGTTACATTTGTGTTACATTTTGTTTTTTGAATGAATTTTCAGATAATTTTGCGTTATAATAGTTACTATTAAAATAAAAGGGGAGTTTCTATGAACAGACAAGAACGTTTTTCATTAAGAAAATACAAATTTGGTGTAGCCTCAG
>CAUVRI010000006.1:0-38422 GCA_963554405.1 uncultured Streptococcus sp. | reverse complement strand
GACAACTGGAACTATTTTTGATTATTTTGTTACCGATCCTAGGACTGGTTTTTCTAGGAGGAAAAATCATGACCCTGACCAAAAGACCCGAACAGAAGATAACGGCCTCATCTTCAAAGAAAGTCGTACAAAAATCAGAAGAAGAAATAAAAAAAGAACAAATAGCTTTTCTCAAGGAACACGAGCAAGAAATCGTCGATTTTGTGAAAGCCCAAAATCCGAAAGTCGAATCCGTTCAGATTGATTGGGATCAAACTCAGTGGGGAGTAGCAGGAAATGGGACGCCACAAGGTGGTGACGAGATGATTCTCATTTTTGGCGGATTTAATCAAAATCCTGAATCTGGTTGGCGAGTTGATTTGGTTGTGGAAGATGGAAAGATTAATTTAAAGACGATGTCACTTGGGCAAAACTTAAGCATAGGTCAAGAAATTTTCGAGTGATTAAATTGATAGATTGATTCGAAGTGTGGTTATTTTTGGCAGTCTATCATAGTTTGGAGAAGAAGAGATGAAGAGACAACTGGAATTATTTTTGATTATTCTGTTACCGATCCTAGGAATTGTTTTTCTAGGAGGAAAAATCATGACACTGACCAAAAGACCGGAGCAGAAGATAACAACCACTTCTTCAAAGAAAGTCATTCAAAAATCAGAAGAAGAGATAAAAAAAGAACAAGTAGCCTATTTGAAAAAACATGAACAAGAAATCGTCGATTTTGTAAAGGCTCAAAATCCGAAAGTTGAATCCGTTCAGATTGATTGGGATCAAACTCAGATGAGTGATGGTGGTCTTACAACTCCCGAATATTATATGAATGTTTTTGGGCGCATTAATCATATCGAGAACTCAGGATGGGGAGTGGATATTCCAATTAATGATGATCAATCAATTAACATGCGAGAAATGTTTATGCTTCATGAACCTACGATTGACGGAAAGCCTATTTCCTAAGTAAGTACAATACATTTTGAAAACGAACTGGTTTAGAGAAAGATAGCACATGATAAAACAAACGGCGTTTAAATTAATCACTACATTAGCTCTCCTTGCAAGTATAGGAGGATGTACCATAAAATCAAAAGAGCAAACGAAACAAGCACCCATTGTAACCCCTTCGACAACCAAGGAAGATAAAGAAGTGACGAAGCAAAAACAAATCACCTACCTGAAAGAACATGAACAAGAAATCGTGGATTTTGTAAAGTCAAAAAATTCTAAAATAGCATCCATTCAGGTTAATTGGAGTGATATTCGATGGGGCGAAGCAGGCAACGGAACTCCTCAAGGAGGTGGCGAAATCATCGAGTTGTATGGTGGTTTTAATCATATTGAAAATTCTGGTTGGAATGTCACGATTGAGATTGTTAATGAAATGCCTGATCTAAAAACTATGATGTTAAGCAATGGTTTTGGTGTTGGAGGAGAAGTATTTGAGTAATTTGGATAAGGAAAAGCTATGAAATTACAAACAAGACAAATCATGGTAACAGTTGTTGCCATTGCTGGATTTTTAAGCCTTGGAGGCTGTCTTGGAAATCCAAAAAAACAGACGAAACCAATAAATCACATCGCTTCTTCATCAACTAAAGAAGACAAAGAAGCCATTAAACAAAAACAGCTCGCCTATCTGAAAGAACACGAGCAAGAAATGACAGCCTATGTTAAAGCTCATAATGCTAACATTACGCAGGTGTCTTATGACTGGGACAGCATTAAAACAGTTGTAGGAGGTAATGGAACACCTCAGGGAGGTGACGAAATACTATTAGTTTATGGTTATGCCAATGGAAGTGATCTAACAAATTTTAGCTTGAATTTTACGTTAGACGAAAATAAGATGCCTAAAATAGATTCAATTGGTTCTGATAGTTTGTATCGGGTAGAAAAGAAATGATCCGTCCGTTAGACAATGAGAGATGCAATAGAGGAATCACTTTTAAACGAAATAAAATTATGAGAAAACAAATAAACAATCTGATGATCGCACTTGCTTTCGTTTCAACACTTGGATGTCTAGTAGGATGTGTGAAGCAGGAACGTGAAAAGAGCAGACAAGCGCAAACTGGGACCTCTTCAACCAAAAAAGAAGACAAAGAAACCATTAAACAAAAGCAGCTAACCTATTTGAAAGAACACGAGCAAGAAATCGTCGATTTTGTGAAAGCCCAAAATCCGAAAGTTGAATCCGTTCAAATATATTGGGATGAAACTGAGTGGGGCGTGGCAGGAAATGGAACACCTCAAGGTGGTGACGAAATGATTCTCATTTTTGGTGGATTTGATAAAAATCCTGAATCTAGTTGGCGAGTTGATGTAGTCGTGGAAGATGGAAAGATTAATTTAAAGACGATGTCTCTGGGACAAAACTTAAGCATAGATTAAGAAATTTTCGAGTGACTCAGTTGATAGATCAATTAAAAGTGTGTAGATTGGAGAGAATTGAATGAAGAGACAAATGGAACTATTTTTGATTATTTTGTTACCGATCCTAGGACTGGTTTTTCTTGGAGGAAAAATCATGACCCTGACCAAAAGACCCGAACAGAAGATAACGGCCTCGTCTTCAAAGAAAGTCGTACAAAAACCAGAAGGAGACATAAAAAAAGAACAACTGGACTACCTAAAAGAACACGAACAGAAGGTTATTGATTTAGTCAAAGCACAAAATTCAAAAGTCGAATCCGTTCAGATTGATTGGGAGCATACACAATGGAGTGATGGTGGGCTTACAACTCCTGAATATTATATGAATGTTTATGGAGGTATAAATAATATTGAAGAATCGAGTTGGGGAGTAGATATCCCAATTAATGAGGACAATACATTAAATTTAGATGAGATGTATCTAGGATCCGACATTAGAATAGGGGGGAGATTATTTGAGTAATTGGAACTTAAAATGATAGGAAAAAAACGTGCTATGTGTAAGTAATAGACCAATAGTCTAAATTGTCACTTGCATCATAGCTTTTTAATTTAAAGATTTGATGATTAAAAGTAAAGAAATCATTAACTCATGTTTTAAAAAGCTCTATGTAGTGTGATAGCTTGTTTTTCAAACTATAAATGCTATCATAACCGGAATAACATTTATCCAGTTTCCAATTTTAGAGAATAATCTGTACAGAATGATAGGAGGACTCATGAAAAGTCGAAAAATCATGATAATAGTTGCTTCAATTGCAGTGTTGCTAAGTATAGGAGGATGTACCGTGAAACATAAAGATGATACAAAACAAGGAAAAACGATTGCTGCTTCATCTACGAAAGACCTAAAGGAAGATGAAGAAACTATAAAGAAAAAACAACTTGACTATCTAAAAGAACACGAACAGGAGATTGTTGATTTAGTCAAAGCACAAAATTCAAAAGTTGAATCCGTTCAGATTGATTGGGATCAGACACAATGGAGTGATGGTGGACTGACAACTCCTGAATATTATATGAATGTTTTTGGACGTATAAATCATATTGAAGAATCGGGTTGGGGAGTAGATATCCCAATTAATGAGGATAATACATTAAATTTAGATGAGATGTATGTAGGATCCTACATTAGAGTAGGGGGGAAATTATTTGACTAATTGGAATTTGAGCAGTTTTGATAATCAATATGCTTCATTAGCTGAATCAACATATAGAGATAGACTCCAACAAGTTTCCATATGAACAATTGGATCAAATCCAGGAAGAGCGTTCAAAGCTCAAATGGGAGTATGACAACGAGATAGATGCTTTCTATAAAAATCAGAAAAAGCTGGAATCGAAAGATAAAAAAATCAGTAAGGTTGTCCTTACTGTTTTTTTAGTTGGTTCCAGATGGTGCTGTATCTGCGCCACTGTCTGTTGCTGTGGAGCCTTGGTCTTGTGCAGCAGATGAACTGGTTTCTGTAGCAGATGAGCTATCGGTTTCTTTTTGTGAACTTGTTTCTGTATTGCTTGAATTGGTTCGCGTATTGGTGTTGGTATCTGTATTGGTAGCGCTTGAGTCAGATCCCTTATCGTGGACCACGACGACGCTGGTGCTACTAGAGGGTTTGTCTTCTGTCTTTTGATTATCTTTATTGAGCAGGCTCATGATGGTAAAGGAAGTGACGATAATCCCTAGGAGACTGGCAATCGTAGCTACAACGGTTTGAAATACGGACAAACCTTGTTTGACTTTCTCACCACGAGATGGCCTTGTATCTGCTTTTTCCTTAGGTTTTTGGTTTTTGTTACTTCTTGAATATTGTGACATGTTCATTCTCTTTCTATCAAAAATTGTTTTTTAACACTTTCCTATTATAAGTCATTTTCTGAAAAATGTCTAAAAAGAACTGAATTTTATAGAGTGATTTTGCCGCATCTCTCTTTATCAAATCCTTGTCCCAAGCGGTTAGAAATGATAAAATAGAAGTTACGTAAAAAGAAAGTGATGGATGCGTAGGACATGATCTATTTTGACAATTCAGCAACGACTAAACCCTATCCAGAAGCCCTTGCAACTTATACAGAAGTAGCGACTCGAATCTGGGGCAACCCTTCTAGTTTGCACAATCTAGGTAGTCAAGCTACTCGTATTTTGGAAGCTTCTCGGAAACAAATTGCGGAGCTAATTGGCAAGAAAGCTGATGAAATTTACTTCACGTCTGGTGGGACGGAAGGAGACAACTGGATCCTCAAGGGTGTTGCCTTTGAGAAAGCTCCTTATGGCAAGCATATCATTGTCTCTGACATCGAGCATCCCGCTATCAAGGAGTCCGCTGCTTGGTTAATGACGCAGGGATTCGAAGTGGATTATGCTCCAGTGGATGCGCGTGGCTTTGTCAAAGTGGATGCCTTGGCTAGTCTTCTCCGTCCGGATACGACATTGGTCTCTATCATGGCCGTCAACAATGAGATTGGCTCCATCCAGCCCATCCATGAAATTGCGGCTCTCCTAGAAGATCGTCCAACGATTAGTTTCCATGTCGATGCGGTTCAAGCCTTGGCAAAGGTAGCTACAGAGGTCTATCTACCAGAGCGCGTGGACTTCGCGACCTTCTCTAGTCACAAATTCCATGGACTTCGCGGAGTCGGCTTTGTCTACATCAAAGAAGGCAAAAAGATCACCCCTCTCTTAACCGGAGGTGGTCAAGAAAAAGAAATGCGCTCGACAACGGAGAACGTGGCAGGTATCGCAGCAACCGCAAAAGCCCTACGCTTAGCTATGGAAAACCAAGAAGTTTTTGCCAGCAAGACCCAGCAGATGAAAGAAGTCATCCGCAAAGAATTGGCCAACTATCCAGATGTCACTGTCTTTTCTGGTGAGGATCACTTTGCCCCTCACATCTTGACTTTCGGGATCAAGGGAGTTCGTGGTGAAGTAGTGGTCCATGCCTTTGAAGAGTTTGATATTTACATCTCGACCACCAGTGCCTGCTCGTCCAAGGCTGGAAAACCAGCTGGTACCTTGATTGCCATGGGAGTGGACAAGAGTATTGCACAGACAGCTGTTCGCTTGAGTCTCGATACTGAAAATGACATGAGCCAAGTCGAGCAATTCTTGACCAAGTTCAAACTGATTTACGAACAAACACGAAAAGTACGTTAATTTTAGAAGGAAATCAATATGACCTTAACCTATTCAGAAATTATGATTCGCTATGGAGAGCTTTCTACTAAAGGAAAGAACCGCATGCGCTTCATCAATAAACTTCGCAATAATATCCAAGATGTTTTATCTATTTATCCAGCTGTCAAAGTGACAGCGGACCGCGATCGGGCCCATGCTTATCTACATGGGACGGATTATGAGCCGGTGGCAGAATCCCTCAAGCAAGTTTTTGGAATCCAAAATTTTTCACCTGTTTACAAGATTGAAAAATCAGTACCAGCCTTAAAAGCGGCAGTGCAAGGGATTATGAAGGAGATATACAAGGAAGGCTTGACCTTTAAAATCTCAAGTAAGCGGAGTGACCATACCTTTGAGCTCGATAGCCGTGAACTCAATCAAACCCTAGGTGGAGCTGTCTTTGAAGCCATCCCAACGATTCAGGCTCAGATGAAAAAGCCAGATATCAATCTGCAAGTCGAAATCCGAGAAGAAGCAGCCTACATCTCTTATGAAACCATCAAGGGAGCAGGAGGTCTTCCAGTTGGGACTTCTGGGAAAGGGATGCTCATGCTATCTGGTGGGATCGACTCTCCAGTAGCTGGCTACTTAGCCTTGAAGCGTGGGGTGGATATCGAGGCGGTTCACTTTGCGAGCCCCCCTTATACCAGCCCAGGTGCCTTGAAAAAAGCCCATGACTTAACACGGAAGTTGACCAAGTTTGGGGGCAATATCCAATTTATCGAAGTGCCCTTCACAGAGATCCAAGAGGAAATCAAGGCAAAAGCACCGGAAGCTTATCTCATGACCTTGACCCGCCGCTTTATGATGCGCATCACAGATCGTATTCGCGAGGTTCGCGGTGGTTTGGTGATTATCAATGGTGAAAGCTTAGGACAAGTGGCTAGCCAAACCTTAGAGAGTATGCAGGCCATCAATGCGGTAACCAATACACCAGTTATCCGTCCGGTGGTGACCATGGACAAGTTGGAAATCATAGATATTGCCCAAGAGATTGATACCTTTGAAATCTCTATCCAACCGTTTGAAGACTGTTGTACCATCTTTGCACCAGATCGTCCAAAGACTAATCCGAAACTCAAAAATGCAGAGCAGTATGAGCAACGGTTGGATGTGGAAGCCTTAGTTGAGCGAGCTGTAGCAGGCATCATCGTAACAGAGATCACACCAAAAGTAGAAAAAGACGAGGTTGATGACCTGATTGAGGATTTGCTATAGGAGAGACTGGGCGTATCCAGCCTCTTTTTCTAACCAACTTAAAGGAGACAAGATGAAAAAAATTATCGTATTAATGACAAGTTTGCTTCTGTTGACAGGCTGTGTCAAAGTATCGTTTACTGGCCCGAAAAAAGAAGAGAAGACTAGCCAATCAAGCAATAGAAAAAAAGAACCCCTCACATTTGTCAGGGCCGAGCAGTATAAAGACCAGGACAACGAAGTCTTGGAAGCGTCCGAAAAATTTATCAAGGAACACCCAACGCTTGGAGAAGCTGGAAAATTATTTGTCTTTTTTCCAGGATATACCTTTGGGAATGAGGAAAATCGCTTCGCCTTATTCTTTATTGTGAATCGTACCACCACAACCATCGACCGTGATGGATCTTTTGTCCTGAATTTGGAATATGATGGAGAGCCGCTTTTTAAAGATGTCACAGTTGACTATGAAGTGAGCGAATCGGGTGTGTTAAAACCCAATACGGCTGCAGCTATTCCTATAAAAATTACTAAGGAACAAGAAGAAAAAATGAAGGGGATGAACGATTCGTCTAAAGCCAAAATGAGCTTCAATGACTTTAAATTTAAGGATAAGTAGATGAAAGCCGGTTTTGAATGCGATCTTAAACTACAAGATATAAAAAATAGATTTTTCAAAGAAAATTCGCTTTCAAAGCGCAAAAATACTTGTCTTTGTCTGATAGAAGTGATATACTTAGAGAGTTGACTATGCACATGCCTGTGCAACCGCTCGATCATCGTCGCTCATTTTCATGAGAGTAAGTGGTTCGTCCCACGATGCTAGGCGAGTCTTCACAAAAATACGGGGAAACCCAAAAATACATAGGAGGTGCATAATGAGCACATACGCAATCATTAAAACTGGCGGAAAACAAGTTAAAGTTGAAGTTGGTCAAGCAATCTACGTTGAAAAATTGAACGTTGAAGCTGGTCAAGAAGTTACTTTTAACGAAGTTGTTCTTGTTGGTGGTGAAAACACTGTTGTCGGAACTCCACTTGTTGCTGGAGCTACTGTAGTTGGAACTGTTGAAAAACAAGGAAAACAAAAGAAAGTTGTTACTTACAAGTACAAACCTAAAAAAGGTAGCCACCGTAAACAAGGTCACCGTCAACCTTACACTAAAGTTGTCATCAACGCTATCAACGCTTAATTTTTAGGAGAACACATGATACAAGCAGTCTTTGAACGAGCCGAAGATGGCGAGCTGAGGAGTGCAGAAATCACTGGGCACGCTGGAAGCGGTGAATACGGCTTTGATGTCGTGTGTGCATCGGTTTCGACTCTAGCCATTAACTTTGTCAACTCTGTTGAGAAGTTTGCAGGCTACGAACCGGATCTAGAATTAAACGAAGAAGAAGGTGGCTTCCTTCGGGTCACAATCCCGACAGATATTCCACCACATCAAAGAGAAATGACCCAACTATTCTTTGAATCATTTTTCTTAGGGATGGCAAACTTATCGGAGAACTCTTCAGAGTTCGTCCAAACAAGAGTTATCACAGAAAACTAACATGGAGGAAAACAATTATGTTGAAATTGAATCTTGCTAACTTGCAACTTTTCGCCCACAAAAAAGGTGGAGGTTCTACATCAAACGGACGTGATTCACAAGCAAAACGTCTTGGAGCTAAAGCAGCTGATGGACAAACTGTAACAGGTGGATCTATCCTTTACCGTCAACGCGGTACTCACATCTACCCAGGTGTGAACGTTGGACGTGGTGGAGACGATACTTTGTTCGCAAAAGTTGAAGGCGTAGTACGCTTCGAACGTAAAGGTCGCGATAAAAAACAAGTTTCTGTTTACCCAATCGCAAAATAAAAAGGTTCAGTGAACCTTTTTATCCCGAGCCTTGATCCAAAGGTGAGGAAGCTAGAAATAGCATAAATCAAAGCTTTCCGGATTAACGGAAGGCTTTTTTTCTTTTATTTATTTAAAAATATCATGTTTACTCTTGTTAATATAATGTTTGAATTTGTGTTTTTTGAAAAATGTAGTATAATAGAGACAAATATAGTAGGAATGGAAGTAGTACCATGAAAGATAGCAGACATGTTGAAATTCTTCAGGAACTGGATCGAAAAAGTGTGGTATCGGTCAAAGAGCTCAAGGAACTTTTTGGGGTGACAGATATGACCATTCGTCGAGATCTGATTGATCTTGAAAAACAAGGTCTTTTAGTTCGTGTACATGGTGGGGCCCACAAAAAAGTCAAAGATAGCTTATTAGAAGCTTCTCACAGTGAAAAAAATCTGATCAATATTGATGAGAAACGAAGCATTGCCAAAAAATGTGCAGACTTGATCGAAAATGGGGATACCGTCTTTATTGGCTCTGGTACAACAACAGACTTTATCGGAGATTATTTGGAAGGGAAAGAAATTAGCATCGTCACCAACTCCCTGCCTATTTTTGAGAAGCTCAAGGATTTCCCGAATTATGACTTGATCTTAGTTGGTGGTCGCTACAGGGTAAAGACACAAACCTTTGTCGGTCAATTTGCCAATAAACTTTTGAAAGAAATCAAGGTTTCTAAGGCCTTCATCGGGGTGAATGGAATCGATGGCCATAGTGTATCTACTGCTAATGAAGAAGAAGGAAATGGCAATGCCATTATTCTGAACAATGCGATAGAGAAATATGTGGTAGCTGATAACAGCAAGTTTGATAGTTATTCCTTCTACAGTTTCTATCGTGTGGAAGATCTAAATGCCATTATTACCGATGATAGTATTCCAAAGAAAATCAAAGACAAATACGCCTTGTATACGAAAATCATTTAAGATCAAGTGGTCTCAAAAAAGAGACCACTTTTTACTTTTTTAAGGATGTTAGAAAATGACGGTTAGGAAGCGCTTTAGAGAGATATACAAACAAAATTAAACAAATTTAGACAAAAAATGATTGACAATCAATCAATATAGTGATATACTGAAGCTATAAATAAATAGTTAGATAAGGAGGTGGCAACAATGGGATTAAATCAACTCTTTAACAAAGATCTTGTATTTTGCCTACATGCCAAGGATCAAACAGATCTCTTTGAGCAGGTAGCAAGCTTATTGGAAGAGCGACAGATTGTGACACCAACCTATCGTTCCGCTTTGATTGAGCGTGAAAAGTCTTTCCCGACTGGATTAGACATGGAATTTCTTGGTAAGGACTTACCAAATGTGGCGATCCCGCACACAGACATTGTCCATAATCTCACTGAGAATGTGGTCGTGGTTCGTTTGGATCAACCCGTAACCTTCCATAATATGATTGCTCCAGATAAGGAAGTCCAAGTTTCACTTTTATTCTTCATTATCAACAATTCAAGCTCTAGCCAAACCAATATTTTGGCCCAGCTGATGGATTTCTTTACATCCAATGGAAATCTCGAAGCTCTATCAAAATTAGATAGTGAAGATAAGCTTTATCAATACATTACGGAAACTATTTCCTAAAACATTCGTAAATATTTATAATGGAGGACATCCAAATGATTAAAATTTTAGCTGCCTGTGGTGCAGGTGTTAACTCTAGCCACCAAATTAAGAATGCGTTGGAAGAAGAGTTGTCAAACCGTGGTTATGATGTGCGTTGTGACGCTGTCATGGTCAAAGATGTCAATGAAGATTTGATTTCAGGTTATGATATCTTTACTCCAATTGCTGCAACTGATTTGGGATTTGATCCTGGTATTCCAGTGGTAGAAGCAGGACCAATTTTATTCCGTATTCCAGCGATGAGTGCGCCAGTCTTTGATAACATCGAAGCTGCCATTAAAGAACATGGATTAAGTTAATATTTTTTTAAAACAGTTTGTAAGCGTTATCCAATGATAAAATTGGGAACGATTAAAGTCTAATATAACAAATTATAAATCGGGAGGATTTATTATGAATGGCATTATTGATTTTGCCAATAAATTTTTCAAACCCATCCTAGACATGGGTGCTCCGATCATCATGTTGATCGTCTTGACTTTATTGGCTCTCTTGTTTGGAGTGAAATTCTCTAAAGCCCTTGAAGGTGGTATTAAACTTGCCATCGCCCTTACTGGTATCGGTGCTATCATCGGTATGTTGAATGGAGCTTTCTCAGCGTCTCTTGCAAAATTCGTTGAGAACACAGGTATTCAATTGAATATCACTGACGTTGGTTGGGCACCTCTTGCGACCATCACTTGGGGGTCTGCCTGGACACTTTACTTCTTGTTGATTATGTTGATCGTCAACGTTATCATGCTTGCGATCAAGAAGACTGATACACTTGACGTCGATATCTTCGATATCTGGCACTTGTCTATCACTGGTCTTTTGATCAAATGGTATGCGGACAACAACGGTGTCAGCCAAGGTTTATCACTCTTCTTGGCAACTCTTGCAGTTGTCCTTGTAGGGATTATGAAAATCATCAACTCAGACTTGATGAAACCAACATTTGATGATCTTTTGAATGCACCAAGTTCATCACCTATGACTTCAACTCACATGAACTACATGATGAACCCAATCATCATGGTCTTGGATAAAATCTTTGACAAATTCTTCCCAGGTCTTGATAAATACGACTTCGACGCTGCTAAATTGAACAAGAAGATCGGTTTCTGGGGATCTAAATTCTTTATCGGTTTCCTTCTTGGTATCGTCATCGGTATCATGGGTACTCCACATCCAGTTGCTGGCGTGCAAGATGCTGACAAATGGGAATTGGTTATTAAAGGTTGGTTGAGCCTTGGTTTGACTGCCGGTGTCTGCTTGGAATTGTTCTCATTGATCGGTTCTTGGTTCATCGCAGCGGTAGAACCATTATCACAAGGTATTACAAACGTTGCTACTAAACGTCTTCAAGGACGTAAATTCAACATCGGTTTGGACTGGCCATTTATCGCTGGTCGTGCTGAAATCTGGGCTTGTGCGAACGTACTTGCACCAATCATGTTGATCGAAGCAGTGCTTCTTTCTAAAGTCGGAAATGGTATCTTGCCACTTGCAGGTATCATTGCTATGGGTGTAACTCCAGCCTTGTTGGTTGTAACACGCGGTAAATTGATCCGTATGATCATCTTCGGAAGCCTTCTCTTGCCACTCTTCCTTCTTTCAGGAACATTGATTGCACCATTTGCAACTCAATTGGCTAAGAGTGTTGATGCCTTCCCTAAAGGGGTAGCTTCTACTCAATTGATCACTCACTCAACTCTTGAAGGACCAGTTGAAAAATTGCTCGGTTGGACAATCGGTAACGCAACAACTGGTGATATCAAAGCAATCCTTGGTGTAGTTGTCTTCTTGGCATTCTATATTGGAATCTTCGCTTGGTACAGAAAACAAATGATCAAACGTAACGAAGAATATGCTGCAAATGCAAAATAATCGTCATATGTAGTTTGAAAACTGACACCATATCTTTTGTGGATATGGTGTTTTTATTTTAAAAAATGTTCGAAAATAAACAATTTAATGTTGACTTTCGTTCAAAATAGGTGTAATATAATATAAAAAGTAAGAAAATGTTTCTTTGTGAAAATTTAACAACAGAGATATTTGCTGAAACGAACAAAAGGAGGACAGGACATGTCTATTGTAATTGGTGCAGATGCTGCAGGATTAAGATTAAAAGATCTCGTGAAAGAGTTTCTTGTAAAAGAAAACTTCGATGTTGTGGATGTAACTGCTGAAGGTCAAGATTTTGTAGATGTGACACTTGCAGTTGCCAGCGAAGTGAACAAAAACGATCAAAATCTTGGAATCGTGATTGATGCTTACGGTGCTGGTCCATTTATGGTTGCAACTAAAATCAAAGGAATGGTAGCAGCAGAAGTTTCAGATGAACGATCTGCTTATATGACACGTGGCCACAACAATTCTCGTATGATTACCATGGGTGCTGAAATTGTTGGGGATGAATTAGCCAAGAACATTGCCAAAGGCTTCGTCAATGGTAAATACGACGGTGGTCGTCACCAAATCCGTGTCGATATGTTGAATAAGATGTGCTAATGAGAGGAGAATTCAAATGAGAATTGCAATTGGTTGTGATCACATTGTGACAAATGAAAAAATGGCTGTTTCTGATTTTTTGAAATCAAAAGGATATGAAGTGCTCGACTTTGGGACTTATGACCATACACGTACCCACTATCCAATCTTTGGTAAAAAAGTCGGTGAAGCCGTAGCAAGTGGCCAAGCGGACCTTGGTGTTTGTATCTGTGGTACAGGTGTTGGGATCAACAATGCTGTTAACAAAGTACCTGGTATCCGTTCTGCTTTGGTACGCGATATGACAACTGCTCTTTATGCTAAAGAAGAATTGAATGCGAATGTGATCGGCTTTGGTGGTAAAATTACTGGTGAATTGCTCATGTGCGATATCATTGAAGCATTCATCCACGCTGAATACAAACCAACTGAAGAAAATAAAAAATTGATCGCGAAGATCCAACATGTGGAAACCCATAATGCCCATCAAGCGGATGCTGATTTCTTTACAGAATTCCTTGAAAAATGGGACCGTGGTGAATACCACGACTAAGAGGTGACATATGATATTAACGGTCACGATGAACCCTTCGATTGATATCTCTTATCCTTTGGATGTACTCCAGTTGGATACAGTCAATCGTGTGACTGAGGTGAGTAAGACAGCTGGTGGGAAGGGTCTCAATGTCACTCGTGTACTTTCTGAGATCAAGGATCCAGTAGCAGCGACCGGCCTACTTGGTGGTCGAACGGGCCAATTCATTCTCGATCATTTAGGAGAAGGAATAGAGGAACGTTTCTTTGAGATTGCTGGTGATACACGTAATTGTATCGCCATCCTTCACGAAGGCAAGCAAACAGAAATATTAGAAAAAGGCCCAACCATTTCTGAGAAAGAAGGGCAAGGTTTCCTTGACCATTACCGTCACTTGATCGATCAAGTGGAAGTGGTTGCTATCTCAGGTAGTCTTCCTGCTGGTTTACCAGTGGATTATTATGCTAGCCTTGTCAAGATTGCAAGGGAAGCTGGAAAATCAGTCGTGCTCGATTGCTCGGGGGCTTCTTTAGAAGCTGCCATTCAAGCAGATGTCAAGCCTACAGTCATTAAGCCCAACAATGAAGAGTTGTCTCAATTGTTAGGGAAAGAAGTGAGTAAGGATGTGGAAGACTTAAAAGAAGTTCTTCAGGATGCTCTCTTTGATGGCATCGAATGGGTGATAGTCTCTCTTGGAGCAAATGGCGCTTTTGCGAAGCACGGCGATGTCTTCTATAAGGTAGATATTCCTAAGATTGATGTCGTCAATCCAGTCGGATCTGGTGATTCGACTGTTGCAGGGATTGCATCTGGTCTCTATCATCATGAGAGTGACGCAGACTTGCTCAAGAAAGCAAATGTTCTTGGAATGTTAAATGCGCAAGAAGCACAAACAGGACATGTCAACATGGGGCACTATGATGCCTTGTATCAACAATTAATCGTAAAAGAGGTATAAAATGGTATTAACAGAACAAAAACGCAACTATTTGGAACGTCTTAGTACAAAAGACGGTGTTATTTCAGCTTTGGCCTTCGACCAACGTGGGGCTTTGAAACGCTTGATGGCCAAATACCAAGATGCTGAGCCAACTGTAGCACAAATGGAAGAATTGAAAGTTCTTGTAGCAGATGAATTGACAAAATATGCTTCATCAATGTTGTTGGACCCAGAATATGGTTTGCCTGCTACGAAAGCCTTGGACAAAGATGCTGGACTCTTGCTTGCATACGAAAAAACAGGTTACGATACATCTAGCACCAAACGTTTGCCTGACTGCTTGAACCTTTGGTCAGCAAAACGCATCAAAGAACAAGGTGCTGATGCTGTGAAATTCTTGCTCTACTATGATGTAGATAGTGCAGAAGAACTTAACCAAGAAAAACAAGCTTATATCGAACGTATTGGTTCAGAATGTGTGGCAGAAGACATTCCATTCTTCCTTGAAATCTTGGCTTATGACGAAGGAATTGCAGATGCAACCTCTGCTGAATATGCAAAAGTGAAACCTCGTAAAGTCATTGAAGCTATGAAAGTCTTCTCAGATCCTCGTTTCAATATCGATGTATTGAAAGTAGAAGTTCCTGTCAATGTCAACTACGTGGAAGGATTTGGAGAAGGTGAAGTTGTCTATAGTCGTGAAGAAGCGGCTGCCTTCTTTAAAGAACAAGAAGAAGCAACTAACCTTCCATACATCTACCTCAGTGCTGGTGTATCAGCAAAACTCTTCCAAGAAACTTTGGAATTTGCTCATGAATCAGGTGCTAACTTCAACGGTGTTCTTTGTGGACGTGCGACATGGGCAGGTTCAGTAGAAGCTTACATCAAAGATGGAGAAGCAGCTGCTCGTGAATGGCTTCGTACAGAAGGTCGTCAAAATATTGAAGAATTGAATGCGGTCTTGGCTAAAGTGGCAACACCTTGGACAGAACGCGTGTAAGAAACAAATCGTTATTGCCTCCTAAAGCAACATTTAGAACATTGGAAGGAAGAAATTCCTTCCAATGTTCTTCATTATATTTAGGCTTTGTTTATTTTTTATAAAAAAATGTTTAAAAATTTTCGCTGTAAGGGTTTACAAAATAAAAAACTTATGATAGAATAAGTCCATAAGTTAAATAGCAGTGAGCGTTACTAAGTTAGATTAGGCGTGACCACAAGTAGATTGAATGATTAGCATAGGCTAGTTTTTTCAGTTGCTTCGTGGTCATTTTTATTTGCTTTTAACAAATTTTACAAAGGAGAGCCTCATGTATCGTATTATCCATCCAATGAACAATAATGTTGCTTTGGTTCAAAATGAGCTTCAACAAGAGTTAATTGTTGTTGGGAGTGGGATTGCTTTTGGGAAAAAGAAAAATGATCTGGTAGCTGATGATAAGGTCGAAAAAGTATTTCGTTTAAACACGGATGAATCAAGAGAAAACTTTATGGCCCTTCTAAAGGATGTTCCTCTTGATTTCATCACAACCACTTATGAAGTGATTGATACCTTGTCTAAGAAATATGCCTATCCTGTTCAAGAATATATCTATGTGACACTAACAGATCACATCTTTTGTTCTTACCAGGCGGTTCAACAGGGAAGATACAAACATAGTGATCTACCTGATGCGTCTGCTATGCATCCGATCCCCTATAAAATCGCAAAGGAAGCGATTGAAATCTTTCGAGAGCGGCTCTTGGATCAATTTCCCGATGACGAAGTTAACCGCATCGCCTATCACTTCATCAATGCACAAGGGGAAGTCATTCATGAGCAGGATCCTGATGTCCAAGATCGCCAAGCGATTTTGAAAGCTGTAGAGGAAAAATTAGCTCAAAATGGATTGAAACGAAAAGAAGAGAACAGTCATTTCTATGATCGCTTTATGATCCATCTCAATTATTTCCTAGATTCGCTAGATAAGGGAAGAGAAGATCCAGAAGGTTTGAGCGAGATGGAACAACTGATTCAGCTAAGTTATCCAAAGGCTTATGAGATTAGTCATCAAATCTACCAAACCATCGCTGAACAGACAGGAGCCAAGATATCTCCTAATGAAAAAGTCTATTTAGCCCTTCATATTCAACGTCTATTATAAAAATTTTCAAAAGGTATCATAAGGAGGAACCAACATGAATAAAGAAGAAGTCCAATTACTTGGCTTTGAAATTGTCGCTTATGCCGGTGACGCTCGATCAAAATTAGTGGAAGCCTTAAAAGCTGCTGAAAATGGTGATTTTGCTAAAGCAGAATCCTTAGTAGAAGAAGCAGGGTCCTGTATCGCTGAGGCTCACAAATCTCAAACGACCATGCTAGCGCATGAAGCAGCAGGAGAAGAAATCCCCTATAGCATTACCATGATGCATGGTCAAGACCATCTCATGACAACGATCCTATTAAAAGACGTGATTCACCATCTGATTGAACTATATAAAAGAGGAGCGAAATAATGAATAAACTGATTGAACTGATTGAAAAAGGGAAACCTTTCTTTGAAAAGATTTCTCGAAACAAATATTTGCGAGCGATTCGGGATGGCTTTATTGCAGGGATGCCTGTAATCTTATTCTCATCTATCTTCATCCTAATTGCGTATGTACCAAACGCTTGGGGATTCCATTGGTCTAAAGATATTGAAACTTTCTTGATGACTCCATATAGCTATTCTATGGGCATCTTGGCCTTCTTCGTTGGTGGGACAACGGCTAAGGCTTTGACTGATTCAATGAACCGTGACCTCCCAGCAACCAACCAAATCAACTTCATTTCTACAATGTTGGCTTCTATGGTTGGCTTCTTGCTCATGGCTGCTGAACCTGCTAAAGATGGCGGATTCTTAACAGCATTCATGGGGACTAAAGGGTTGTTAACAGCCTTTATTGCTGCATTCATTACTGTTAATGTTTACAAAGTCTGTGTGAAAAACAATGTGACCATCCGCATGCCGGACGAGGTTCCACCAAATATTTCACAAGTATTTAAAGACTTGATTCCATTTACATTATCAGTTGTACTCTTGTATGCACTTGAATTAGTTGTTAAAGCAAGCCTTCATGTAACGGTTGCTGAATCAATCGGTACTCTTCTTGCTCCTCTATTCTCTGCTGCTGATGGTTACCTTGGAATTACAATCATCTTTGGTGCCTTCGCCTTCTTCTGGTTCGTAGGGATTCATGGTCCTTCAATCGTTGAACCAGCTATCGCAGCGATTACTTATGCAAATGCCGAAGTAAACTTGAACTTGATTCAACAAGGAATGCACGCTGATAAGATCCTTACTTCAGGTACTCAAATGTTTATCGTTACTATGGGTGGTACTGGTGCGACTCTTGTCGTTCCATTCATGTTCATGTGGTTAACGAAATCAAAACGGAACCGTGCAATTGGACGTGCATCTGTAGTTCCAACATTCTTTGGTGTTAACGAACCAATCTTGTTCGGTGCTCCATTGGTATTGAACCCAATCTTCTTTGTTCCATTTATCTTTGCTCCAATTGCAAACGTATGGATCTTCAAATTCTTTGTTGATACCTTGGGAATGAACTCATTTACTTCTAACCTACCATGGACAACTCCTGGACCTCTGGGTATTGTTCTTGGTACGAACTTCCAAGTACTTTCATTCATCCTTGCTGCACTTCTTGTTGTAGTAGACGTGATCATTTACTACCCATTCGTTAAAGTTTACGATGAACAAATTCTTGAAGAAGAACGTTCAGGTAAATCAAACGATAGCTTGAAAGAAAAAGTTGCTGCAAACTTTAACACTGCTAAAGCAGATGCTATTCTTGAAAAAGCTGGTGTTGAAGATGAACCAGCTCAAAACAATATCACAAAAGAAACAAACGTATTGGTTCTTTGTGCCGGTGGTGGTACAAGTGGTCTTCTTGCAAATGCTTTGAACAAAGCTGCTGCAGAATACAATGTTCCTGTGAAGGCTGCTGCTGGTGGTTACGGTGCTCACCGTGAAATGTTACCAGAATTTGACCTGGTTATCCTAGCCCCTCAAGTAGCTTCTAACTATGAAGATATGAAGGCTGAAACAGATAAACTTGGAATCAAATTGGCTAAGACTGAAGGAGCTCAATACATCAAGTTGACTCGTGATGGTAAAGGCGCTCTTGCATTCGTTCAAGAACAATTTCAATAATAAATACATTTACTGTTGATTAAAGTGAGATGGAGAAGGATTGCTCACTTACTCCTCTCCATCTTGCTTTATTTTTATTTTATGATTGAGAAGGGGAAACTTATGTCAAAAACATTACCTAAAGATTTTATTTTCGGTGGCGCAACAGCAGCTTACCAGGCAGAAGGTGCGACTCATACTGACGGAAAAGGACCAGTTGCATGGGATAAATATTTAGCAGACAACTATTGGTATACTGCTGAACCAGCGAGTGATTTCTACCATAAATATCCAGTAGACTTACAGTTGGCGGAAGAATATGGCGTAAACGGAATTCGTATTTCTATTGCTTGGTCACGTATTTTCCCAACTGGTTATGGTGAAGTCAATCCAAAAGGGGTAGAATTCTATCATAAGTTATTTGCAGAATGCCATAAACGTCATGTAGAACCATTCGTAACTCTCCATCACTTTGATACACCTGAGGTCCTTCATTCAAATGGAGATTTCTTGAATCGTGAAAATATCGAACACTTTGTAGACTATGCTGCTTTCTGTTTTGAAGAATTCCCAGAAGTCAACTACTGGACAACCTTCAATGAAATTGGCCCAATCGGTGATGGTCAATACTTAGTCGGTAAATTCCCACCAGGTATTCAATATGACCTTGCCAAAGTCTTCCAATCTCACCACAATATGATGGTTTCTCATGCACGTGCTGTGAAATTGTACAAAGACAAAGGCTACAAAGGTGAAATCGGGGTTGTTCACGCCCTTCCAACTAAGTATCCATTGGATCCTAAAAATCCTGCAGACGTACGTGCGGCTGAGTTGGAAGATATCATCCACAACAAATTTATCTTGGATGCGACTTACCTCGGACATTATTCAGATGCAACCATGGAAGGGGTAAACCACATTTTGTCTGTTAATGGTGGTAGTCTGGATCTTCGTGACGAAGACTTTGCAGCGCTTGAAGCAGCTAAAGATTTGAACGACTTCCTTGGAATTAACTATTACATGAGTGACTGGATGGAAGCCTTTGATGGTGAAACTGAAATCATCCACAATGGTAAAGGGGAGAAAGGAAGCTCTAAATACCAAATCAAAGGTGTTGGACGTCGTGTAGCTCCTGACTATGTACCTCGTACTGACTGGGACTGGATCATTTACCCTAAAGGTTTGTATGATCAAATCATGCGCGTTAAGAAAGATTATCCAAACTACAAGAAGATCTACATCACTGAAAACGGACTTGGATACAAAGATGAATTTGTGGACAATACGGTTTACGATGATGGCCGGATTGATTATGTGAAACAACATTTGGAAGTCTTGTCGGATGCGATTGCCGATGGTGCAAACGTCAAGGGCTACTTCATTTGGTCCCTGATGGATGTCTTCTCATGGTCAAATGGTTATGAAAAACGTTACGGACTCTTCTATGTTGACTTTGAAACCCAAGAGCGCTATCCGAAGAAATCAGCTCATTGGTACAAGAAAGTAGCAGAAAGTCAAGTGATTGAATAAGTGTCAACTGGAACTGTTTTAGTTCCAGTTTTTTTATTTTCACTTGATGAAGGTCTCTTAAACCCATCTCTTCTTTCAGCCCCTAATTTATGGTATAATAGATCGATACTGTAATAAGGAAAATAGAATGAATATACAACAATTACGATATGTAGTGGCGATTGCCAATAGTGGTACTTTTCGTGAGGCTGCTGAAAAAATGTATGTGAGTCAGCCGAGCTTGTCCATCTCTGTCAGAGATCTGGAAAAAGAATTGGGCTTTAAGATTTTTCGTCGGACCAGTTCTGGGACTTTTTTGACCCGTAGGGGAATGGAATTTTATGAAAAAGCGCAAGACGTGGTCAAAGGGTTTGATATTTTTCAAAATCAATATGCCAGTCCTGAAGAAGAGAAGAAAGAATTCTCTATTTCTAGTCAACACTATGACTTCTTGCCACCTTTGATGACGGAATTTTCGATCCGCTATCCGGAAAATAAAAACTTCCGCATCTTTGAGTCAACGACGGTTCAAATTTTGGATGAAGTGGCTCAAGGGCATAGTGAGTTGGGGATTATTTATCTCAACCGTCAAAATACCAAGGGGATTATGCAACGGGTCGATAAATTAGGGCTTGAAGTGGTGGATTTGATTCCTTTTCAGACTCATATTTACCTTCGCAAGGGACACCCTCTGGCTAAGAAGAAAAAACTGGTCATGGAAGATCTAGCTCAGTTGCCAACTGTTCGCTTTACGCAAGAAAAAGATGAGTACCTCTATTATTCAGAGAATTTTGTCGATACCAGTTCGAGCTCCCAAATGTTCAATGTAACCGACCGGGCTACCTTGAATGGGATCTTGGAGCGGACAGATGCTTATGCGACAGGATCAGGCTTTTTAGATAGCCAGTCAGTGAATGGCATTACCGTGATTCCTTTAGAAGACAACTTGGACAATAAAATGGTCTATGTCAAACGAGAAGAGATGGATCTCTCCCCTGTAGCAGAGAAGTTTGTCGAGGTCATGGTAGAATATTTTGATCAAAAGAGGTAAGAAATGAAGAGAAAAACAATGGTCCCAGTAGCGATCGTCCTTTTGGTCCTACTGGATCAGCTGGTCAAATGGTATGTAGTGAAGAACATTCCACTGGGTGTCGTCAAGTCTTTTATCCCCCATGTGGTCAGTCTGACTTATCTTCAAAACACAGGGGCAGCTTTTTCGCTTCTTGAAAATCAGCAATGGTTCTTTACCCTCATCACTCTAGTCGTGATGGTAGGGGCCTTTTACTATCTCTATAAGCACCTCAAGGGGTCGCTTTGGATGGTGACGGGCTTGACCTTGGTCATTGCAGGTGGCTTGGGGAATTTTATCGATCGCCTGCGTCAGGGCTTCGTGGTTGATATGTTCCACCTGGACTTTATGAATTTTGCAATTTTTAATGTAGCAGATAGTTATTTGACAGTTGGAGTTTTCTTGCTCCTGATCCTGATGTTGAAAGAGGAAACGCATGGAAATTAAAATCGAAGTAGCCGGCGCGCGACTGGATAAAGCTTTGGCGGATTTGACCCCCTTGTCACGAGCTGTGGCTAATGAGCAGATCAAAGAAGGAAAAGTTCTGGTCAATGAGGCTGTGAAAAAAGCCAAGTACACGGTCAAAGAAGGAGACATCATCCAGTATGAAGTCCCAGAAGTGGAAGAGGTCAGCTATGAAGCAGAAGATCTGCCCTTAGACATCGTTTATGAGGACCAGGATGTTGTGGTGGTCAATAAGCCACAAGGCATGGTTGTTCACCCAAGTGCGGGTCATACCAGTGGGACCTTGGTCAATGCGCTCTTATACCATGTCAAGGACCTTTCAGGGATCAATGGAGAATTGCGTCCAGGGATCGTTCATCGGATCGACAAAGACACGTCAGGTCTCTTGATGGTCGCAAAAAATGACCAAGCTCACGTCGCCTTAGCAGAAGAACTAAAAGACAAAAAGTCACTACGGAAGTATTGGGCCATTGTCCATGGCAACCTTCCCAATGATCGGGGCATGATTGAAGCACCCATTGGTCGTAGTGAAAAGGACCGGAAAAAACAGGCGGTGACAGCTAAAGGAAAACCTGCAGTGACCCGTTTTCAAGTCTTGGAACGCTTTGGAAATTACACCTTGGTAGAGTTGCAACTGGAGACTGGTCGAACCCACCAAATTCGGGTTCACATGGCCTATATTGGCCATCCAGTGGCTGGAGATCCTGCTTATGGTCCTAAGAAGACACTTAAAGGACAAGGACAGTTTCTTCATGCGCGGACACTAGGTTTTACCCACCCCCGTACAGGCGAGACCTTGGAATTTACAGCAGAAGTGCCAGCGATCTTTGAGAAAACGCTGGAAGACCTTCGAAAAGGATAGTGAAGATGGCTGAATGGAGATTCAGTCACTTTCATTACATACGAAATAAATAGTATTAGAAAGAATCATAGCGATGAAAGCAAAACGAATCGTCTTTAAAGTAGGGACCTCGTCTTTGACCAATCCCGATGGGAGTCTCTCTAGACAGAAGGTCAAGATCATTACCCAGCAGTTGGCTCTCTTACATGAATCAGGTCATGAGTTGATCTTGGTCTCATCAGGGGCAGTTGCTGCTGGGTTTGGTGCCCTTGGTTTTAAGAAACGGCCGACCAAGGTGGCAGACAAGCAAGCTTCTGCGGCAGTTGGTCAAGGTTTATTGATGGAAGAATATACCTCTAATCTTCTTTTACGCAACATTGTTTCTGCACAAATTTTATTAACCCAGGATGACTTTGCGGATCAACGTCGCTATAAGAATGCCCACCAGGCCCTTTCTGTCTTACTCAAC
This sequence comes from uncultured Streptococcus sp., assembly GCA_963554405.1. Classification (GTDB taxonomy): domain Bacteria; phylum Bacillota; class Bacilli; order Lactobacillales; family Streptococcaceae; genus Streptococcus. Next base: position 15,617 of record CAUVRI010000006.1, on the reverse strand, counting down.
CGTGGGGCGATTCCGATTATCAATGAAAATGATACGGTCTCTATCGCTGAGCTAAAAGTTGGTGACAATGATACCTTGAGTGCGCAGGTTGCGGCCATGGCCCAAGCGGATCTTTTGGTGCTGTTGACGGATGTGGATGGCCTCTATACAGCCAATCCTTCTCAGGATCCAACAGCCAAGCGTTTGGAGCGGATCGAGCACATTTCTCGCGAGATGATCGAGATGGCTGGAGGTGCGGGTAGTAGCAATGGAACTGGCGGAATGCTGACCAAACTCAAGGCAGCGACCCTGGCGACAGAGTCAGGAGTTCCCGTCTATATTTGCTCATCTCTCAAGCCTGATGCCTTGATCGAAGCGGCGCAAGAACAAGCAGATGGCAGTTACTTCCTTGCAGAGGACAAGGGTTTAAAAACACAGAAGCAATGGCTAGCCTTTTATGCAGAAAGTAAAGGAGCTCTTTGGGTGGATGCTGGGGCGGCTGAGGCCTTGTTGGAATACGGAAAGAGCTTATTAATTTCGGGTGTGACCAAGGCGGAAGGGGATTTTTCTTATCAAGACATCGTCAGTGTCTATCATCAAGAGTCAGGACAATTACTAGGGAAAGGGAAGGTTCGTCTCGGCCAGTCAGCTGTGCGCGATCTACTCCAATCTAAAAAAGCCAGGGGAATCCTCATCCACCGGGATGATTGGATCTCGGTAACTCCTGAGATTGACTTACTCTTTACAGAATTCTAAAGGAAAATGTATGGAAACAACACAAGAACAATTAGCCATAGCGAGATCAGCTAAGAAAAGCATCAATACAGCCAGTACAGCTCTTAAAAATCAGGCTTTGGAGGCCATGGCTAGCCAGCTTTTGAAAGCGACTGAAGTCATTTTAGCAGCCAATCAAATCGATATGGAAGCAGCGCGTGGGAAGATCTCTGAAGTCATGCTCGATCGCCTCTTTCTTGATCAAGAGCGGATTGCCGGTATGGCACAAGGAATTCGTGCTTTAATAGACTTGTCAGATCCAATTGGGGAAGTGCTGGATACGGAAGTCTTGGAAAATGGTCTTGAAATCCAGAAAGTTCGCGTTGCCATGGGTGTTATTGGCATCATTTATGAAAGCCGGCCAAATGTGACATCGGATGCTGCAGCGCTTGCCATCAAGAGTGGAAATGCAGTGGTTCTTCGTACTGGAAAGGATGCCTTTCATTCTGCTCTAGCGATCGTGACAGCCCTCAAGGCTGGATTGGAAGAAGCTGGATTCAATCCAGATCTTCTCCAACTGATCCAAGATACGAGTCGAGCTTCTAGCCTTGCTATGATGAAGGCTAAGGGATATCTAGATTTGCTCATTCCACGTGGTGGTGCTGGATTGATCCAAGCGGTGGTTGAAAATGCCATTGTCCCTGTGATCGAGACAGGAACTGGGATCGTCCATGTCTATGTGGACAAGGAGGCTGACTTCCAGAAAGCCCTCGCCATTATTGAAAATGCCAAGACAAGCCGCCCATCCGTCTGCAATGCCCTGGAGGTCTTGTTGGTGGATCGAGCGATCGCGTCTGACTTCTTGCCTTTGGTCAAATCGCGTTTAGTGGATGATCGGGAAAGATCCGTTGAGTTGCGCCTAGATGAGGACGCACAGGCTATTATTTCGGGGACTGCAGCGCAGGAGCAGGATTTTGATACCGAATTTTTAGATTATATTTTAGCAGTCAAGGTCGTTGATGGAGTTGAGGAAGCGACGGACCATATTGAAGCTCATAGCACCCATCATTCGGATGCCATTGTGACTGAAAATCCTGAGACAGCCGCTTATTTCACCAAGCAAGTAGATTCAGCAGCGGTTTATGTCAATGCTTCTACACGCTTTACAGATGGAGGTCAATTTGGTCTAGGTTGTGAAATGGGGATCTCGACCCAAAAACTCCATGCGCGTGGACCAATGGGACTCCGGGAAATGACCAGTTACAAGTATATCGTAAGTGGAAATGGTCAAGTGAGGTAAAAAATGAAAGTAGCATTTATTGGACTAGGAAACATGGGAGCTAGTTTAGCCAAAGCAGTCGCAAAAGAAGTGGATGCGCAAGACCTGCTCTTGGTCAATCGTTCTCCTCAAAAGGTGCAAGAGTTTATCAGCCAGTATGGGGGAACGGCGTCTGATCTTGAACAAGTCTTTCAAGAGGCTGAAGTGATTTTTTTAGGGGTCAAACCCTATCAGATTTGCCCTCTCCTAGAGGAGTATCAGGGCATCTTAGCCCAACGCTCCAATCTCTTACTGGTTTCCATGGCTGCAGGCTTGGAACTAGAAAAGATGGCTGACGTGATCCAGAACGACCAGCTAGGGCTCATTCGCATCATGCCCAATACGCCTGTGGCCATTGGTCAAGGTGTTATCAGTCTAGCCCGCTCTCAAGCAGTGACAGACCAGCAAGTAGCTAAAGTAAACCAGCTCTTAGCAGGAGCAGGGGCTCTCTATGAAATTGAAGAAAAATTGATGGATCCTGCAACGGCTGTCGCAGGCTGTGGACCAGCCTTTGTCTATCAGATGATTGAAGCCATGGCAGATGCAGGAGTAAGCTTGGGACTTTCACGAGAGCAAGCCTTGAAGATGGCTGCCGAGACCTTCCACGGCGCTAGTCAAATGGTCCTAGAGACAGGCGAACATCCAGCCCGCTTGCGAGATGCAGTTTGTAGCCCAGGTGGCTCTACCATCGCAGGAGTCAATCGCCTGGAACAAGTCGGCTTACGGGGCGACATTATTGCAGGAGTGGAAGCAGCCTATAAACGCACTCAAGAATTAGGACAAGAGACGAAAGAATGAGAATCGAAATGGGTCAACCTGTTTCGGTTTTTTTTCTTATTTTGAGCCATCTTTGCCCCTATTTTTACCATCAGTTTTAAGCCATTTTATGGTATAATTAAAGGTATGCATACAAAACCAACGTCCGCTTATGTCCACATCCCATTTTGTACCCAGATTTGTTTTTATTGTGATTTTTCGAAGGTCTTTATTAAGAACCAACCGGTCGATGCTTATTTGGATCATTTGATCCAAGAATTTCGTCGGGAAGAAATTACAAACCTACGAACTCTCTATATTGGGGGTGGGACGCCGACGGCCTTATCTGCAGATCAGCTAGCGTATCTTCTCAAGGAGCTGACCAAGTCGCTTGATCTGTCTCAGATGGAAGAGCTGACGATCGAGGTCAATCCTGGTGATTTGGATCCGGATAAGATTGCTGTCTTGAAGGATTCGCCGGTTAATCGGGTTTCATTGGGCGTACAGACCTTTGATAATCGCTTGCTCAAAAAGATTGGTCGGAGCCATCAGGAGCAGGATATCTATGACAATATCGATCGTCTGAAGCTGGCTGGTTTTGACAATATTTCGATCGACCTCATCTATGCGCTTCCGACGCAAACCATGGACCAGGTCCAGGAAAATGTCGCTAAGGCTCTTGCCCTTGATATTCCCCATATGAGTCTCTATAGCTTGATTCTGGAGAATCACACGGTCTTTATGAATCGCATGAGACGGGGCAAGCTTCCTCTACCTAAAGAGGAGATGGAAGCGGAGATGTTTGAATACATTATTCAGGAGATGGAGCGTGCGGGCTTTGAGCATTACGAAATTTCTAATTTCTCCAAGCCTGGTTTTGAAAGTCGACACAATCTCATGTATTGGGACAATGCTGAGTATTATGGTCTGGGAGCTGGAGCATCCGGCTATGTCGATGGGATTCGCTACAAGAATCATGGCCCCATTCGTCACTATATGCAAGCTGTCGAAGAGGGAAATGCGCGTGTCCAAGAAGAGCATCTGACTCAGACTGAAATGATGGAAGAAGAGATGTTTCTAGGTCTCCGTAAGAAAACAGGTGTTTCTAAGAAGCGTTTCGAAGAAAAGTTTGGTGTGAATTTTGACCAACAATATGGACCAGTGGTTGAGGAATTGACCCAGCAGGGACTCTTGGTGCCTGACAAGGATATTGTTCGCATGACCAAGAAAGGTCTCTTTTTAGGAGACACTGTAGCAGAGAAGTTTATTTTGGAGTAGAAGATGGCAAAAACATTTGAATACAGCATGAAAATTCCTTTTGATATGAGCGATGTCAATGGTTATATTAAGATTCCCCAATTGATCTTGCTGTCTTTACAGGTATCGGGCATGCAATCGATTGAGCTGGGTATGAGTGATATGTACATTTTAGAGAACTACAATCTAGTCTGGATTATCACTGATTACAATATGAAGATCGATCGTCTCCCAGTTTTTGATGAGAAGATCACTATCGAAACCTATGCTAAGAGTCACAATCGACTTTTCTGCTACCGGGCTTTTAATATCAAGGATGAAGCAGGAAATACCATCATTGAGATGGTCGCGACTTTTGTCTTGATGGATCGTGATACGCGCAAGGTCCATCCAGTTATGAGCGAAATCACGGATGCCTTTGACTCTGAGTTTTCAAAAACCATGATCCGTGGTCCCCGTTTCAAAGAATTAGAGGGGGGCGTCGAACAAGAATACCGGGTTCGGTTTTACGACTTGGATATGAACGGACATGTCAACAATAGCAAGTACTTGGACTGGGTTTTTGAGGTGATGGGAGCAGACTTCTTGACCCATCATATCCCTAAAAAAGTTCATCTAAAATATGTCAAAGAAGTGCTAGCAGGAGGTCTCATCACCTCTCAATATGAACAAGAGGGCTTGAAAACTCAGCACCAAATTACTTCAGATAGTCAGATCAATGCCCAAGCTGAAATTGAGTGGGAAGAAGTAGAAGAAAAGGGTTGGAATTATGGAAAGTAGAAGATTAAAAAATAAAAAACAGGAACTTGAAAGCTATCAAAAACGGGTTGTGGCCTATGCCAAGCGTCAAAAGAACCCTTTGTACATGTTGGGAGATTGGCTCTTGACTCTTTGTGCTTTGGGCATCATCCTGGTAGAGGAAATTTATAAATTTTTCCGCTATCGCTTGAATTTAGAGAGTTTTAATCGCTTTTTAAGAGAAGATATACGCTGGTATCGGGTCTGGATCCATTTCACCTTGGCCTTTCTTTTACCGGTCATGATCTTCTCGATTGGGATTACTAGCCAATCAGGATCCTTCTGGTCCAATTTCTATCACCGCTTGTCTCAAGGCGTGCTCTTTAGCACAACAGTCAGCCTCGCTGCGACCTTAGTGACGGATTTTGTGGAGAATTTGCAACCAGAAACTAAGTCTGACGGGAAAAATCGGAGCACTAAACGCACGGTTTATCAAATCAGTGTGGATCAGGCAACCGTGATAGGCTTGTTATTGACCATTGTGATCCTCATGGTAGCATCCTTCTTGTTCACCCAATCGGGAAGTCAAGGGATTAATTTTACAGGTTTGGTGTTACAATTTGTCCTCTATGCTGGAGCATTGCTCTTATATGGTTCTGGTGGACGAGTCGATGCAGAGAAGTTGCATGAAGAAGCTGACACAGAAAGGGAAGAATAAATGCACTATAAGGGCTATTTGATTGATTTGGATGGCACTATTTACAAAGGAAAATCACGAATTCCTGCAGGAGAAGCTTTTGTTCATGAACTGCAGGCGCGTGAGATTCCCTATCTCTTTGTGACCAACAATACAACCCGCACACCAGAGACTGTTCGGGATATGCTGGCCACTCATTTCAATATAAAAACCCCAGTTTCGACTATCTATACAGCTACCCTTGCGACCATTGACTACATGAATGACCAAAATCTGGGCAAAAAGGTCTATGTGATCGGAGAAGCGGGGCTCAAAGATGCTATTGAAGAAGCTGGCTATATCATCGATGAAGAAGCACCTGATTATGTGGTGATTGGCCTCGATTGGCAAGTGGATTATGAGAAGTTTGCTCTTGCGACCTTGGCGATTCAAAAAGGAGCTCACTTTATTGGGACCAATCCGGACCTGAACATTCCAACAGAGCGTGGCTTGATGCCAGGGGCAGGATCCCTGATTGCCCTTGTCGAAGCAGCAACACGGGTAGAGCCTGTGATCATTGGAAAACCAAAGGCCATCATCATGGATAAGGCTATTGAACACTTGGGTCTTGAAAGAGAAGAAGTCGTTATGGTAGGGGATAATTATCTAACAGATATTCGTGCTGGTATTGACAATGGGATTCCGACCCTTTTGGTGACGACAGGTTTTACCAAACCAGAAGAAGTGCCAACCTTACCAATCTCACCGACACATGTTGTTGCCAGTCTAGCGGAGTGGGATTTTGATGCTTAAAAGTTTGAAATCAATTAACCTATTTTTCTTTATCTTGTCAGCTGCAATCCTTCTCACCATTGCTCTCGCTTGGGCCCTCTATCCCATGGAGATTCATTGGTTGGGGATTCAAAGCCGGACTGGTTTTTCGGCTTCTGTCATCATGAAGAATTTTAATGTCTTGATGAACTACTTGACCAATCCTTTTCAATGGGTGTTGAAGATGCCTCAATTCCCCTCTTCAAAAAATGGACTGCATCATTTTGAGGCCGTCAAGTACCTATTTCACTTAGTGACGGTCGTTTTCGTGGTCACACTCCCTGGTTTTATCCAGTTTATGCGGACAGTTGTCAAAAAAGGCTACCTTACCTTGTACCGTAGTCTCTTCTTTTGGATGATGGTTTTACCAGTGGTGATTGCAGTGATAGCTGTTATGATTGGCTTTGATCAATTCTTTACGCTCTTTCATCAGGTCTTATTTGCTGGGGACAATACTTGGCTCTTTGATCCGCGCGTGGATTCGATTATTCTTGCATTACCAGAAGACTACTTTATGCATGCCTTTTTGATTTTCTTTGTCTTATACGAAGGAATGTGTGCAAGTTTTTATCTATTTTCTAGGAGGAAGAAATGAACCAATACAACCGATTATTAGACCCTAAAAAAGATATAGGAAGGTATTCTGGGACCCTTGCCATTTATCTCTTGGTAATGACCTTGGTAACCGTCCTGTGGGAAGTCCTCCTTGGATTGACCATAGCAGGCTCTCTCAGAAAAGATCCAAGTCAAGTAACGGAGAAACTCAATGCCCTGAATGTTTGGGCAGGTATTCCCTACCTTATCTCTATTTCCATTGGACTCTTTCTCTTTAATGCTTATCGCAAGAAGGCCCTTTATAAATATGATCTTAAGCACAAGGGACGTAAGATGACTCTTTCAGTCTTCTTTATTCTTCTCGCCTTTCTTGGCTTTTCTCAAGTCTTTTCATCTGTGATGACACAAGTGATTGAGCGCATGTTTGAGACCATTGGCCTTCATTCTCCAACACCCGATCTAGGTGATACGATTGAGCGATCATGGACCATGCTCTTGTATGCTGGCTTTTTTGGTCCAATCACAGAGGAATTCTTCTTCCGTGGAGCAGGCTTGCGTGGCTTGGAACGGTATGGCAAGGTCTTTGCCATTGTCATGACGGCTATCTTGTTTGGTCTCTTCCATGCCAATTTTGATCAGCTCTTTTTCGCGAGTATCATTGGCCTAGGTTTCGGCTACATTGCCTTTGAATACAATATCTGGTGGGCTATTTTCTATCACATTTTCAATAACTTTGTCATTTCCCAAGGCCTGCATTATGTAGCCTATCATGTGGATGAGGGACTAGCGAATTGGCTCCAAATCGGTGTTTTAGCTATTGGTTCCATTGTGATGATAGTGGTTCTTGCGACTAAATGGCCAACTATCAAGGCTTATATTCAAGCCAATAAACCTCAACCGGGAGTTTTCCAGCGTGCCCTCGCGTCCTTCTGGTTCTGGTTCTTCGTGCTATTCACTATCCTGATGTCTATTGTTCCTTATGTGATTCCGATCTTCCAGATGGCTAATCTCAAAGGATAAAGATTATCGATTGCTAGTAAAGGGGGATCGTTTTAGATCTCTCTTTTTTGCTATAATAGAAAAAGTAGAAATGCAAAATTTGAACTTTAAAAAAACGAAATTTAAAATTAAATGGAGTAATGGTTACTAATGAAAAATAAATCTAAAAAATGGAAATGGTTTCTGTTGATTATTCCTGCACTGATGATTTTAGGGATTATCACGACTACCCTTGATGAGATGAAATCAAAAGATGGAATATACTATCTGACGGTAAAAAATGAATCAACTAAAACGGCCTCCCTAGATAAAACATCGTGGATAAAAATAGAAGGAGAGCAGATAACCATAAAGGAAGGTAGTTCAGAGCATACTTACTCATATGATACTGAAAATAATGAATTTGTTAGAGATTCAGAGAAGTACACTTGTTTGATACATGATGGGCTTTTAACCCTTTCAGGAGATCAACCACAAAAGGAATTACCTGAATATGTCAGTCCGAATAGTAGTTGGTATTCGGGATATGAAAAAGGGCAAGTGAAGATAAAGGATTGAGGATGACTATCTGATATACCTTTTAATAATTATTTTTTACTTGGTGAAGGTGGATAACAATAATACAAACATACTAGAGAGAGGCTACCCCCTCTCTTTTTTGCTATAATAGAGAGTATGAATAACTTGATTAAATCCAAGCTCGAGCTCTTGCCGACGAGTCCGGGCTGTTACATTCACAAAGACAAGAACGGTACCATCATCTATGTGGGGAAGGCCAAGAATCTTCGCAACCGGGTGCGGTCCTATTTTAGAGGAAGCCACGATACCAAGACAGAAGCCCTGGTATCTGAGATTGTGGATTTTGAGTTTATCGTCACTGAGTCCAATATTGAGGCCTTGCTTCTTGAGATCAACCTCATCAAGGAGAACAAGCCCAAGTACAATATCATGCTCAAGGATGACAAGTCCTATCCCTTCATCAAGATTACCAATGAGCGCTATCCGCGTCTTATCATCACGCGCCAGGTCAAAAAGGATGGTGGTCTCTATTTCGGTCCCTATCCAGATGTGGGAGCAGCCAATGAGATCAAGCGGCTTTTGGACCGGATTTTCCCATTCCGCAAGTGTACCAATCCGCCTTCCAAGGTCTGCTTTTACTACCATTTAGGGCAATGCATGGCTCATACAGTCTGCCACAAGGATGAGGCTTATTTCAAGGGCATGGCCCAGGAGGTTTCTGATTTCCTCAAGGGGCAGGATGATAAGATCATCGATGAGCTCAAGCTCAAAATGAATACCGCTGCGCAAAACATGGAATTCGAGCGGGCAGCCGAGTATCGGGATCTGATCCAGGCTATTGGGACCCTGCGGACCAAACAGCGGGTCATGGCCAAGGATTTGCAGAACCGGGATGTCTTTGGCTACTACGTGGACAAGGGCTGGATGTGTGTGCAGGTCTTCTTTGTCCGTCAGGGCAAACTGATCGAGCGCGACGTCAATCTCTTTCCTTACTATAATGATCCAGATGAGGATTTCTTGACCTATGTGGGGCAGTTTTACCAGGAGAAATCCCACCTGATCCCTAATGAAATCCTGATCCCTCAAGATATCGATGAGGAAGCGGTCAAGGCCCTTGTAGATACCAAGGTCCTCAAGCCCCAGCGTGGGGAGAAGAAGCAGTTGGTCAATCTGGCCATCAAGAATGCGCGTGTTAGTCTGGAGCAGAAGTTTAATCTCCTTGAAAAATCCATGGAAAAGACCCAAGGTGCTATTGAAAATCTTGGAAAACTCCTGCAAATTCCAACTCCTGTGCGCATTGAGTCCTTTGACAACTCCAACATCATGGGGACCAGTCCAGTTTCAGCCATGGTGGTCTTTGTCAATGGGAAGCCAAGCAAAAAGGACTATCGCAAGTACAAGATCAAGACCGTTGTCGGACCAGATGACTATGCCAGCATGCGGGAGGTCATTCGCAGACGCTACAGCCGTGTCATGCGGGATGGCCTGACGCCACCTGATCTGATCGTTATCGATGGTGGTCATGGCCAGGTTAATATCGCTAAGCAAGTCATTCAAGAGGAGTTAGGGCTGGATATTCCCATTGCAGGCCTACAAAAAAATGACAAGCACCAAACCCATGAATTGCTCTTTGGTGATCCTCTCCAAGTCATCGAACTTTCTCGGACCTCGCAGGAATTTTTCCTCCTGCAACGGATCCAGGATGAAGTCCACCGTTTCGCCATCACTTTCCACCGCCAGCTTCGGTCTAAGAATTCCTTCTCCTCCCAGCTGGACGGCATCGAAGGTTTGGGACCAAAACGCAAGCAGTTGCTGATGAAGCACTTCAAGTCGCTGACCAAGATCAAAGAAGCTACTGTAGATGAGATTGTCACAGTCGGCATCCCGCGAGCAGTGGCGGAGGCAGTGCAAGCCAAGCTCCATCAAGGAAAGCAAGAAGAAGCAAGTCCATTGATGGAAGTGGCGGAGGATTCTGAATCATACCAATCATAAGGAGTTTAAAATGAACCATCGAATCGCTATTTTATCTGATATCCACGGAGATACGACAGCCCTGGAGGCAGTGATTGGGGATGCGCGTGCTCAAGGCGCGACAGAATACTGGCTTTTAGGGGACATTTTGCTTCCGGGGCCTGGAAGAGAGGACCTTTTTGAATTGCTGGATGCGATTCCCATTACAGCGGCTGTTCGTGGAAATTGGGACGATTGTGTCCTAGAGGCTTTGGATGGTGAGTACGGCCTTGAGGATCCGCAGGAGATCCAACTTCTTCGTCTCACTCAGTACCTCATGGAAGGACTAGATCCTAAGCGGATCGATTGGCTTCGTTCCCTTCCATTGGTAGAGAAGAAGGAGGTCAATGGTATTCGTTTTTCACTGACCCACAATTTGCCAGAAAAGAATTACGGTGGAGACTTGCGTCCAGCAAATGCGACGGAGAACTTTGACCAATTGCTGGATGACCAGACGGATCTGGCGATCTACGGTCATGTTCACAAGCAGTTGCTTCGCTATGGCAGTCAGGGCCAACAGATCCTCAATCCGGGGACTATTGGCATGCCTTATTTTGACTGGGAACCAATTCAAAACCATAGAGCTCAGTATGCTCTGATCGATGTCGAAGCAGATGGGGTGACCAACCTGCAATTTCGTAAGGTGGCCTATGACTATGAAGCAGAACTCCAAGATGCCAAGGACAAGGGTCTTCCCTTTATTGAGATGTACGAAGAGTTGAGACGCGAGGATAACTATCGGGGCCATAACATCGAGCTGCTAACTAGCTTAATTGAGAAAAACGGTTATACCAAAGAAGTAGCTGCCTATTTCAATCTTTCCAATGAATCATAGGTGGATCTCTTGTGTATTCAACCTATAACAAAGAAGCGGATCTTCAAAATGTCCGCTTCTTTTTTCACAATCTTAGGCTGTAAAACCCTGCAAGCTCTTTCATTTTGTGTTAAAATAGAGGTAACAGAAATAGAAAAGGAAGAAGCTTATGAAATTTCTAGAGCTCAATAAAAAACGCCATGCGATCAAGCATTTCACTGACCAACCGGTCGATCCAAAGGATGTACGGACTGCTATTGAGATCGCAACCTTGGCCCCTAGTGCCCACAATAGCCAGCCTTGGAAATTTGTGGTCGTTCGTCAAAAAAATGCTGAATTGGCAAAATTAGCCTATGGTGCAAACTACGATCAAGTCATGGAAGCACCTGTGACCATCGCCCTCTTTACAGATACTGATTTGCAAAAACGGGCTCGCAAGATTGCGCGTGTCGGTGGGGTGAAAAACTTCACAGACGAACAGTTGCAATACTTTATGCAAAATCTTCCTGCTGAATTTGCACGCTATGATGCCCAACAAACAAGTGATTACTTGGCTTTGAATGCCGGGCTTGTGGCCATGAACTTGGTACTTGCTTTGACGGACCAAGGCATTGGAACCAATATTATCTTGGGATTTGATAAATCAAAAATCAATGAAGTATTGGACATCGAAGAGCGTTTCCGTCCGGAAGTCTTGATTACGGTTGGCTATGCGGCTGAAAAAGTAGAGCCAAGCTATCGCTTACCAGTGGACGAAATCATTGACAAACGTTAAGCCAATTAGCAAATAGAAGATCGAGGAGGAATTCATGACAACAGTTGACTTTAAATCAGAAGTAGAAAAACGTCGCGATGAGATGATGGCTGACTTATACAGCCTCTTGGAAATCAATTCTGAACGCGATGACAGCAAGGCAGATGCAGAGCATCCTTTTGGACCTGGTCCTGTAAAAGCTCTTGAAAAATTCTTGGAAATTGCCAAACGTGATGGCTATGAAACCAAGAATGTCGACAATTATGCCGGTCATTTTACTTTTGGTGAAGGAGAAGAAGAGCTTGGGATCTTTGCCCATATGGACGTCGTGCCTGCAGGTAGTGGCTGGAAGACGGATCCCTACAAACCAGAAATTATCGATGGCAAGCTCTATGCGCGTGGTTCGTCTGATGATAAAGGGCCTACAATGGCCTGCTACTATGGTTTGAAGATCATTAAAGACCTAGGACTCCCTGTTTCTAAGCGCGTGCGCTTTGTTGTCGGTACGGATGAAGAATCAGGCTGGGGCGACATGGATTACTATTTCAAACACGTCGGACTTCCTGAGCCAGATTTTGGCTTCTCACCAGATGCGGAATTCCCAATCATCAATGGGGAAAAAGGAAACATCACTGAGTACCTTCATTTTGGAAATGACAACACAGGAAGTGCCCATCTTCATAGCTTTACAGGCGGCCTTCGTGAAAACATGGTACCAGAGTCAGCGACTGCAGTCGTTTCTGGACAACTACCAGATCTTGCTGGCCTCTTAGATGCCTTTGCCAAGGAACACCAGCTCAAGTATGAAATCTCAACTGTTGACGAAAAAACCTATACCGTTACGATTGTCGGGAAATCTGCTCATGGATCAACTCCTGAAGATGGGATCAATGGTGCAACCTACTTGGCTCTCTTGTTGAACCAATTTGATTTTGGTGGTGCTGCTAAGGCTTACCTTCATGTGACAGCTTCACTTCTTCACGAAGATTTTGCAGGTGAAAAATTAGGAATTGCCCATACAGATGCCAAAATGGGACCATTGAGTATGAATGCAGGTGTCTTCCATTTTGATGACAGCCAAGCAGACAACACTATTGCCCTCAATATCCGTTACCCTCAAGGTACAGATCCTGAAACTATCAAAGCTATCCTTGAAAAGATCGAAGGAGTGGCTACAGTAAGCTTGTCAGCCCATGGTCACACACCTCACTATGTTCCGATGGATGATGAATTGGTATCCACCCTCTTGCGTGTTTACGAAAAACAAACTGGCCTCAAAGGACATGAACAAGTGATCGGTGGTGGTACCTTTGGTCGTCTCTTGAAACGTGGCGTTGCCTTTGGTGCTATGTTCCCAGACTATGTCAATACTATGCACCAAGCTAATGAGTTCGCAGATGTTGAAGATCTCTATCGTGCAGCAGCTATTTACGCAGAAGCCATCTATGAACTAATCAAATAATCCACTACTCGGCCAGTTTTTCTGGCTGAGTTTTTCCATAGAAGGAGGACTTATGTCAAGGATTGAAAGCATTAAACAAGCCATTATGGCAGATCCTCAAAATAAAGAATATACAGAGAAAGGGATAGAGCCACTCTTTGCAGCCCCAAAGACAGCTCGTATCAATATTATCGGACAAGCTCCAGGGATGAAGACGGAAGAAGCTGGTATTTACTGGAAGGATAAGAGTGGTGACCGCCTGCGCGAATGGTTAGGAGTTGACGAAGACACCTTTTATAATTCTGGTTTGTTTGCGGTCATCCCCATGGACTTTTATTTCCCAGGGCATGGGAAATCTGGTGACCTTCCACCTCGCAAAGGCTTTGCGGAAAAGTGGCACCCTCAACTTCTCAAGGAGTGTCCGGATATTGAGTTAACCCTCTTAATTGGACAATATGCCCAAGCATACTACCTTCATGAAAAGGTTAGTGGCAAGGTAACCGAACGGGTTCACCATTTTAAAGATTATTTGCCAACCTATTTTCCACTCGTTCACCCTTCCCCTCGCAATCAAATCTGGATGGCTAAAAATCCTTGGTTTGAGGCAGAGGTGGTTCCAGAATTGCAAACCTTAGTACAAGAGATCATTCAAAAATAAAGGAGAGCGACGATGGATCCTTATCAACAAGTTAAAGAGAAATTAGACGAGTTAGGCATTTCATTTGATGTAGTGGAACACCCACCTGCATTCACGACTGAGCAGGCTGATTCTTACATTGAAGGCTTAGAAGGTGTTCGGACCAAGTCCATGTTTTTGACCAATAAGAAGAAAACCCAATTCTATCTGCTCATCATGGACGACCAGAAACCATTGGATATGGAGGATTTCAAAGAGCAAGTGGAAGCAAACCGGATCCGCATGGCTTCAGCAGATTCTTTAGCTGAAAAAATGCAATTACCGGCAGGTACGGTTTCTCCATTTGGTTTATTGAACAATGGAGAAAAAGATATTCGAGTCTATTTCGATAAAGACATTGTGTCAGAGGAGATCATGACTTTCCATCCCAATACCAATGAAAAGACGATTTTTATTAAAACCCAAGACTTGTTACGATTTTTAGAGGCTGTTGGCTTTCATTATGAAATTCTAACCCTCCCATAACATACCTGATAGGAGAAATCATGAAAGAAATTCCATTTTCAAGCTTTTACCAAGCTTATCAAAAAGGAGACTTACACGTTCTTGATGTACGCGAGCAGGAGGAATATGATGCCCTTCACTTAGATGGGGTTCGTCTTCTTCCCTTATCTGAGTTAGCAGATCGCTACCAGGAATTAGAGAAGGATTATCCCTATTATGTCATCTGCAAGTCTGGTCGACGCTCAGCACGTGCTTGCCAATTTTTGGAAGAGCAAGGCTATGATGTGACCAACGTCCAAGGTGGCATGGATGCATTTGAATCCTAAGAAACGGGAGTGGGAAAGAACTCCGTAAAATAAAAAAAGTTGAAAAGGTTCCCCAAACCTTTTCAATCTTCCCACCTCCGCATAGCTTCAACAGTCTGGGAGACTGTTGAAGGTTGTGGATAAAGGAAACTTTGTTTCCCTCATTAGGTCATCTTTGGAGATTAAAAGGCGAACAAAGATGCCAATCAACCACTGCGTCTTGCACTTATTCCTATCAAACATCAAAGGCTGGACAGTTTTTGCCCAGCCTTTTTCTTTACTAATTTCTAAAAATGAGTAGAATTTGTATGTTTTTCAAAAGATATTACAGGGATTTTCCAGTCTTTCATTGAAAATGGTTCAGAAATTTTGTATAATACCCTAGTATAAACAATAGTTAAGGAGATTCATTATGTCAAAACAAGATTGGCTGGATTATTTCGAAGCCGTAAATGGTCGTTCTGCTAGTGCAGAAGAAATCGCTCAAGCGCTGGCTGCAGGAGAATTTCAAGAAGAAGTAGTGGTTCCAGAAACCCCACAAACCACAGAATTTGTTGCAGCGCCAACTGCCCCTGTTGAAGAACCAGTAGCAGCTCCACAAGCCCCAGAGTTTGTTGCAGCGCCAACTGCCCCTGTTGAAGAACCAGTAGCAGCTCCTCAAGCTTCAGAATTTGTCGCAGCACCAACTGCACCTACAGAAGAACCAGTAGCAGCTCCTCAAGCTCCAGAATTTGTCGCAGCACCAACTGCACCTATTGAAGAACCAGTAGCAGCTCCTCAAGCTTCAGAATTTGTCGCAGCACCAACTGC